>JAGBKP010000151.1 GCA_017635875.1 Selenomonadaceae bacterium | reverse complement strand
TCTCTTTTTTTCAAAAAAGAGAGAGAAAGAAAAGAAAGAAGTTTACCATAATAAGAATTAAACGGAGAAAATTATGAATTACGATATAATAATAATAGGGGCGGGACACGCGGGGGTAGAGGCCGCGCTTGCCGCCGCTCGACTTGGGAAAAAGACTTTGCTTGCTACGCTGTCGCTTGATAATATCGCTATGATGCCTTGCAATCCTTCCGTTGGAGGGCCTGCGAAAGGGCATTTGGTGAGAGAGATAGACGCTTTGGGCGGGGAGATGGGGCTAAACGCAGATAAATCCGCGATACAGATGCGTATGTTAAATACGGGTAAAGGTCCTGCGGTGCGCGCACTTCGCGCTCAAGCGGATAAAAAGCTGTATCAGAGGATAATGAAGGAAACTCTTGAAAATACGTATAATTTAGACGTAAAACAACTCTTGATAGAGGAAATTTTAATAAGCGATAATAAAGCCGTGGGCATACTTTGCGAAACGAAGGAAAAATTTTACGCGGACGCCGTTATTCTCGCGACGGGCACATATCTCCGCTCGCGTATAATCATCGGCGAAGTTACTTATAACGCGGGGCCGAACGGTCAGCGCGCCGCTATGAAACTTTCGGAAAACCTTGCGGAGTTGGGGCTTTCGTTGATGAGGTTTAAGACGGGCACGCCTGCAAGGGTAGACGCTAGAAGCATTGATTTTTCAAAAACAGAGCGGCAGGACGGCACTTCAATAGACCATTTTTCCTTTATGACAAAGGAGAGAACGTTAGAAACCCGCCCTTGCTTTCTTACATATACGAACGAAAAAACCCATAAAATACTTCGCGAAAATATGCACCGCGCGCCTATGGCAAACGGTATTATAGAGGGAATAGGCCCCAGATATTGCCCCGCTATTGAAACAAAGATTTTGCGTTTTCCCGATAAAGATCGCCATCAGCTTTTTTTAGAGCCGGAGGGGCTTCATACCAATGAAATCTATGTGCAGGGTATGTCCACAAGTATGCCGATAGACGTACAAATCGCTTTTTTGCGAACTATCGCGGGGCTCGAAAACGCTGAAATAATGCGTCCCGGTTACGCTATCGAATACGACTGTTTCGACCCGTTGAGGCTTAAACCAAGCCTTGAATCGAAGGATATTGAAAATCTATTTTTAGCGGGGCAGGCGAACGGAACGTCGGGTTATGAAGAAGCGGCGGCGCAGGGGCTTATGGCGGGAATAAACGCGGCGCGAAAATTGGACGGCAAGCCTGCGGTTGTGCTAAAGCGAAGCGAGGCGTATATAGGCGTATTGATAGACGATTTGGTGACGAAGGGAACATTGGAGCCGTATCGAATGATGACTTCCCGCGCGGAAAATCGTCTGCTTTTGAGAATGGATAACGCGGACACCCGTTTGACTCCGATAGGGAGAGAAATCGGGCTTGTCAAAGACGACAGATTTTTGGAATTTACGAAAAAGAAGGAACGCATTTCGGCTCTCACCGAACTTTTGGAAAAAACAGTACTAACCCCGAACGCGGAGACGCTTTCAACGCTTGAACGAGAAAATTTGCCCACAATAAAAAATACTTTGACGCTAAAGGAATATTTACGCAGACCGGAAATAGATTATTCTACCGTTAAACGAATTTTTAACATAGAAGATTTTGAAAAAACGGCGGAAGAAGAAGTTTTAACGCTTGTTAAATACGAAGGCTATTTAAAAAAGCAGGAAGATATGGTGAAAAAAATCCAAAAATTGGAAGATACCGCAATACCTAGAGATATTGATTATGACGATGTAAAAAGTTTGCGGCTTGAGGCGAGGGAAAAACTAAAGCAAATCGCGCCGGAAACTTTGGGACAAGCGTCAAGG
>JAGBKP010000150.1 GCA_017635875.1 Selenomonadaceae bacterium | reverse complement strand
TCTCTTTTTTTCAAAAAAGAGAGAGAAAGAAAAGAAAGAAGTTTACCATAATAAGAATTAAACGGAGAAAATTATGAATTACGATATAATAATAATAGGGGCGGGACACGCGGGGGTAGAGGCCGCGCTTGCCGCCGCTCGGCTTGGAAAAAAGACTTTGCTTGCGACGCTGTCGCTTGACAATATTGCTATGATGCCTTGCAATCCTTCCGTGGGAGGGCCTGCGAAGGGGCATTTGGTGAGAGAGATTGACGCATTGGGCGGGGAGATGGGGCTAAACGCCGATAAATCCGCCATACAGATGCGTATGTTAAATACGGGGAAAGGCCCTGCGGTGCGCGCGCTTCGCGCTCAAGCGGATAAAAAGCTCTATCAGACAATAATGAAGGAAACTCTGGAAAATACCGATAATTTAGATGTAAAACAACTGCTGATAGAGGAAGTTTTAATCGAGAATAATAAAGTCGTGGGGATACTTTGCGAAACGAAGGAAAAATTTTACGCGGACGCTGTTATTCTCGCGACGGGTACATATCTTCGCTCGCGTATAATTATCGGCGAAGTTACATATAACGCGGGGCCGAACGGTCAGCGCGCCGCTATGAAACTTTCGGAAAATCTTGCGGAGTTGGGGCTTTCGTTGATGAGGTTTAAAACGGGGACGCCTGCAAGGGTAGACGCTAGAAGCATTGATTTTTCAAAAACCGAGAGGCAGGACGGCACTTCTATAGACCATTTTTCCTTTATGACAAAGGAGAGGACGCTTGAAACCCGACCTTGCTTTCTTACATACACGAATGAAAAAACCCATAAGATACTTCGTGAAAATATGCACCGCGCCCCTATGGCAAACGGTATTATTGAAGGAATAGGCCCCAGATATTGCCCCGCCATTGAAACAAAGATTTTGCGCTTTCCCGATAAAGACCGCCATCAGCTTTTTTTAGAGCCTGAGGGGCTTCATACCAATGAAATATACGTGCAGGGTATGTCAACAAGTATGCCGATAGACGTGCAAATCGCTTTTTTGCGAACTATCGCGGGGCTTGAAAACGCTGAGATAATGCGCCCCGGTTACGCTATCGAATACGATTGTTTCGACCCCTTGCGGCTTAAACCCAGCCTTGAATCGAAGGATATTGAAAATCTCTTTTTAGCGGGGCAGGCGAACGGAACGTCGGGTTATGAAGAAGCGGCGGCGCAAGGACTTATGGCGGGAATAAATGCGGCGCGAAAATTGGACGGAAAACCTGCGGTTGTGCTAAAGCGAAGCGAGGCGTATATAGGCGTATTGATAGACGATTTGGTGACGAAGGGAACATTGGAGCCGTATCGAATGATGACTTCACGCGCGGAAAATCGTCTGCTTTTGAGAATGGATAACGCGGACACTCGCCTAACTCCGATAGGCAGAGAAATCGGGCTTGTCAAAGACGATAGATTTTTGGAATTTACGAAAAAGAAGGAGCGCATTTCGGCTCTTACCGAACTTTTGGAAAAAACGGTACTAACCCCGAACGCGGAAACGCTTTCACTTTTGGAAAGAGAAAATCTGCCAACGATAAAAAATACGTTGACATTAAAAGAATATTTGCGTCGCCCGGAAATAGATTATTCAGTCGTTAAACGAATTTTTAACATAGAAGATTTTGAAAAAACGGCGGAAGAAGAAGTTTTAACGCTTGTTAAATACGAAGGATATTTAAAAAAGCAAGAGGATATGGTGAAAAAAATCCAAAAATTGGAAGATACCGCAATACCTAGAGATATTGATTATGACGATGTAAAAAGTTTGCGGCTTGAGGCGAGGGAAAAACTAAAGCAAATCGCGCCGGAAACTTTGGGACAAGCGTCAAGG
>JAGBKP010000149.1 GCA_017635875.1 Selenomonadaceae bacterium | reverse complement strand
TAGCACTTTGGAAAAAGAAAGGAAGGGAGAGTTTACGTAAAAGTTATATTTTATTCCTTATTTTGTATAATTTCATGGTAACAAAAATTAAACGGGTTTTCCTCATCTTTCGAGGAAAACCCGTTTTGTCTACAGTCTGAATCGTCGCAACCGCGACGATTTCAGCTTGTAGACTTACCTACTTTCTTTTTCTTCTTTCTTTTTTGTAATACTATTTCCCTATCAAAATTATTTAAAATTTTTATCGAGAAATAGTATTACCACATCTTGCGAAGTGTAATGGAAGCCGCTATATCCTTATCGTGACTGCCCTTTTGAAATCTCGCGTCGCCCGCAAGCGTCCAGTTCTGCGCCAAGTTCACGTCACCGAACAAGCGAAGTACAAAATGGGTTTTGTCTTGCTTGTTGAAAAGTCTGTAACTGTTGTTTGGGTTGCCTTCAAAGTGATAATTTATAGAAGGCTCCGCGCCGCTAAATGCGTGTTTCACTCCGATACGCGCGCCGTAACTTCCGAGTTTTGCGACGCGTTTCATTTCAAGCCCAATTTGACCCGCAAAATATGTGTTGCTTAAGCTGTTCGTGTGATGACCGTAAACTCCAAGCCCTTCTTCACCGTATCCGCCTTGACGGAGTTGAGAGAGTTGCATATTGAAGTACGGGCTTACTCTCCAAAGTTTTTGGTTGTTGTGAAGTTCCTGCTTATATTCGCCGCCGAGTTCGTAGATGTGACCGCCGCTCTTCGCTTCGCCGCTTAAACCCAAAGTCGGTATGCCGCGACGATGAGTGTTTCTAAGCCAACCTACATTCGCGTAAATGTACGCATCAGCCGCGCCTTTTTTATATAAACCGTATACGCCTACTCTGGTATCGTAAGCATTTCCACCGTTGTTTTTGCCGGAGAATCCCATAGAATTATAGCCGACAAACGCGCCTAACCTCCAGTTTTTGCCCACGGCTTTATCATAGCCGCCCGCGATAGCAGTGCCGTGATAGTTCGCGCCGTTTCTAGTATCTCCCCAATGTTTGCCGATATTTACCCATATATCATTGTTGAGGTTGTTGTCTTGCTTTGAGTCAAAAGCGGTGTTTAACCTTTCGCCGATAGCACTCCCCGCCGCGCTGTTCTGTTGAGTTACCGCCGCCATATCCGCCGCGCTGCTGCCGCCGATGTCGGTTAGAGTTTGTTTTGCGCTTGTCGAATTCAGATTGTAAAGAGCGCGCATTTCGTTTAGCCCGCCGGTATTTCCCGCAGATTTTAAAGAGCGGCGCATCGCGGTCATAGCGTTATACATTTCGTTTTGTTCGCTTGACGGGTTTTCCAAGTTGTTCGCTTCGGTTGCGGTTATAGCGATATTGTCGGCGTTTTGCGTTATTTCAGCGTTCATCATACCAGAAACTGCGGAAGTTCCCGCGTTCGCGATATTGCCGCTTACGCCTTCGGACGCTTTAAGCGCGATGCCGCTTTCCTCCGGCAAATAATTTACCGCCGTCACCGTGCTGCCGTCTACATTCGCCGCGCCTTTGACTTCGATATTGCCGCTGGAGCCGCCTCCGACCGCTGCAAGCGTTCCGTCGGAGATAAGTTTTGCGTTGTTGTCGCCGTTACCTTCGATAGTCAAAACAGAATTTTTATCCGCCGCGCCGATTGTTCCGTGATTTATAAACTGCCCCGTGGTGTCGTCGCTGTACCCGTCCGCCATTTTCTCTGTCATATCGTTCACAGTGTAACTGCCGCCGAAAACAGCCGCATTTTTCGCCACGGTTACGTTTACCACATCGGCTTCGCCGCCGTAAAGCAGAGTTCCGCTGTTCACGTTCAACTTCGTATTTTCCGCGCCGTTGATATTTCCGTCATACGCTATATCTGCGTTTACATTTACATTCGTCACAAGGCTGGGGACGTATTTCTTATAAGGGATAAGTTTGCCGTCGTATTGGAGCATAAGCCCGCCGGTATATATTTTGTTGTCGTTGTCGTTAATTTCTTCCGTAACGGTTTCAGAATCGGATATACCCGCGTCTGCAGAAAAATTCTTCCAGTTGTTTGTAATATCGCCTTTAAGTTTTGCCCCCTCGTTTAAATTTATATTGTCAACGAAAGATTCTTCGCCTATATGTATCGCGCTATTCGTCGCCTCAATGGATCCGTTTACGTTAATGGTCGCCATTTTGTCGTTAAGGTCACCGTTTTGAAGGTCGGAGAAACTGAAATCATCCGAGCCTCCGTCTATATCGTTTAAGCCCACGTTATAATATTTTGCAATTTTTCCCTTTTCAATATTGCGCTTATAACGCATATAAGAGCCGCGATATTCCGTCGTCGCGCCCATCGCATTCGTTCCGAACTCCGCCCAAACGCCGACGCCGCCTTCGCCGTTCGCCGTCACCGTTCCGTCGATATTCAGCGTGTGGTTTTTGCCGTATGCCGCGAAAACGCCCGTGCCGTATTTTCCGTCGCTGTGGACTTCCGTACCCTTAGCCACCGTTACGGTATTGTTCACGCCGTCCACGCGGACGCCCACCGCCGCATTTCCTTTGGTGTAAATATTTCCCGCCTGCGTGATGTTATTGTTAGAGCCGTAAACGTGAAGTCCCACGCCGTAAGTCGCGGTATTGTAGCCGTCAACGTATGCCGTGCCGTCGGAATTTCTCGCGGAATATCCTTGCGTATTGACGAGGGTCTGCCCGTTGTTATAGATAGAGCGACCGTAGAAGTTTTTGCGGTCTATTTTATAACCGATGTCCTGCATAAGAGCGAGTTCGGCTTCCATAAAGGTATTGTAACTTCGGTAATTCTGATGGCTCATCATGCTGCGTTCAAGGTCTATGTGTGAAAAATCCGGATTTCCCTCCCAAGTGTTTATGGGAAGTCCCGAAATTTGATTTCCGTAAACGTCGGTAAAAGTCTTGCCATCAAGAGCTTCCGTTACGTTATCTCCGCGAAAGCTCAAATATGTTTTGCCGTTTCGCCCCTTCAAAGCGTCTATATCTTCGACTATAAAAGCGTTTCCTTCGACTTCCTTAATTACTTCGGCAGAGCCGCTTTTCATAATCTGTTCGTAAGTTTTTGGAGTCATAATCCAAAGATTGGTCTTATCGACGCGCCGCCCGGTTTGGTCGTAAAGATGCGCGCCGAAAGTGTTGGAGTTTAAAGCGTCGTCCGTAAACTTATATAAGGTATAACCCCCAAGATTATATTTTGTTTCATCATTAGCGTCTACCCCCAGACTATGACCTATCTCGTGAAACATAATGGGGATAATGTCAATTCCCTTCATATCCTGCGCTACGGGCAAAAGGTCGGAATTAGCGACAAATCCGTATCTGCCGTCGCCCTCGTCCACACCGATATTCTGCCCGATAATTATACCGCCGAAGCCTCTTGCGGCTGAATTTTTTTCAGAGCCGTCCCTAAGGGAATCTATCGTGTCTATCCATTCAACATCCGCGCCGTTTTGAATAGCGTCGTGCAGGAAATTCGGATTTCTCGTCTTAACTCCGTAAGTTTTGGATTCGGAATACGCGCCGGCGTTTGCTACATCGTTTGTGCCGACGAAAAATTGAACGGGCTTTTTGTTTTTCGCCCCCGGCGCTAAAATCTCCGCCCACTGTCTGAACGCTTCGTTAAGTCCGCCTTTTATATCGTCTTTAAGCGTATAGACAAGGGGATTTCCGTCAAATTCCTTAAAATAAGTCTTAGCCGACGCGTTTTCCGAATCCTCCGCGCCGTAATAATAAATTTCAAAAAGGTTGTTGCCGTTAAAGCCGACGTCGCTTGTTGTCATAGCGTCCGTATGCGAAAAATTGACGCTCGCCGCAAGATAGAGAGCAATTGCAAGCGAGAGTTTGCTTTTGTGTGATTTTTTCATATTGTAGCTCCTTAAAATTGTCAAAATTAAAGGAGACTTGCGTCCCCCTTAATCTCTTTGAATATTAAGTTTTTTAGGCTTGTATTCGTCGTTACCCGATTCGACGTAAATCATAAGGTCGCCTATTTCTTTGTCCGTGAGTCCCATTTCCCTGAGAGCAATAAAAAATCTCGAAACTTCCTGCATATTCATATAGCATTACCTCCCTCAAATTTAATCAAAGATAATTTTCTATGAATATTTTATCATACAATGGAATATATTTACAATAAAAAACCGTCGCAACCGCGACGATTTTTTATTTAATTTATAGATACTCGTTAGTGCCGTTTTTGTAGAGAATAATGGTATTCACCGTGCGAACGTTTACATTGTGCCATTCTTCGGAGTAACCGTTGGTGTAGTGGATTTTGAAATCCCAAGTATCGGCGAGCATCCAGCGGTCAAAGTCAAGAGTTATGGTCTCGCCGTTTCTCCAAATGCCGTTTCCCAAAACGTCCTCGTACCAAACGTTGCTGATGGAAGGCGTGCAGTTTAATACCACGATGTCGTAACCAGTCTTATTGACGAGGTTAAGGTCTTTTGCGTCCGCAGTATTTGCGCCCATAACGCCTACGCCCAAAACGAGAGCGAATACCACCAAGAGTTTCTTTAAAATGTTCATCATAAAATCCTCCTTAGATGAAATTTAATTTATATAGAGGGATAGACCCTACTATGGCTTAGTTTATGCTTTTTTGCTATTTTGGCTTTTTTGGTTTTTTTGGCTTTTTTGGTTTTTTTTGCTTTTGAAGAATTTTAGCAAATAATTTTACTTTAGTGGTCTTCATTTTTCTTTTGCTTGCCCAAAAGAAAAACGAAGCAAAAAGAAAAAGGCACAGGGGCGACGCCGCCCCTTGACCCTGCAAGTTAGACAGTTGCCTTGCTTTATTTTATGCC
>JAGBKP010000014.1 GCA_017635875.1 Selenomonadaceae bacterium | reverse complement strand
ATAGCCGTCGGGAAGACCGTGGCTTATCTGCGCGTCCGCGTAGGGAAGAGTCCTTCCGCCGATGATTTCCAACGCGGGAATATACGGAATCCCAAGCCAATCGCAAGGCGTGTCCGCAACGTAGCTTTTAGCCGCGGTTACGGTGGCGTCAAAGGAAACTTCGCTCAAAAGTTTAATAGTCAGCGTATACATCACTAAACCTCCGCCGCAAAATCCATCAGCTCCGTCGCGTCAAACCAAGCGGCTCGCTCTGTATCGCCCGTGTAAAACGGTTCGCCCAAAACAGCCTTTAAATCCTCTCCCCGTTGCTTTTGCAGAGAAATCCATTGGGAAAGCGTCTGTTTTCCCATACCGCTTACCATCCGCAACATTTGAATTTTTTCGTTTGAAAATTGCCGCAATGCTTTTATTCTGTTTAACAGAGCGCAAAAAGAGCGTTCGTCGTCGCCGTCCATAGAATACGGGCGTAAATCCATACGCAGACCGTCCGCGTCGTAGGCTTTTTCGCGAAAAGCGTCAAGTTCCTCCGCGTTTGGCTCGGAGGAAATCTGAAAATCAATCCAATTTCCCGCGTACCCGTTTATCAGATTTTGTGGCTTTTTGGCATAAGTCTTTGCGTTCTTTATACATTCCCCCGCCAAACGGAACGCCCTGTGAAAGCTGAAATCCTTCGTCACGAATGCGACTCCGCCGCATATATAAAGGGGTATCTTTAGTTTCGGAGTGTTCCAGAGAAATTCCCCCTTTAAATGCTTATAGAACAGGCGCAAAAAAGGAAGCATAAGGGACGCGTCGCCGACGCAGTTCAAATCGTCGCCGCCCTGATGCACTATTTTAAAGGCGCGGGAAAAATCGCAATCTTTGCCGCGCTTTAAGTCGTACAGCTCCTTTAATTCCGCTAACGCGCTATTTAAAAGGCGTTCGTAGACTTCGACGATGTTTAGGTTTACCTGCCTTCTGGCGCGTATTCCCTCCGCATAGCCGTCGGCGCTTTGCAATATGCCGCTTATGCTGATGCCGAAATTATTGCCGTCAAGATGCAAAACTCCCCAATAATCCTTGCCGTCGAAGTGTTTGGTGGTGGGAAGTTCCCCAAAATCGGCGTTGTTTATCCGTTTGCGCCTTTCAATCCTTCGTATTTGCGTGGCTCTTGAAATATAATCCCCGATTTCTTCGTCCTTTGCGATAACGGGAAGCCCCGTGCGCTCCTCTTTCATCAACACGGGGAGCGTATCTTGCGGCTCGATTATATGCGCGGTCGCCTTGATTTTATCGAGTTTAGCGTAGAGATTAAATATATCCTCGTCCAAATTATCCGTTTTTGCGACGGCGGCCGCCACCACATCAAGCGAATAAGCGTGTTCCAGATAGTAGCGTGAAACCTTGCGTATTATTTTTTGAGCCAGTTCTCCCCTTCGGACAAGCAAAAGAGCGTTGCCCGCCGCGCAAATTATCTGTTGCGCCTTTATCTTCGGGTTGTCAAAATACGGAACGGGCGCGTCAGGGTCGTTATTCAGGTCAAACTCGTCCGAAGAATAATCCTCCAACGCAAAGCGAATAGCGTCGCTTAAGATATGCTTTATCAAGTCGCTGCCGCCCATCGTATCTCCGAAGGAACTGTTCGTGAACACATAACGCTGTATTTTGCGGGTATCCAAAATGCAAAGCACTTCTCTGTCCATAAGGTTTTCGTCCATAATTTACCTCTTATGTTAAATCGTAGTTTACTTTCTTTTTCTTACCTGTCCCCCTTTACGGGGGATAAGAAAAAGAAAGAAAAGTACGGTTTTAAAAATTTATTTTAAAATATTCGTATTCTCTGAAACGTTCGAAAACGAAGACGGATTTTTTTTCGTTTGCGCCGTTTGGGAGGCGCGTTTCGGTGGTCAGGCGTTTTGAGCAGGAGCAAATAACCTTCAAGCCGTCGGTTAGAAGTTTGTCGACCATCATAAAGAGCAGGGTAAATTCCCCCGCCGCAAAGACCGCCTCGGGGCGCATAGCCTCTATTTTTTCCGCCAGAGTCGCGACAAGTTCCCTTAATTCGTCAACGGAAAGGTCAGGCTCAAGCTGCGGAAAGGGAAAATCTACCGTTTCGCCGTATTTTGCCGCCGCGCGCCGCATATCCTCGCTCCAAGTTTCGTACGGGTGATTTGAAAAATTTATAAGCATAGTTTTTCTCCGAAAATGAATTGTGTTTACTTTTTTCTTTTCTCTCTTTCTTTTGAAAAAGAAAGAGAGAAAAGAAAAAAGTAACAAAAAAGAAAAGAGAGAAAGAAAACTTT
>JAGBKP010000148.1 GCA_017635875.1 Selenomonadaceae bacterium | reverse complement strand
GCTACTTTTTAGAAATTCTTAATAGTTTACTATTTAGAATTTCTTATACTCTTGAGTGCTTTTTCTTCTTTCTTTTTTTCCCTCCGCAAGGGAGGACAGGCAAAAAAGAAAGAAGAAAAAGAAAGTAGGGTTTTTGATAAAATATTTTAAAGGAGAATTAAAATGCTTACCGAAGAATTCAAAGAAAAAGTTCGCTCTCACATAATAGAGCAGTCTCCCGCCGTCAAAAATCTCGGCATTGTTATGGATTTTTGCGGAGAGGACAGAGTTGTTTTAGGACTTCCCATCGACAAAAAAACCACCAACGGCTATGAGATTTGCCATGGTGGGTCTTATATGATGCTTGCCGATTCCGCTATGGGCGCGATATGTTTCGCGCTGAACAAAAAAGTGGTTACGCTTGAGGCAAATATCAGCTACTTAAAAAGCGCGCCGATAGGGACAAGGCTTCGCGCCGTCGCTTCCGCTCTTCATAACGGTTCCAGGACGCTTTCTTGCACTTGCGATATTTTTGACGACGAAAATCATCTCTGCGCCCAAGCTCGCGGCACTTTTTTCGTGGTCGGGCATATCGAATAGTTAAGTTTCGTTCATACTCCCGCGTCTGTACCCTTTTAAGTCAAGCGCGATATACGTAAATCCCACATCTTTTAGGCTGTAGACTATTCTCTCGCGTTTAGCGAAAAACGTATCGAAGTCTTCGGGCATAATCTCTATTCGCGCCAAATTCTTGTGCAAGCGCGCCCTCGCGCCGCTAAACCCCAAAGACGAAAGTATCATCTCGGCTTTTTCTATTTTTTCAAGCGACTCTTTGGTAATAATGTCTCCGTACGGTATACGCGACGCAAGACACGCCGCGGAAGGCTTGTTCCAAGTCTTAAGCCCGAGCGCTTTTGAAATTTCCCGTATCTCTTTTTTAGTAAAATTAACGCTTAAAAACGGACTTACTACGCCAAATTCCCGCACGGCTTTAAAACCCGGGCGAATATCCGTTAAATCGTCCGCGTTCGAGCCTTCCGCTAAAACTTTAATTCCAAGCTCTTCCGTTTTTTCCAAAATAACGGATAGAATCGCCTGCTTGCAGTGATAACATCTGTCTTTGGGATTTTGCCAAATATCGGGGTAATCTAACGGATGAAAAGGAATTACGATATGTTTGATTCCTATTTCGCGCGCGTTAGTCGTCGCTTCTTCAAATTCGTTTAACGGCACAAATTCGCTTTTAATCGTAATAGCCACAGCCTTATCGTTAAGCGCGTCTTTTGCCGCTTTTACGAGAAGCGTCGAATCTACGCCGCCCGAATACGCGACGGCTAGGGAATCATATTTTTTAAGTTCCGTTAAAAGTTCGTCATAGCGGTTTTTCGTCATAGTTTATCCCAAACCTCCACCATTTCTTTTGCGGCAAGATACGGATTTTCGGCTCCCGCAACCGCAGACACCACAAAAAATCCGTCTACGCCCGTCTTTTTTAAATTCGGCAAATCGTTCGCTTTAACGCCGCCGCCCACAACTACGGGGATTTTGCTTATCTTTGCAAGTTCCGTAAGTTCGCTTAAAGTTCTCGTTTCAAAACTTCCGTCCGCTCTCTTTCCCGCGTCCGGTTTAGTGGGCGTAAGATGTAATGGGCCCGCTCCAAAGTAGTCTATAAAAGATGTGTCCGCGTTTTTCACGTAATCAATAAGTTCGTACGCCCTTGCAGAAACTCCCAAAACCGCGCCCTCTCCTATGTATTTTCTTGCCGTAGTTGGCGGAATATCCTTTTGCCCCAAGTGGAGCCCGTCCACTTTTATCCCCATATCTTTTGCCGCCAAAAAAATATCAAGCCTGTCGTTTACGATTAGAGTCGCCTCGTTCGCCGAATTTTTTACAGCGTCGGCAGATGCGCGAAGGCACTCTATAATATCTCTTGCGGAAGCTACTTTTGAACGGATTTGTACCATAGTAAATCCCGCGTCAACGGCGTCTTTAACTATGTTTTCGACGGCTCTGCCCTTTGTATTTTCTTCGCCTATCACAAGATAGGCTTTTAAATTAAAATTTTTGCTCATAGTATTTTCCCTTTTTAAACAGTAAACATCTATGATATATTATAGCTTTTTCCGCTCTAAAGTAAAGCGTTTATTACTATTCACTGGAAGTTTTCGTTTTGTTACTCCCTCCGCCATTTGGGCGCCTCCCTCAAAGAGGGAGTTAACTTAAGCAATCCCTCAACGTCTGTTTTGCTCGGCGTAAAATTACGCTTACATGGTTTGGAGTCAAGCCCAAAGAATCTGCGATTTCTTTGGGCTTTAAGTTTAGCCAATAAGTCATTTCTATTACTGCTCTTTCGCGTTCCGGCAGAGTCATTAACGCGGATTTGATTTCGCTTGCCCGTTCTTTTGACAAAACTTGTTTTTCCGGTTCGAGATTTTCGTCTGCTGCGGGATTAAAATTTTCGTCCCACGATGTTTCTTTATCGTCGTGTCGCGACTTAGCGCGAAAATACATTTTTACTTCGTTTGCCGTTATGCGGTTAAGCCACGTTGCAAACGACGCCTTTTGAGGGTCGAAACTGTCCAAACTCTTATACATCTTCATAAAGACGTTGCCGGCTAAATCGTCCGCCGCGTCCGTATTGCGTAGTTTCATCAGCAAAAATTTATAGATTTTACCGAAGAAGAAATTGTAAATTTCTGTTAAAGCCGCCTCGTCTTCTATGGCAAATTTTGCCAAATTATTCCAATACGCGGCGTCTTTCGGCGTACTCGCCATATTGATTTCAAGTTTTTTAAGCATTTTCTTACTCCTAAAAAAATATATGCCAACAAAATCAAATTATCATATATCGGAATATTTTTCAACAAAAAAACCGCTATTTTACAATAACGGTTTTTTTGTTGATTTCCTCTTTCGCTTTTTATTTGTTATTTCAATCCATTATTTGAAATGACGCTGTATGAACGTCGTTGAGTCGTCTGCAACCTTTTGGCCTTCTGTGCTTGCGTCTCCCGCAGCGGCGACGTAGTTAAGGCTTTCTAAATCTACGCGTTTTAACGACATTGAGCGCGCTATGCGCGGCTCTGCTTTGGTTTCGCGTTGCATTTTAAGCAAATCGTTTAAAATCTTCTCTTTTACGGGGTGTACCGTCGAATAATCGAAATTTTCAAGTTCTTTTTCAAGCATCGCATCGTTCATTTTCGTTCCCTCCTTTGTTTTATTTTTCCTTTCAATACAATATATGCCGCAAGTATGAAATTATGACAAAAAAATTAAAAAAATTTACCCTTTCGTATGAATTAGGCGAATGTATAAAAAACAAAAAATCCCGCCCTTTTTCGGACAGGATTTTTTGTTTTGTTCGCCGTTACGCCGCTCTAATCATATCGAGAACTTCTTGATGGGAAATGCTCTTGCCGTTTATGGAGTATCTGTTGTGAGTGGAACGGAAGCCTGTGCCGGCCCAGCCTACGCTGATGTACGCGTCGATGTTTAAATCCTTCTTTAAGGCTTTTTCCAAAGGCGTAGCCGCGGCGGCAATAACCGCGGATTTGCCGATCATTCCCGCGGGTCCTAACATATCCAATACGCTGCAAAGAGCGCTGGGAACACCGTCCAGAGCTTTACGACTACCGGCGACAGCGTCCATTATTTCAATGAATTCTGCGACCGTACCGCCGACTACGCAGTTGAGTTCGTTCTGGTTAAGTTTTGCATTATTTTTTAACATTGTAATCCTCTCCCTTTCGGTTAATGTTCTTTGTTTCTTAACTTTACGTATTCATATATGCCGGCGATTAAAAATTATGACAAAAAAATTCGCTATTTTTTATTTTGGCGAACTGTGATATAATTATAAAAAAATTTAAGGAGACAGATTATGAAAATCACGGAAACAGCGCTTAAGGGCGTCTATCTGATAGAGCCGAAGGTTTTTGGCGACGAACGCGGTTGGTTTATGGAAAGCTATTCCGAGCGCGATTTTGAAAAAGCGGGAATACGCGCAAATTTTGTGCAGGACAATCACTCTTTTTCAAAGGACAAAGGCACTCTGCGCGGACTGCACTATCAGCTTAACCCGTATTCACAGGCGAAAATGCTCCGTTGCACACGCGGCGAAATTTTAGACGTGGCGGTTGACATAAGGAAAGGCTCGCCAAACTACGCAAAATGGGTGAGCGTCCGTTTATCGGAAAAAAACCACTGCGCCCTCTTTATACCGCGTGGATTTTTGCACGGTTTTATAACGCTTACGGATAACGTTGAAGTGGAATACAAAACGGACAATTTTTACGAGAAAACAGCCGAAGGCGGCGTGCTTTGGAACGACCCCGAAATAGGCGTAAACTGGGAAATAGAGCCGAAAATTTTATCCGATAAGGATAAAAACGCGTTGCCGCTCTCTAAACACACGGATTTAAACTTCGAGGTGTAATATGAAAAAAGCCCTCATCATAGATTTGGACAACACTTTATACGACTATACCGCCGCGGACAAAGTCGCCTTTGCAAAACTTGTCGAAGCGGGCGCAAAAGAATTAAACGTATCAAAGGAACTTTTTATCGAAAATTATCTGAAAGCAAGAGATACCGTACAAGAGCGGCACAGAAGGCGCGCGTCTTCTCACAATCGTATGCTCTATGCGCAGATGACGGCGGAGCTTTTGGGAAAATCGCCTATGCCCGTCGCGCTTACTCTCTACGAAGCGTATTGGAGCGCGTTTTTTAGCTCCATGACGCTCTTTGACGGCGTGGAAGAGGCTTTGACGCGCTTAAAAGAAATGGGCGTAAAACTTGCGATATGCACGGATATGCTTGCAAGAGTGCAATTTCAAAAAATCCGCGCGCTTGGCATTTCAAAGTACTTCGACGCGATAGTTACAAGCGAAGAAGCAAGAGCGGAAAAGCCGAGCGCAGTACCCGTGCAAATGCTCCTAGACAAACTTGAAATGCGAACTCGCGACGTAGCTTTTATTGGCGACGGCTACGAAAGAGACGTTTTAGGCGCAAAATACAGCGGACTGACGCCTATTTGGTTTAAAGGCGACGCAGAAAAAGCGCAAAACATTATGATAGTAAATTCGTGGAAAGACGAAAAACTTTTTGAGATGTTTGAAAAATAAAAACCGCCGAACAATTTGTTAAAACAGCAAATTGTTCGGCTTATTTTTATGTTACTATTCACAGTCGCTTGAACTCCTCCCTGCCACTTTGCGGCATCCCTCCTCAAAGAGGAGGGCGAGACTTGCCTCCATCTCTGAGGGAGGTGTCCGAAGGGCGGAGGGAGCAACAAAACGAAAACTTCCCGCGAATAGTAACTATTTTATTGCAAATTTTAATGCGTACCTGCGTCGCCCGGCACGATTATACTGCTCTGTTTGCCCGCGTAAATAATCTCCGTCAAAGACGCCGCTTTTGCCGCGTCGAATTTTGCAAGCACTTTTGCCGCTTGCGCCTCGTCCATACGCTGCAAAATCGCGACGGTCAAATCTTCGTCAAGATTTACCATAGCGTCCGCCGCCTCTTGCGGTTTCATCTGTCCGTAAAGTCTCGCAAGTTTAGACACGCGCTTTTTTTCTGCGGCTTCTCTTGCCGCTTGTTGTTTTTGAAGTTCTTCTTTAGTAAGCGTCACTTTTTTCGGTTCGGGCGGTTTTTCTTCCTCTTTCTTTTCCTCTGCTTTCGTTTTTTCCTCTTCCGCAGATTTCGGCTGTTCTTCAACTTTATTTTCCGCGCTCTCCGGTTTCACAAAATATTGCCCTACAACGGGATATTCGTACAAAGCGTACTTTTCGTTAATTTCCTGCGTATCTATCAGCCCATAATAAATCCCAAGCACAAAACTGCCGATAGCAAGAGCAAGCAGGAGAAAAAAGAATATAAAAAGCTTCAAAAATATCCTGCTCTTTTTCTTCTTCTTTGCCATTTAATCACCTGCCCAAAATGCCGCCTATTATTTACTTTCTTTTTCTCTTTTCTTTTTTACCTGTCCTCCCTTGCGGAGGATAAAAAAGAAAAGAGAAAAAGAAAGTAACAAAGAAAAAGAGAAAAGAAAAAATTTTAATATATAAAAAACTACATACGAAAATGAATACTGAAAAAATTAAATAATAAAGTTTTTTTATCTTTTCTTTCTTTGCTACTTTCTTTCTTTTCTCTTTTTTTTCAAAAAAAGAGAAAAGAAAGAAAGTAGACTAAACAATCACCTATAAATATCAAGGACTCTGTTCACGTAATTTTGTGTTTCTGCGTATGGAGGCACGCCGCCGTATGATTTTACCGCGTTCGGTCCCGCGTTGTATGCGGCAAGAGCTTTAGAAACGTCGCCGCCGAAAACGTCAAGCATTTGCCTTAAATATTTCGCGCCGCCCTCGATATTTTGTTTCGTATCGTATGGATTTACGCCTAAAGACGCGGCAGTGTCGGGCATAAGCTGCATAACGCCAATCGCGCCCGCGCCGGATATTGCGTCGGGGTTAAGCCCCGATTCAACTTCCGCTACAGCGGAAAGCAATTTGTTGTCTACGTTATATTTTGCCGCCGCCTCGTCCATATAGCTTTGGAGCGTGCCGCCCGTGTTTTCGTGCGCGCTTATTACGCCGCCTGCGATTGCCGCCTGCTCTTTTGCGGCTTCTGTTTCAGCTTTTTTTCTCGCTTCCGCTACCGTATTTCTGATATTGTTCGGAAGGGCGGAGGCTGCTTCCGCTGTCTTTTGAAGTTTCGTCATCTCTTTTTTCAACGCGCGGTCAAAATCCATTCCCGGGACTTTATTTCCAAGCCCCATACGCTCTTGAATGGCGGAAATTCTTTCCCTCACGTCCGCAATAGCGGTCATATCTACGGGTACCATATTTTTTCCTCCTAATTAGCCTTATTTCTCATCATAAGTTGCGTTCCAAGTTCGTCCAGCATTTTCTGCTCTTCCAGCAACATCTCTTCCTTATATTCCTGCAACCGTTTTTCTTTTAGTTGCTCAATACTCTTCAAATAACTCATAACGTCCATAAGTTCTTTCAGTCGTTTTTGTTTTTCGCCTTTAGACTGCAATATAAGTTGTTGTTGCATCTCTATCTGTTCGCGCTTCCAAGCAAAAAAACTGTTAAAGGTCATAAGCGCGCCGATCGTTACCTTTTTCCCCTCTTTAGAGATGCTTTCGTAATCGTTCTGCCCTTTTTGCATCTCTTCCAAAAGCATCTGCAGATGCGCCCTTTGGTCTTCAAGTTTCCTAGAAGCCTCCGCAAAACGCACCTCCGCGTCCTCTTTTTTCATTCTTGTAACTTTTAAAAGCGTTTCAAGCTGAAATTTGAATTTTTTCATCTTTTTCTCTTTATTCTGATTGCTTATCTACTTTCTTTTCTTTCTCTCTCTTTTTTGAAAAAAAGAGAGAGAAAGAAAAGAAAGTAGCAAAGAAAAGAAAGAGAGAGAAAAAACTTTAATAAACTCTGTTGAATAATTCTGTTGCTTTTGGTTTTCTATCTTTGTCCGCTTATGCCTATCAGTTTGCTTTCGGTAGTTTCATAAGTGTCAACTTCAAATATATCCTGACAGAGAAAATCGTTTATACTGTCTATTTTTTCTATCGCTTCGTCTATTTTTTTACTTGAGCCTTTGACGTACGCGCCTATGTGTATTAAATCCTCCGCGTCCTTATACACCGCCATAAGGGAGCGCATATTCTGCGCCGCTTTTAAGTGTTCCTTTGTTACTACTTCGTTCATAACGCGGCTGACGCTTGGAAGAATGTCTATCGCGGGAAAATGATTTTGCGCCGCTATGGCGCGGGACAACACTATATGCCCGTCTAATATGGAGCGCACAGCGTCCGCTATAGGCTCGTTCATATCGTCGCCGTCAACAAGCACGGTGTATATTCCCGTTATAGAGCCGCGTTCGCTTGTGCCTGCGCGCTCTAATAGTCTCGGCAAAAGCGCGAACACAGACGGCGTATAGCCGCGCGTTGCGGGAGGCTCGCCTATGGTGAGTCCCACTTCGCGTTGCGCCATAGCAAAACGCGTCACCGAATCCATCATTAGAATTACTTTATGCCCTTGATCGCGGAAATATTCAGCTATTGCAGTCGCCGTCAGCGCGCCTTTTATGCGGACAAGCGCGGGCTGATCGCTTGTAGCTACAACTACAACCGCGCGTTTTAAGCCTTCTTCGCCTAAATCGCGCTCTATAAAATCTCGCACCTCGCGTCCGCGTTCGCCGATAAGAGCGATAACGCTTATATCCGCTTCGGTGTTTCTGGCTATCATCGAAAGGAGCGTGGATTTTCCGACGCCCGACCCTGCCATTATGCCTATTCGCTGTCCGTCTCCCATGGTAATAAGCCCGTCAATGGCGCGAACTCCTACGTAAAGGGATTCGTGTATGCGCGGACGGGTTAGCGGCGGAGGCGGAGGAGCTTGCAGAGGATATTCGACATCAGATATTATCGGGCCTAAATCGTCCATAGGATTTCCAAGTCCGTCCAAAACGCGTCCCAAAAGCATATCGCCTACTTTAACTTGGAGCATTTTTTGCGCGGACACGACTTCGCAACCGGGTCCTATTCCCTGCATTTCGCCGACGGGCATAAGCATAACGTAGCCTTCGCGAAAGCCTACGACTTCGGCCGGCACGGGCGGCACGTTCGGAGTATGAGAGTGAATGTAGCAAAGTTCGCCGACGCTTACCACGGGGCCTTTCGACTCTATGACAAGCCCTATGACCTGCGTCACTTTCCCCGTTAATTTTATGGAGATGCAATTATTCACCGCGTCTTGCACTTTTTGAAGTTCAGGTATCATGTAAGCACTTCCCGTACTGCGTCGCGAATAAGATCCAGTTGCGTTGAAAGCCTTGCGTCAAGCGCGCCGCTTTCGGTTTCTATCAAACAATCGCCGGGTTTTAAACTCTCGTCCGCCACTATTTCAAGCGACGCGTTGCCGCCCGTAAGGAGTGAGCGAAATTCATCGCGCGCCATCAGCACCAAGTCGTAACTGTCCGGCGGCACGTGGACGAAGATTTCCTTTTGATCTTTTATGCGGAGCAACGCCTCTTTAACCGCCGGCAAAACCACTTGCGGCGCGTCTATAAAATGCTGCGGGATAATTTTTTCCGCAACGGTTAAGACCACTTCAGCAATATCGTGTTCGGCTTTTAGCATATAATCAAGCGTCGCGTCCTTTGCGTCCTTTAGGGTTTTCATCGCCTGTTCGTTTGCGGAATTTATCGCGTCTTTCATCTCGTCCAAGGCTTGTTTTTTTCCTTCTTCTCTGCCCTCGTTAAGACCTTCTTCGCGTCCCTCGGCTTTTGCCGCTTCTTTTAAATCCTCCGCTTCAATTTGCGCGTCCTCTAAAATTCGCTTTTTCTCTTTTTCGGCTTCCGCTTTTGCCTTGCTTAACGCGCTGTTCGCTTCTGCCGTGAGTCTGTCCAATTCTTTCTCTCTGGCTTCGATTTTCGCTAAAAACTCGGCTTGCATTTCTTCGGTAAATAACTTTTCTTCCGCATCGTCTCTGGCGTTGTCGTCGCCTTTGTCTTTAACGACCAGCTCGCCGTTTTTCCATTTGGGAACACTTATCACCTTAGACAAACATATCGTCCCCCTGTCCGCGCGCTACCACGATTTCGCCCTTTTCCTCAAGGGTACGGATAACGCCGACGATTTTAACCTGCGCGTCCTCAACGTCTCTTATCTTAACGGGACCCATAAATTCAATTTCTTCGCGAAGCATATCCGCCGCGCGCTTGGACATATTTTTATAGACTTTCTCGGAAACTTCCGGCGGCGTCGCCTTAAGCGCGAGCGACAAATCCTTATTTTCAACGTCGCGTAATACGCGCTGGATAGATCTGTCGTCGAGGTTGACAATATCCTCAAAGACGAACATACGACGCTTGATGTCTTCGGCAAGTTCGGGATTGTCCGCTTCCAAAGCCTCCATAATGGATTTTTCCGTCGTGCGGTCTACGAGGTTTAACACCTCTACAACCGCCTCTACGCCGCCCGCCGTAGTGAAGTCTTGGTTTACGAGCGTTGAGAGTTTTCTTTCAAGCACGCGTTCGACTTCTCGTATCATATCCGGCGAAGTTCTGTCCATTATTGCTATGCGCCGCGCAACGTCCGCTTGCGTGTCCGTCGGAAGTCCGCCCAAAACAGCCGCGGCTTGCGGCGCTTCCAGGTACGCGATAATAAGCGCGATTGTCTGCGGGTGTTCGTTTTGTATAAATGTGAGTAATTGGCTCGGATCTGTTTTGCGTAAGAAATCGAAGGGGCGCACTTGCAGGCTCGTGGTAAGGCGATTGATGATATCCATCGCCTTTTCCGACCCCAAAGCTTTTTCGAGTACGTTTTGCGCGTATTCGAGACCGCCCGTCGATATATAATCCTTCGCCATTGCCATTTGATAAAATTCGCTTATGACAGCGGCTTTTTGCTCTGCGCTTACCTGCTTATGGCTAGCGATTTCAAGCGTTATGCGCTCGATTTCGTCGTCGTCCATATGCTTAAAGAGTTTGGCGGAATACTCCGGACCTAACGCGATAAAGAGTATCGCCGCCTTTTCCTGGTTACTCAGCCCGCCTTCGTCATCGTCGTCATACATACCCATAGTTAATCTTCCTCCGCAAGCCAAGTCTTAATAAGCATAGCCACCTCTGCAGGTCTTGCGTCGATAAGTTCCATAAGACGCTGTTTCTCGGTGAGCGCTTTTTGTTCTTCTTCCGTAAGCTCTTCCTTCTCCACTTCGCCGGCTTCGATGAGAGCGGCGCGCTCTTCCGCGAGCCGTCTCTCTTCCGCCTCTTGTTCGAGTCTGATGCGTTCTCTTTCCGCAGCTTCGGCTTGCAAACGTTTTCTTCTCTTTAGGTAGAAGTACAATGCAATAAGCGCGATAATCAAGAGAATACCGCCGACCGTAGCGTAGAAGATGCGATCTTGACGATCTTTTTCCGCCTGCTCTAAAGCTCTCAGGCGATCCGCAGCCTCGGTGCTGAACGGCAACGGCTCGACCGATATGGTGTCGCCTCTGTCGGTGTTGATACCGGTTGCGGAACTTACGGTACGCAAAATGCTGTCCTGCTGCGTGGGCGTTACGTCGTCGTTTACAAGAACCGCGACGGTCAATCGGCGAATAGAGCCGGGAGCCGCTACAATCTTTTGTTTTTCTTCGTTTATTTCATAATTTCTTGTAGCTTCTTTACGCTCATAATCGGCGTTGGAGTTGTTTTCTTCTTCAACATACCCGGGCACGTTGGACTGAATCCCCGCCGCGCCGCCGGGCACGGTGGAAGAGCCGCTGTAAGTTTCCGATATTTCCTGCTGACTTCTTATAATGCCCGCGTCGTCAACGACAGGCGTAAAGATTTGCTTATCCGTGTGTTTGTCGTCAAAATCAAGCTCGACGCTCACGCGCACGAAAGCGCGACCTTCGCCTAAACTTTGGTCGAGCATAGACTGTACGTTCTTTTGCAAACGTTCCTGCACTTTTTTCGTCATTTCAAGCTGAGTCAAAGTTTTTGCGGTAACGCTTGCTTCCTCGTCGTCATCCGGGTCGTTTAAGATGCGTCCCGTTTCGTCTACCACCGTGATATTTTCCGGTTGCAAGGTCTGCACGCTATGAGATACTAAATTTACAATTCCTTTGATTTCCTTTTTGGACAGCTCTTGATTGGGCATCATCATAAGCATAATCGACGCCGTCGCAGGCTTTTCGTTCTTTTTGTACAGACTGTCCTCGGGAAGAACTATATGCACCCTTGCTTTTTGCACCGCTTCTATCTGCTCGATGGTTCGCGTAAGTTCGCCTTGTAAGGCTTGCAGGTAATTTACCTTATTTTGAAACTCGGTTACGCCAAGTTTGCTGTCGTCAAATATTTCAAAGCCCTTTGTTCCTCGCGGAAGACCTTCCACCGCAAGGCTAAGGCGAGTATTATGCACAACGCCCGCAGGCACCAAAATGGTAGTGCCGCGTTTTGTTTCCTCTATCTGATAGCTAACGTTTGCCTCGTTTAATTTTGCGGTGACTTCCCCCGCGTCCTTTGCCTCTAAATTTGTATATAAAGGCACATAGTCGGGCTTACTTCCGAACCATAAGCCGCCTACGACAATGGCAAGGAGCAGAGCTACCATAGAGCCTATAAAAATATAGCGTTGTTGTTTGCTAAATTTATTCCAGAGGGCAAGATACCGCTCTTTCCAATCCGGCATAAACTCCATCCCTTCGCATACATTGATGGGAATCTTTAAAAACCGTTCTTTTCTTTCTTTTTCTTATATACCCAAAGGGCACAGGCGAAAAAGAAAGAAAAGAACCAAAAGAAAGAAAAAGAATTTTAATATAAAAACAAACATTTAATTATTAAATTTTGAATTTAAGTTCGATGATGTTTCTTCTTTTTTTGTTTTTAAAGCTACCCCGATGTGACTTTGACCTATAAAATCACACCTGCATACGCATAATTTCCTGATATGCCGATACTGCGCGATTTCTTATCTGCAGCGTAAGCTGAGTTGCGATTTCGGCTTTTTGCCCCGCCACAACGACCTGTGAAATATCTTCCACCTTGCCCGCTGCAAGCGCGGCTTTCCATTTATCCGCTTCGTGATGAAGTGCGTTCACTTTTTTCAGTGAATCCGTCAAATATTCGCCGAAGGTTTTAACGGGAGTTTTTTCTTCGGTTTCACCAAGATGACTTTCCGCGTGCATTGTAACAGCGCGTACGGGCGTCATCTGAAGTCGTTCCATTTCCATATCTTCACCTCAATCAATTTGCGCCAATGTCAAGAGCCTTCATAGTCATACTTTTAGCCGCGTTTATAGCCGTTGCGTTCGCTTCGTAACCTCTTGACGCCGTTATCATATCCACCATCTCGGCGACTATATTCACATTCGGTCTTTCAACGTAACCTTCCGCGTTGGCGTCAGGATGCCCCGGGTCGTATACCAGCGGACCCGTCGCGTCGTCCGCGCGGATTTCAACCGCTCTGACGCCGTTTCCGGGTTTGTTTCTCTCCTCCGCCTTATGCATAAAATATTCAAAACTCGCGGTATCTATCTTGTTTCCGCGCGGACGAAACACAACATAGCGCCTATGATACGCGCCACCCTCGCGGGTTCTTGTGGTATTTGCATTTGCGATATTGTTTGAGATAACGTCCATTCTTAAGCGTTCCGCCGTCATACCGGAAGCCGATGCGTCTATTCCCATAAACATTCCCATTAAACTTACCTCCTGTTATTAAGATTGTCCGCTCGTTATTACTTCCTTGATGCCTCTTACAAATCCTCTTAACTGAGTGGCAAGAGCGTTATAATAAAGCTGATTTTTAGCTAAATTTGCCATTTCCATATCAATATCCACGTTGTTTCCGTCAACGCGCATGGTGTCGTCATTCTCTAGGCGCACGGTCGCTTCGGCGCGTTTTCTCGGATAACCGGGGCGTATATGCTTATCGTGCGTGAGCGCCATAGGATAATCGCCCTCTTTTGGCGCGATTTCTTTTGCAAGCAGGTCTTCAAAATCCACGCTGCTGCGTTTAAATTTAGGCGTATTTACGTTTGCAAGGTTGTGGCTTATAATCTCGTGACGAAGCGTGGAGGCTTCAAGACCCCTCGGCAAATAGTTCAAATTCGGCGAATTCATTATCTTTTCAAGCATAATTTTACTCCTATATATGGTATCTATCATTTACGCAAAATACACATTGTAGATTTTACCACTTTTTTGAATATTTTTAAAGAAAAAATTTTAAATTTAACAAAATTTATAAACAAAATTTATAAAAAATGTTATAAAAAAAAAACCGCCCCAATATGAGAGCGGTTTTTACCGTTAAGTATACGCTGATTAAATTATTTAAGCGCGTCGCCAAGTTTAGAGTTTGTGTTTCTTGCGGCTTTAACGCTTTCGTCGAATTTTGCTTTTTCGTCAGCGGGAAGTTTATATTCGACGATTTTTTCCATACCGTTTTTGCCAAGCACAACAGGAACGCCAATGCAAAGGTCGCTCTCGCCGTATTCGCCTTCAAGAGCTACGCAGCAGGGCATAAGCTTTTTGGAATCAAGAGCGATAGCCTCTACCATTGCGGCAGCCGCTGCGCCCGGCGCATACCAAGCCGAAGTCTTTAAAAGTTTTGTAAGAGTTGCGCCGCCTACCTTTGTTGCTTCAACGGCTTCTTTAATCTGGTCGTCGTTTAAAAGCTCTTTAATGGGAATGCCGCGATAAGTCGCAAGGCTAACAAGAGGAACCATAGTGGTGTCGCTGTGTCCGCCTATTACCATGCCGTCAACATCGGTTTCGGTTGCCGAAAAGCCCGCTTTATTTAAAGCCTCGGTGATATAATAACGGAAACGGCTCGAATCGAGCATACCGCCCTGGCCGATTACGCGATTTCTGGGAAGTTTGGAATCTTTAAGCGTAAGATAAGTCATAGCGTCCATAGGATTGGATATTATAATAAAGATAGCGTTGGGAGAATGTTTTAAGGACTGGTCTACAACGCCTTTAACGATTTTTGCGTTTACGCCGATAAGCTCTTCGCGGGTCATACCGGGTTTACGGGGAATACCGGAAGTTATAACGATAACGTCGGAGTCTGCCGTCGCCGAATAATCGGGAGCGTCAACAGGGCTCGTCGCGCCTTTTACTTTCGTGTCAAAATTTAACATATGCGCGGTCTGCATAATGTCCATAGCTTTGCCTTCCGCAAAACCTTCGACTATGTCTAAAAGCACAATCTCCGAACAAACGTTTTTCGCCGCAAGCACATTTGCAACCGTCGCTCCTACGTTACCCGCGCCAACTACCGTTACTTTCATAAAAATTTTCCTCCTCTATCTTACAAAACGCGTATGAATCCATACGCCAAACAAATAACAACATCACTGTTCTTCAAACATATCCTTGCCTACGCCGCAAAGAGGGCAAACAAAATCGTCCGGCAAATCGGCAAAAGGCACGCCTGCGGCAAGTCCGTTATCCGCGTCGCCCTTAGCTTCGTCGTATATCCAGCCGCAAACCGAGCAAACCCAAGTCTTCATTAAATTACCTCCTCAAATTAAAAATCTATTTTACAAGAATTACTTCGACTTTTATTTAAAAAATCCTTTTATTACACTCATTTTTAGTTTAAAATATTTCTCGTAATAAAAAAGGCGAAAAAAGCAGGCAAATCCGCTAACAAACAATAAATAAAACCCATCTCCGATAAAAAAACTCGCCCGAAGGCGAGTAAATTATAAAATCGCTTGTTTATCGTCTAAAATAACAACCTTAAAAAAAATCCCTTCAAGCGAACGCTTGAAGGGATTTTAAACCGGCAACTACCTATCCTCCCAGGTCGTTTCCAACCAAGTACTTTCGGCCTCTTGATGCTTAACTGCTGTGTTCGGTATGGGAACAGGTGTTCCATCAAGGTATCATCACCGGATATATTGTTGGGCTTCGCCCAAACCCACAAGGGACTCTGTCCCTTGACCCTGCAAGGGGAACTTGTCCCCCTTGCCCCCCCATTTTTATGGGGTTAGAGCTTATGGGTTACTGTGTGCTTTGCACACTCAAAACTAACTAGAAGGATAAGAAATCAACATTTTAAGTTTCGCTACATATAGACAAGACCTCGACCGATTAGTAATACTATGCTGCATACGTTACCGTACTTCCACTCGTATCCTATCTACCTCGTATTCTTCAAGGGGTCTTACTTGTTACCAATGAGATACTTCATCTTAAGACAGGCTTCACGCTTAGATGCTTTCAGCGTTTATCCCTTCCGGACGCAGCTACCCGGCTGTACGTCTGGCGACATAACCGGTACACCGTTGGTCCGTCCACTC
>JAGBKP010000147.1 GCA_017635875.1 Selenomonadaceae bacterium | reverse complement strand
TAGCACTTTGGAAAAAGAAAGGAAGGGAGAGTTTACGTAAAAGTTATATTTTATTCCTTATTTTGTATAATTTCATGGTAACAAAAATTAAACGGGTTTTCCTCATCTTTCGAGGAAAACCCGTTTTGTCTACAGTCTGACCGCTTTGGAAGCGGTTTTTTTATGTTTATTCTTCGTCTTTATCGGACTGACGAATAGGTTTTCCAAAGATTAAATTATCAAGAAGTCCTATAAGCTGATTTATCTCAGGTTTTGAAATCTGTCCGCTTGCGCCAAGGTCTTCGCCTTTGCGTTTCATTTCTTCGCTTATAAGAGAACTGAAAAGCACAAACGGAACGCCGGAAAGTCGCTCGTTTTCGCGCACAAGCTTTAACAAGCGATGACCGTCCATCTTCGGCATCTCAACATCGGAAACAATAATACGCACATGATTTTCGATGGGTCCCGGTTTTTTGGAAAGTCCCAAGAGATAATCCCAAGCGTCTTGACCGTTTCCGAAATCGCGAACGAAACGATAGCCGGATTCGTGAAGAGTGGTAACGAGCAAATCGCGAAGCATAGCGGAGTCTTCCGCTACGACTACATGAACATCCGAACGCTGGTCTTTAATGTCTTCCGTAGCCTCTTCAAAAGTGGTGAGTTTGGCGTTAATTTCGGGGTTAATCTCCGCGATAATGGTCTCAAAATCAAGAAGAAGCACTATGCGGTCTTCCATTTTGATAATACCCACAACGCGGCTTTGATCGCCAACCTCCGGCGCAGGCTCCATATCACGCCAGGAGATGCGATGTATGCGATACACATTTTCAACCAAAAAACCAATATCGTAGTTGTTTATTTCGGTAACAATTACATTTTTAGGAACATCGCTAGACTGCACATTTAAACAACGAGGAAGATTTACAAGGGGCATAGCTTTCCCGCGAAGGGTAAACAAGCCGTCGATATATGGATGCGCTTGTGGCATACCCGTGATAGGCGCACGAGTGATAACCTCGCGTACTTTTGCGACGTTTATACCATAATTTACTTTTCCTATGCTAAATTCGACTATCTCGAACTCGTTTGTGCCGGTTTCAAGGAGGATTCCTTTGTTCTCGACTTTCTTTTTCTCTGGTTGTGCCATTAAGTTCGCCCCCATACCAATTCTAATTCATATACTCTCTTATTTCTAGCAAAATATAAAAACTCCTTCTTTTTTTTTAATTTTTTATTTTTCCGAAAAAATATCGGCCGCTTTTCCTTTAATAACAAAAAGCGGCCGAAACAATTTAATGGCATATATAAAAAAATAACAAAGAGGTTGCCTTAAGTATACGCTGATTAAACTAGATTTAGCTATTTATTTTTCAAATACGCGTCAATGGATTTTGCCGCAGTTCTTCCCGCGCCCATCGCAAGTATTACCGTAGCCGCGCCCGTTACTATATCTCCTCCCGCGTATACTCCTTCTTTACTCGTTGCGAGCGTTTTTTCGTCCGCTATGATGTGCCCGTGTTTATCGGTGTCCAGGCCCTTCGTTGTGTTTGCGATGATGGGATTTGCGCCCGTGCCGATAGCGACTATTACCGTATCGACATCAAGGTTAAATTCCGAATTTTCAACGGCTATCGGGCGACGGCGTCCCGAGGCATCGGGTTCTCCGAGTTCCATTTTAACGCAGCACAGTCCCGTTACAAAACCGTTGTCGTCACCTAAAATTTCCGTTGGATTTGTGAGGATTTTAAACTCTATTCCTTCTTCTTTTGCGTGCTCCACTTCTTCTTTACGCGCAGGAAGTTCTTCCATTGAGCGGCGATACACTATATATACATTTTCCGCGCCAAGGCGAAGCGCGGTTCTTGCGCCGTCCATAGCAACGTTTCCGCCGCCTATAACGGCAACTTTTTTGCCTACTTTGATAGGCGTTGCGTAGTTCGGAAAATCGTAAGCCTTCATCAAATTGCAACGGGTTAAAAATTCATTCGCCGAATATACGCCGCTTAAATTTTCCCCGGGTATTCCCTGAAATTTTGGAAGTCCCGCGCCCGTGCCGATGAACACCGCGTCGAATCCATCTTCTTCCATAAGCTCGTCAACGGTGTAAAGTCTGCCTATAACGCTGTTTACTTCGATTTTTACGCCGAGTTTTTCGATTTTTTCTATTTCTTTTGCAACCACTTTATCTTTAGGCAGACGAAATTCGGGTATGCCGTAGGAAAGCACTCCGCCCGCTTTATGAAGAGCTTCAAAAATTGTAACTCTATACCCCTTATGCGCCAAATCTCCGGCGCAAGTAAGTCCCGCAGGACCTGCGCCTATTATCGCAACTTTTTTCGCGTTGGGCGCGTATTCGATGGACTTTATTTCTTCGTCTTTTGCCATATCGGCAGCAAATCTCTCTAATCTTCCTATAGCGACAGGCTCGCCTTTAATCCCCAAAACGCAATGTTTTTCGCATTGATTTTCTTGCGGGCAAACTCTGCCGCAGATAGCGGGCAAGCTGTTGGTTTCGTGAATAATATCTATAGCGGACTTAAAATCGCGTTCTTTGATTTTCTCGATAAATTCGGGAATATGCACCGCGACGGGGCAACCTTCTCTGCATTTCGGAATTTTACAATGAAGGCAACGCTCCGCCTCCGCTACCGCTGTTTCTTCGTCGTAACCCAAAGCCACTTCGTTAAAATTTTTGCCTCGTTCTTTGGGGTCTTGTACCGGCATTTCGTGTTTCTTCATACTTACCGCCATTTTCAATCCCTCCCCAAACCGATGTGGCAGATGTGGTCTTTTTCTACGGACTCTTCGGCGCGATAAGTTTTTTGACGAAGCATTAAATCTTTAAAATCGACTTTATGACCGTCAAACTCAGGACCGTCCACACAGGCAAACCTCATCTTGTCGTCAACCATAACACGGCAACCGCCGCACATTCCCGTACCGTCAACCATTACGGGATTTAAACTTACAACGGTTTTAATATTTAATGGACGCGTAAAATCGACCACGCTTTTCATCATAATAACGGGACCGATTGCCGTAATTTGGTCTATATGTTCGCCGCGTTTAACGAGAGTTTCTATTCCGTTAGTCACAAAGCCTTTGATACCGTACGAGCCATCGTCTGTCGTGACGATAACTTCATCTGCGACAGAGCGCATTTCGTCTTCCATAACGAGAATATCTTTTGAACGCGCTCCCATAATGGCGATAACTTTATTGCCCGCTTCTTTCATTGCTCTTGCCACGGGAAAAGTGGGTGCAACTCCGATACCGCCGCCTACGACAACGACGGTACCGAATTTTTTAATCTCCGAAGGCGTACCCAGCGGCCCCACGAAATCTAAAATACTGTCCCCGACGTTAAGCGCGGAAAGTTCCATAGTAGACGCGCCGATGACTTGGAAAACCAAAAGGATTGTGCCTTTTTCCCTATCAAAATCAGCGATGGTAAGAGGGATTCTCTCGCCTTTTTCGTCCACGCGAAGCACGATAAACTGCCCCGCCTGCGCCTTTTTCGCGATGCGCGGCGCGTCGATGTTCATAAAAAACACGCCGGGCGATGTTTCTTTTTTTGTTAAAACTTTAAACATTACTTGCCTCCAAAATCACTTTAATTTATATGTTTAAAATGCCTCACAAAATTATTTAAAATCTTTATCGTGAATTAAGGAAATACCATTCGTTTTTGCTATCTCATATATTTGTTCGGGAGAAAATTTTGATATTTGCGCTATAAACGAAACCGGTTGCTTTGCTTTCAATAATTCAAGCACTACCTGAGATATGCCTTTTTGTATGCCTTTTTGTATGCCTTTTTGTATGCCTTCTTCTCTTGACACCCTCATATTTGTATTATAATCCATTATCGCCATTTCGCGATTTATATACGCAAGTCTTTGTTCTTCGCTTAACATAAAGTTATTAGCCGCGTCAAAGGCATCTCTTATTGAATTGTCCCCCATGTCAAGGACATTTTAAGAAAAAGGGATAAATTTTTTCAATGGATAATATTTATAGTGGGAACAATATTGTTTAAAGGATATTGCCCGGTGACAATGTACTTGTAATATTCGTTTGGTGAAAGCTT
>JAGBKP010000146.1 GCA_017635875.1 Selenomonadaceae bacterium | reverse complement strand
GAAAGAAAGAAAAGAAGGGTTTTTAGAGGTTACCTTAAATTGCTAAAAAGAGAAGAATAATTATATTTTAAAGGAAAAATCGCTTGTCTTGAAGAAATAAGAAAATATAAGAGTTGAAGGGGGAAGTGAATAATGGCTAACGATATAAAAGAGAAGGAACGGGAAGAAATTCATAAAAGAATTTGGGCGATAGCGGATGAACTTCGCGGCACGGTTGATGGTTGGGATTTTAAAAATTATGTGCTTGGCACTATGTTTTATCGCTATATATCGGAGACTTTGACCGCATTTATAAACGAAGGCGAGATTGAAGCCGGAAATACTGAGTTTGATTACGCAAAATTATCAGATGAAGAAGCGGAAAACGCGCGGGAAGATTTGGTGCGTACCAAAGGCTTTTTTATACTCCCTTCCGAACTCTTTGAAAATGTCAGACTTAACGCTAAAAAAAACATCGACAATTTAAACGAAACTTTAGAAAAAGTCTTTCGTCATATCGAAGAATCCGCTAAAGGCGCAGAATCAGAAGCTAAATTTATCGGACTTTTCGACGATTTTGACGTAAACAGCAATAAACTTGGCAGCTCTGTCAAAAAACGCAACGAGCGTCTGCTAAAACTTCTTGACGGCATCGCCGATATGAAACTTGGCTCCGCCGCTAATCGCGACGCGGACGCTCTTGGCGACGCTTATGAATATTTGATGAGTATGTACGCGTCAAACGCGGGCAAATCCGGTGGCGAATTTTTCACTCCTGCGGACGTTTCGGAGCTTTTGACAAGGCTTGGCACGGTTGGGAAAGAGCAGGTCAATAAAGTATACGATCCCGCTTGCGGTTCCGGTTCGTTGCTTTTGAAAGCTACTAAAATTTTGGGCAAGGACAAAGTAGAAAAAGGATTTTTCGGGCAGGAAATAAATATAACAACTTATAACTTATGCAGAATAAATATGTTTTTACACGGTATAGATTCAGAGTATTTCGATATAGCTTGCGACGATACGCTTATAAATCCGCAACATTGGGATGACGAGCCTTTTGAGCTTATAGTTTCCAATCCGCCGTATTCGATTAAATGGGCGGGGGACGAGAATCCTCTGCTTATAAATGACCCGCGTTATTCTCCCGCAGGTGTGCTTGCTCCGAAGAGCAAGGCTGATTTGGCGTTTATTATGCACTCTCTTTCGTGGCTCTCTGCAAACGGTACGGCGGCTATCGTATGTTTTCCCGGCATTATGTACCGTGGCGGCGCGGAGCAGAAAATCAGAAAATATTTGGTTGACAATAACTTTATAGACGCTATTATTCAGCTGCCTTCCAATCTTTTTTTCGGAACTTCAATCGCCACTTGCATTATGGTGCTAAAAAAGGGCAAGACCGACAACAACGCGCTTTTTATAGACGCGTCGAACGAATTTATAAAAGTTACCAATAACAATCGCTTAACAAAGGAAAATATCGACCATATTGTAGAGGCGTATAAAGCGCGAAGCGACAAGGAATATTTTTCAAAACTCGCCTCTTTTGAGGAAATAAAAGCCGAAAATTACAATCTTTCCGTCAGCACTTATGTAGAGCAGGAAGATAAACGAGAAAAAATTGACATCAAAGAGCTTAACGCGAAAATTGAGAAAATAGTGGCGCGGGAGCAGGTTTTGCGTAGCGAGATAGATAAAATTATAGCGGAAATCGAGGGATAATAAAGGGGACGAGAAATATGTTGACATTACAAGGATTTTATGACGGCGCGGTATTTAGACCGTTAGAAAAAGTAACTCTTCCAAAAAATCAACCGGTCACTCTAACTGTAAATATTATAGATAAACCAAATCAAGATACTCTAGAGGCGAAATCTGAAGTAGAATATATGAAAAAACACCCCGAAGAATTTAAGGGCTATACCGATATTGATTTAATGATGGAGGACCTTTTAAAATGATTTTATATACGGTAAAGCCAACAAAGAAATTTCAACGAGATTTAAAACGAGCGCAAAAACGCGGTTATAATATTTCGCTACTGACCGATATTATAAAAAAACTTGCGGCAGACGAGCCTTTGCCGGAAAAAAATTACGATCATTCGTTAAACGGAGATTTAGAGGGTTATCGCGAATGTCATATACAACCGGATTGGTTGTTAATTTATGAAAAAGATAAAACAATGTTATATCTACATCTAATGCGAACAGGAACTCACAGCGATTTGTTCGGCGAATAACGGAGGACGACAATGACGAAACTTGACGAACTTATGGCTAAGTTTTGCCCGAATGGGGTGGAATATAAAGAGTTAAAAGATATTGCAAAAATTAGTCGCGGTATACGAGTAGTAAAGAAAGAACTTGCAGAAAAGGGAAAATATCCAGTTTATCAAAACAGTATGACACCTTTAGGATACTATGATAAATATAATTGTCCAAGCAATACAACCTTTATTATTAGCGCAGGAGCTGCCGGAGAGATTGGATATAGTTATAGTGAATTTTGGGCGGCTGACGATTGCCTTTATTTTATTTGTAGTGATTATTTAATAAGCAGATACTTATATCATTATTTACTTACAAAACAAAATTTTCTCTATTCCAATGTTAGAAAAGCAAGCGTTCCCCGCTTATCAAGAAATGTTGTCGAAAAAATAAAAATCCCCGTCCCGCCCCTAGAAGTCCAGCGTGAAATTGTCCGAATACTGGACAATTTCACGGAGCTTACAACGGAGCTTACAACGGAGCTTACAACGGAGCTTACAACGGAGCTTGCGGCGAGAAAGAAGCAGTATGAGTATTATAGGGATATGCTCTTGAATTTTGATGATACCAGGGGGGGGTATATCTTGGGTTGAACTTGGAGAAGTGGCTAAAGTTACAAAATTGGCAGGATTTGAATTTACAAAATACGTTACATATTCAGATAGTGGAAATATTATTGCTTTAAGGGGATTAAATGTAAAAGATGGTCATTTAGTGTTAAATGATTTAAAATATATTGATAATAGTGATTTAAGTATGCTTTCAAGAAGTAAACTTAAAATTGATGATATGTTGTTTACTTATGTTGGAACAGTTGGGCAAGTGGCTTTGATTGATGAAAATGATAAATATTATCTAGCTCCTAATGTTGCACTTATTCGATTGAATAGTAAAAAATTTCGCCCAAGATATATGATGTATTATTTTTTAAGCGGTATTTTTGAAAATAATCAAATAAACAGATTGCTTCAGGCTTCATCTATGAAAAATATACCAATGGAAAAAATCAGACAATTTAAATTGCCACAAATAAGTTTAGAAAAACAAGATGAAATTATTTCTATCCTAGACCGTTTCAACAAACTAACGAATGACCTAACGGAAGGGCTTCCGGCGGAAATTGCCGCAAGGCGCGCGCAGTATGAATATTATCGCGATAAACTTTTGCATTTTGAGGAGGCGAAGAAATGAAAAATTTTTATTCGGAGATTAACAAAGTAACTTTGACTTTTAGCGATATTGCAACGAATAAAGACGGAATGGAGTATATAAAAATTTATTTCGAGCGCCCGTCTAAAAACGGCTTCGATTTTCTTGAATCCACCCTGCCGTCTTTAAATTTAAAAAGTTCGTTCGGTTTTAATCAAGAGGAATTGCAAAAACTTTTGCATTACGCTTCAATAAATTCTTTTTTAATATGGGAAATAGCAAGAGAAAACGAACAGGCGGTGAAATAATTGCCAACAGTATATAGCGTTATGGGCTATACGATTTTCTTTTGGTCAAACGAAAACGACGAGCCTATTCATGTTCATGTGTGTAAAGGCGCGCCAAAAGAGAACGCCACAAAAATTTGGATAGAAGCTGAACCGCGTTTAGAGCATAATAAGAGTAGAGTCCCGCGTAAAGTGTTAAATAAAATAATGAAATGGCTTGCGGTAAATCGCGCTCTTATAATAGAACAGTGGCACGACCATTTTAATCAATAAAAACTATTAAAATTTTCTTTCTCTCTTTTTTTCTTTGTTACTTTCTTCTTTTCTCTCTTTCTTTTACCTGCCCCCCTTGCGGGGGATAAAAGAAAGAGAGAAAAAAAGAAAGTAAAGACAAAACCAAAAGGAGAATAAAATGCCATATTTTAACATAGTAGCGGAAACAAACAAGAATACGGTAGTTACAGAGTATACGCCTGCGCCTCGTAAGGCGGAGCATTATCAGAGCGAAGCGGAGCTTGAAAGGGAGTTTATACGGCTTTTATGCGAACAGGGATACGAATATTTAAAAATACATACGGAAAAAGAGCTTGCACAGAATTTGCGCTCGCAGCTTGAGGGGCTTAACGATTATAAATTTACCGAGGACGAGTGGAAACGCTTTTTTTCGCAAAATATTGCCAATACGAATGAGGGCATAGCGGAAAAAAGCGCGAAAATTCAAGAGGATTTTGTGCAGGTTTTAAAGAGAGACGACGGTACAAGTAAAAATATAAAATTGATAGATAAGGAAACTTTGCACAATAATCGCTTACAGGTAATAAATCAGTACAGCGTAGGAAAAGATGAAGGCGCGGATTATAATAATCGTTATGACGTGACCGTGCTTGTAAACGGTTTTCCAATGGTTCATATAGAATTAAAACGGCGTGGCGTAGCGATACGCGAGGCATTTAATCAAATAAACCGCTATGAGCGGGATTCATTTTGGGCGGGCAGCGGTCTTTTTGAGTACGTTCAGATTTTTGTAATATCTAACGGCACAAATACAAAATATTATTCAAATACCACGAGATATAACGCCATAAAAGAGGCGGAATCTAAGAGAAATAAAAAGGCAAAAACCTCGAACAGCTTTGAATTTACTTCTTTTTGGGCTGACGCGAATAATAAAGTTATTCCGGATTTGATAGATTTTGCCAAAACTTTTTTCGCGAAACATACGATTTTAAACGTTTTAATAAAATATTCGATTTTTACCTCGGAAAATATGCTTATGGTAATGCGCCCATATCAGATAACGGCTACGGAACGCATTATAAACCGTATTGAGATAGCACATAATTATAAAAAATATGGAACTATCGCAGGCGGAGGCTATATTTGGCATACGACCGGATCGGGAAAAACGCTCACATCTTTTAAAACGGCGCGTCTTGCGTCTTTTTTGCCTTTTATTGATAAAGTGCTTTTTGTGGTGGACAGAAAAGACCTTGATTATCAGACGATGAAAGAATACGACCGTTTTGAAAAAGGCGCGGCAAACAGCAACGTATCGACGAAAGTGCTTGAAAAACAGCTTGGAGACTCTACAAGCCGAATTATCATCACCACAATTCAAAAACTTTCTACTTTTATCAAGAAAAATAATGCTCACGAGGTTTTTAAGAAACAAGTCGTAATAATTTTTGACGAATGTCACAGAAGCCAGTTCGGCGATATGCACAAAGCGATAGTAAAATCCTTTAAAAATTATTATATGTTTGGTTTTACGGGTACGCCGATAAAGGCAAAGAATGTCGGCGCGATAAAAACGCCTACGGGTCCGACAACTGAACAACTTTTCGGCGATCTTTTACATACTTATACTATTGTTGACGCCATAAACGACAAAAACGTTTTGCCTTTTAGAGTGGATTACATAAAGACAATGGATAAGGACGAGGATATAGACGACGAAGAAGTTTGGGATATTGACCGCAAAAAAGCCTTTGAAGCCCCCGCTCGTATAAACATGATAGCAAATTATATATTGGAGCATTTTGACCAAAAAACTTACAGAGGAGATAAAACATATACTTATAACGCTCTTACCAATATTTCCGAAGTAGCGGCGGGCGATAGGGGTAAAATTGAAGAAGTAAAAGCGAAACAAAGGCTTTCGGGGTTTAATTCCATCTTTGCCGTAGCTTCAGTTCCTATGGCGAAGATGTATTATAACGAATTTTGTAAAATTATGGAGGAAGACCCTAAGAAAAAATTAAAAATAGCCGTTATTTATAGTTTCGCGCCCAATGAAGGAGAACCCGAGGGACTTTTGGAGGAAGAAAATCCCGAAGATACTTCAAGGCTTGATAAAACGGCTCGGGATTTCTTGGAATCCGCCATAAGCGATTATAATAAAATGTTTAATACCAGCTATGACACATCCGGCGATAAATTTCAAAATTATTATAAAGATGTGTCGCTACGCATGAAAAATAAAGAACTTGATTTGCTTATTGTTGTAAATATGTTTTTGACGGGATTTGACGCTACTACGTTAAATACGCTCTGGGTTGATAAAAATTTAAAAATGCACGGACTTTTACAAGCATTTAGCCGTACAAACCGAATTTTAAACAGCATAAAAACCTTTGGAAATATTGTCTGCTTCCGCAATCTGCAAAAACGAGTAGACGAAGCTATCGCGCTCTTTGGAGATAGAAACGCGGGCGGCGTTGTGCTTTTAAGAAGTTTCAAAGATTATTATTTTGGATATAAGGACGACGACGGAAAAAATAAAATCGGTTATAAAACAATGATAGAAAATCTTTTGTCAAAATTCCCCGTAACAGAGCCGCAAATTACGGGTGAAAAAAATCAAAAAGATTTTATTTCCCTTTTCGGGGCAATCCTCAAAATGAGAAATTTACTCATTTCTTTCGATGATTTCAAGGGGCAGGAAATTATATCGGAAAGAGATTTGCAGGATTATTTGGGGAAATATCAAGATTTGCGGGACGAAATAATAAAAGAAAAGCAAAAAAGAAGAGGCGAAAACTCCGATATTACCGACGATATTGTTTTTGAGATAGAGTTGATAAAACAAATTGAAATAAATATCGACTATATTTTAATGCTTGTAAAAAAATATCACGACAGTCAATCGGAGGACAAAGAAATTTTAATAACCATAAAAAAGGCGGTGGACGCGAGTCCTGAACTTCGGAGTAAAAAACAGCTTATAGAATCTTTTATTTCGGATATAAACGAAATAGAGGACGTTGTAAGCGAATGGAACGATTATGTCACTCAAAAACGTGAGGACGAACTGCAAAAAATAATAAAAGAGGAAAAGTTAAAACCCGCCGAAACGCGAAAATTTTTAGACGCGACCTTTAGAGACGGCGAAGTAAAAACCACCGGCACGGATATTGACAAAATTCTTCCCGCAATGAGCCGTTTTGGAGGAGGAAATCGCGATCAAAAGAAAATGGGAGTAATCGAAAAACTAAAAGCCTTTTTTGAAAAGTATTTCGGTATTGGGCTGCTTCCTCATTTTTCGGAAAATGAGTAGAAACAAAAAAAACACTCAACCGTAAAAACGGTTGAGTGTTTTTTTATTTATACAATTTTTTATACTTCTCGTTATTTTGCATTACTTTTTTGACATATTCGCGGGTTTCTTCGTATGGAATCGCGTCTACTTCTTTAAAATCCATATTCCAATTATAGAGGTGCATCCATTCGCGGACGTTGCCGCGTCCGGCATTATACGCGGCAAGCATTAAAACCGTGTTCCCGTGAAATTCTTCTCTAAGCTCCGCGAGATACCAAGTGCCATAGCGAATGTTTCGCTCCGGCTCGTAAAACTCCGCAAGCGTGCAATCTTTATCCCCAAGTTGCTCGCCTATCCACGCGGCGGTAGACGGCATAAGCTGCATAAGCCCCATCGCGCCGCGCCTGCTCGTCGCGTCCTTTTTGAAATTGCTCTCCGCTTTTATTACGGCAAGCACAAAATTGCTGTCCAGTCCGTAATGTTTGGAATAGAAGGAAATTTCGTTCTGATACGGGTATGGATAAATATATTTTCTCTGCACAGAACCGAATTGAGATACGAAGTATATTAAAAAGCACAAACAAACTATGAAAAATCCCGACAAGAGAGCGTAATTTTTGCGCTTTACGCTTTTTTTGCCCCTAAATCTCGGAAGGGAAAAATTTATTCCGTGGGCTTTAAAAACTTCCGCCAAGCCTTTTTCACCTCGTTTTTAACCTTGTAATAGTGATATTCGTTATTGATTACAACATCTGCAAGTTCTTTCTTTTCGTCTATCGGCATTTGCGCGTTAATTTTGGCAAGCGCCGCCGCTTCGTCTATATGGTCTCTCATTTGCAGCCGCTCGCATTGCGTCTCTTTTGATACGTACACCACCCAAACGACGTCCGCGAATTTTTGCCAGCCGATTTCAAACAATAGCGGCACTTCAATAACGGCGTTTGTTTCACCTAAATCCTTTAAACGCGAAATTTCTTCCTCGACTTTCGCTTGAATTAAGGGGTGGGCGACGGAATTTATCCATTTGCGCTCTTCTTCGTTTTCATATATGCGCTTTGCAATTTCTGCGCGGTTTAGTTCGCCGTTTTCTAGTTTCACGCCTTCGCCGAAATGCTCAACATAAGCCGTATATAGCGGCTCGCCTATTTCCGCTAAATTATGCGCGATTATATCGGTATCTATAACGTTTGCGCCGAGTTTTTGCAACATTCTTGAAACCGCGCTTTTGCCCGTAGCGATTCCACCCGTAAGTCCTAAAATTTTCATTTACTTGCACTCTCCACTGCGTTACGAGTACCATTCTCGCTAAACTCTCGCTTCGCCTTCGGCTCGCGCTCGCTAAGCGTTCATTTGCACTTTCCCCAGTTTTCGCCCTCGTTCATATCCACTATAAGCGGCACGTCAAGTTTTACTATGTTTTCCATAGCGTCCTTCACGATTTCCTTAACTTTTTCAATTTCTGCTCTTGTAGTTTCAATAACGAGTTCGTCGTGTACCTGCAACAAAATTCTGCTCTTTAAATTCGCCGCTTTAAGGGCGTTATGGGTCTTAATCATCGCAAGTTTAATTATATCCGCCGCGCTTCCTTGAATGGGCGTGTTCATCGCCATTCTTTCGGCGAAACTTCTTATGTTAAAATTTTTGCTGAATATCCCGGGAAGCGCGCGGCGACGGTTAAACATCGTCGTTACGTAGCCCTTCTCTTTTGCGTGTTTTACGGTATCGTCGATAAAGGCTTTTATCCCCGAAAATTTTTCAAAATACTTTTCTATGTACTCTTTCGCCTCGTGGCGACTTATGCCTAAATCTTTCGCCAAGCCAAAATCGCTTATGCCGTAGACTATGCCGAAATTCACCGCTTTTGCGCGGCGACGCTGTTCTTTCGTCACTTCTTCCATCGGAGTGTTAAAAACCTCCGCCGCGGTGCGCGCGTGAATATCGTCGCCCTTTAAAAACGCGGCGGTCATATTTTCGTCCTTTGACAGATGCGCCAAAACCCGAAGTTCTATCTGCGAATAATCGGCGGACAAAAAGAGTTCGTAGCCGTCATTTGGAGTAAACATCTCGCGAATGACGCGCCCCGTCTCCGTTCTTACGGGTATGTTTTGCAAATTCGGCTCTGAGCTTGAGAGCCTTCCCGTCGCCGTGACTTTTTGGTTAAACGTGGTGTGCAAGCGGTTTGTCTTTGTTGATATAAGCGGCAAAAGTCCGTCCAAATACGTGGATTTTAATTTTGAAAAAGTCCTGTATTCCAAAATTTTGTCAATTATCGGTCGTTCTTCGCTCTTTAAGCCGTACAGTACTTCAACGTCCGTCGAATATCCTCTGTGGTTCTTTTTTCCGCGCGGATAGCCCAGTTTTTCAAAGAGCACGTAGCCAAGCATCTTTGGCGAATTTATATTAAAAGACTCGCCAGCCAGCGCGTATATTTCGTTTTCCAAAGCTGCAAGCTTTTTCGCGGCTTTTAAGGATTCTTCCTTTAATTTTGCGGAGTTTAAGTATACCCCCGCTCTTTCCATATCGTACAACACCTTTATTAACGGCTCTTCGATATTTTCATAAAGCGAGAATAAATTACACTCTTTTAATTCGTCTAAAACTCTTTGCCCCGTCGCCTGTGATAAAATCGTCTGCAAGGTCAAGACTTTTAACGGGTCTTTGAGTTTTTGCGGAAACACTTTTTCGGGCAACGCCAAAGGCGCTAATTTGTCAAGTTTCCCCTCCGCTTCGGGGTAGAGGAGATAAAGCCCCAAAAATATATCATTAGCGTTCGCTAAATCGGAAAGTCCCGCGTGGTATAAAAGCTTTTTATCTACGACCCAAAGCGTTTTCACTTTTTTTAAAAATTCCAAGGCGCGAGAAAAAATAAGGGAATCCGCGCCCACATAGCCTATATGTTCGCCGTCGTTTAGCATAATGCCCAAGAGCCGCGTATCTACGGCGCGCCCCACGGTATAAAGCCCAAAGGTCAGCGGTTTGTCGATGTTAAATTTTTCAAGGGCGCTTATATCGTTTATAATTGTAAAATCAAGGGAGACTTCGTCCGCAGTTTCTTTTGCGACATCGTCAAAAAGAGAAAGCGCGGGGGAAGCCGGTTTAAAACGCTTTTCAAAATCCGCCAGTATTTTATGCAGTTCATACTTTCTGCAGAATTCGCGAAACGCCGCGTAATCGGGTTTCATTACGTATTCTTTAAAATCCCTTTCTAAATTCGGCGCGTCAAGGCAAATAGTCGCAAGTTCTTTCGATAAAAACGCCTGCTCTTTGTAATTCGTCAAATTTTCCTTTAACTTTTTGCCGGAAATTTTGCCTAAATTCTCATATATGCCTTCAAGACTGCCGTATTCTTTGAGGAGTTTTAACGCCGTCTTTTCCCCGACTTTCGGCACGCCGGGGATATTGTCGGAGGTGTCGCCCATTAAGCCTTTTAAATCAATAAGCTTTATCGGCTCTATGCCGTATTCTTCCCTAAAAATATCCTCGTCGTATATCTTTACGTCGGAGATGCCCTTCTTGGTAAAATAAACTCTCAAATTTGGGCGAAGTAATTGCAAAACGTCGCGGTCGCCCGTTATTACAAGCGCGTCGTCGCCGTTTGCCGCAGCTTTTGTCGCAATAGTGCCTATGATGTCGTCCGCCTCAAAGCCTTCAAGTTCTATAAAACATATTCCAAGAGCGGCGGAGAGTTCCTTTAACATCGGAATTTGCATCTTTAGCTCTTCCGGCGTTGGTTTACGCGTACCTTTGTATTCGGCGTATTTCTTTTTGCGAAAAGTTTCCTTGCTCTTATCAAAAGCGATTATTACGCCTTCCGGGCTTTCGTCTTTTAAAAGCCTTGAGAGCATATTGTAAAACCCCACAACGGCGTTGGTGTATACGCCGTTTTTAGAGCTTAAAAGCGGAAGCGCGTAAAATGCGCGAAACAAGAGACTGCTTCCGTCTATAACAGCGATTTTCATTTTACATTCTCCATCTTTTGTTTTCGCACTATTACAGGTTTACCCTTTCTTTTTGTCGTTTCTTTAGTTTCTTTTACTACAGCATTGTTTTTATCTTTTTTTACGATATTCTCGTCTTTAACCGTGTCTTTATCGATCGCAGGCTCGATTTTTTCCGCGTTATTTTCGGTCGCTTTTTCGCTTGCTTGCGGCTCGTCTATATTTGTAGACTGCGTTTCGATATTTTTAGTTGCGGCGGGAGTTTCGTCTTTTTTTACATAATCGCCTATAATAAATTCATTTTCCTTGCTTAAACTGCCCTGCACATTAAATAAATCATCCAAATCTCTAGCATCGACATAGATATTGTCGCTTTTTACAATACCGCGAACATTTCCGAAAACGCTTGAAACAGTTTCGGTTTCCTTGTTCCAAGTGTATTTTTCGGAAAGATTATCCGAAACCGCGTTAAGCGGAAGATACATTACTCCGTCCGTCTGCACGGCTTTGTTTTTCAGTTTTTTGCCGTTTAAGATTATGGCGTAGGATTTGCCGATAAAGGTGGGCATACCGTCCGAAGCCTTTATCTTCGCCAAAATATCCGCGTTCGTTACAAAATCTTCAACGCCGTAGCCTTTAAGCCAATTTTTTATCATAGCGACGGTAAGATTTTGTCTGTCGTAACTGTCAGGATATATATAATAAGCGATAACGCCTTCGGGAGTTTTTTCTACCACCACTCTGTTGTAATTTATCTCTACGGGAGTACCGATTTCCACAAGTTCAAAGAGTTCTTCGACGTTTTCTTCCCACATACGAATACAGCCGTTAGATACGAAGTTTCCGATGCTTTTGGGATTGTTCGTGCCGTGTATGCCGTAATTGCCGTAAATCTGCATCCAACGATAGCCCAAGGGATTATTCGGCCCCGACGGGATAACGTTTTTGTAATTCGACGGGTCTGTCCAAGTGGGATTTTTGTCCTTGCTGCATATTTTATAATAACCTACGGGAGTAGGGCTTGACGGCTTTCCTATAGCTATTGGGTAAAGACGGATTTTTGTCTCGCCGTCGTAAAGCGCAAGCGACCTTCCGGCAAGATTGATGACGATTTTTTTATCCGCCGCTTCTAAAATATTTATTTCAAACGCAAAAAACAGTGAAAGAATCATCGCGAAAAGCATCTTAACAACGCGCATCAAAAAAACACTCTCCCAAAATTACTTTTTTCCTATAATAGCACCTTATTATAAGAAAATCAATATTTTGAGAGAGTGTTCCAAAATTATCTGCCGGCTTCTTCAACCAAATTTTTAAGCCAATTTATATCCAGCAATTCAAGTTCCGCCGTCGTTACTCTCCATTTCCAGTTCATACCTACCGTGCCCGGAATGTTCATTCTGTGGCGAGAGTCGAGCGCAAGCAAATCTTGAAGGGGAATTATAGCCATTCTTGCGTTTGAGCGATAGGCAAATTCCACGAGTTTTTTCGTCGCTTCCTTTGAATCCGCCGTTTCTGCGCCAAGAAGTGTCAAGAGCGCGAGTTGCTGTTCGCTGTTCAGTTCCCTTTCGTACCAGCCGCGCGTTGTGTTGTTGTCGTGCGTGCCCGTGTATACGATGCTGTTTTCGGGCGCGACAAAGCCGTAGCGGGATTCGCCCGCGAAGTTAAGCGCAAAGTGCAAGACCTGCATACCCGGGAAATCGCAGGCGGCGCGAAGAGATTCCACTTCGTCCGTAATGATGCCGAGGTCTTCCGCGACGATGGGAAGTTTGCCGAGAGCTATGCGAATAGCGTCAAAGAACGGTTTGCCCGGTCCTTTTTTCCACTCTCCGTTTATCGCGGTTTTAGCGTCGCCCTGCACTTCCCAATACGACTCAAAACCTCTGAAATGGTCGATACGCACGATGTCCACTTCTTCATAGAGCCGCTCGAAACGCTTTTTCCACCACGCGTAATGCTCCGCTTTCATCGCGTCCCAATTATATTGAGGATTGCCCCAAAGCTGCCCCGTCGCGCTGAAATAATCCGGCGGCACTCCCGCGACGGTGTTTGGCGCGCCGTCCTCGTTTAAGTCGAAAAGCTCTTGATTTGCCCAACAGTCCGCGCTGTCGTGGGAAATGAATATAGGCATATCGCCCAAAATCTCAATTCCCTTTTCGTTAGCGTATTTATGAAGTTTCGTCCATTGACTGTCAAAGAGATATTGTTGGAATTTGATGAAATTTATCTCATTTTCAAGTTTTTTGCAAACCACGGCAAGCGCGGATTTTTCGCGATCGCGTAATTCTTTTGACCATTTCACCCAAGGCTCGCCCTTGTAAAATTCCTTTATCGCCTGAAAGAGCGCGAAATCGTTAAGCCAATAGCCCTGCTTTTCGACAAATTCTTCATAATCCTTGCAAGGCTTTTTCTTAAAGACTTCAAAAGCTTTCTTCAAGCGTTCCTTCTTAAACATCCACGCCTTGTCAAAATCTGCCGTGTGTTTTTCCAAAGTATGCTCTACTTCAATATCCTTTTCGGACAAAAGTTTCCGCTCTACCAAATCCTCCATATCAATTAAAAGCGGATTCCCCGCGAACGCCGAAGGGGATTGATAAGGCGAATAACCGAAGAAGTCAACGGGGCCTAGCGGCAAAATTTGCCAAACGCTTTGTTTTGCGCTGTGCAAAATATCTATAAATTTATACGCGTATTTTCCAAAATCGCCGACGCCGTACGGAGAAGGAAGCGACGTGGGGTGAAGCAGTACGCCCGCCTTATGGTCGTATTTGTTTTTTACGGGCAGTTCTTGTAAGAGCATACCGCCAAAGGGTGGAAGCGTTATTTTAAGTTTGCCGCGAACAACTTCATATTGCTTATCGGATAAAATATCCTTAAATCTTCCCGCCGTAAAATCAAATACGTCTATATAAGCCGTTCTCTCTTCGCGTGCGCGGTTTAATACAACGACGAAACGCGCGTTTTCCGCCGCGTTACCGAAAACATCTTCGTTTTTGTCAATATTACGCATATACGCGAAAATATCGCCGTCGCCGCAAAGCGGAACAAAATCCCCCGCAACAAGAGCGGAATTTTGTTTTCTTAAACTTACGAATTTTTTATAGAAGTTAAACAGCTCTTTATTTTCCCGACCCCAAGGGAAAGGCGCGCGGGATTCCTTTACCCCCGCTTCGTCGCCGTAGTAGACGGACGGCGCGCCGGGGTAAGTGAATTGCCACATAATCGCAAGTTTTTGACGCGCGAGGGCGGTATCCGCATCGTCTCCGAAAATCTTGCCGATGCGCTCCGTGTCGTGGCTCCCCAAGATATTCATAGCGGAATATAGGGCGAATTTAGGATAATTTTCCTTCAACGCCGCGAGTTTCCTAAACGCCGCCGCGCCGTCGATATGCCCCATTATAAAGTCCATTACAACCGCGCGGAATGGGTAATTCGTCGCGCCGTCCATTTCGCGTCCGGAAAGGTACGTGCGGGGCGTTTCGTAAGCGACCTGTTTGGACGCGTCGTTCCACACTTCGCCTATAACAGCCGCGCCTTTTTCCGTCGCCGCTTTGTAAAATTTTTCGGTGAAATCCGTTGAAAGTTCGTCCGTACCGTTGATGCGAAAGCCTGCCGCGCCTAATTTCAACCAATGATTTAAAACGCTGTCCTTATCGTTTATAACATAATCCTGAAAATCATAGTTGCGCTCTCTTATGCGTGGCATACCGCCCCAACGCTCTTGAAATTTTAACGGAAATTCCGTAAACTCAAACCAAGGATAATATTTTGACTTCCTTGACTGATATGCGCCGAGTTCCTCATATTCGCCGCCCTTGTTGAAATAGCGACTGTTTAGGCTCGTCAAACTAAACGCGCCTTCAAGTATTATCCTTATCCCAAATTCTTTAGCTTTCTGTGCAAGTCTTGCAAAATCCTCATTAGTCCCAAGGGCGTCGTCAACGGTTTTAAAATCCTTAACATCGTAGCGATGACTTGTGTCCGCCATGGTTATCGGCGTTAAATGAATAGCGTTAATCCCGAGTTCTTTTAGATACGGCAAATTCTTCTCTATACCCGCCAAATCGCCGCCGTAAAACTCTTCAAGCCCGTTCGCCCTGTCTTCAAGCGGCGGATTTTCAAAATCCGCGTGAAATACCGCGTGTTTTTTATTGATGAGTTTGACTTTAGTTCTATAAAACCTATCGGGGAAAATCTGATAAAATATCGAATTATAAAGCCATTCGGGAGTTTTCGTATCCTCATAAACCGTTATCTGAAAAGAAGGCGGCGTATGGTCGTAAAGCTCGCCCATTCCGCCCAATTCTTCGCTGTTGTTGCCGTAAAAATAAGTCTGATCTTCGTCTGTTATTATAAAATAATACCAAAGAAGCGTCCCTTCTTCCGGCGCGTTTATTGCGCCCTCAAAAAGTTCCGCGTTTTCGTTTTCAAGTTTTACGCAAGCTGTATCAACGATTTTTTCCCCTTCGCCCACTATCCAAAAGCGTATTTTTACCTCGCGATTTGTTTGCGATTGATTTTTTATCAAAAGCGAAAGCGTTATGTTTTCTTTTGTCTTTATAGCTCCTATTTTAGAACGATAATACGGATTTCTGGAATTATGAAAGACAATATCTTTCGTAAGCATAAAAGAATCCTTTCTTTAAATATGGGGTAGCGGTCAACATCAGCCAATCAGCCTTCGCCTACGGCTCGACTTCTTGGGATGTTTTCGCATACGAGGCATTAACGACGCTAAAGCGTCGATGCCTCAGCACCTCATACCCCAGCAGGGACTCTGTCCCTGCACCCTGCAAGGGGAACTCGTCCCCCTTGACCCCCATTTTTATTGTTTTTATATTAAAGTTTTTTTCTCTTTTTTCTTTTGTTTCT
>JAGBKP010000145.1 GCA_017635875.1 Selenomonadaceae bacterium | reverse complement strand
TCCTACTTTCTTTTTCTTCTTTCTTTTTTATAAAAAAGAAAGAAGAAAAAGAAAGTAGCAAAGAAAAAGAAGAAAGAAAAAATTTTACTAAACTCTATTGATTAGTTTTTCGTTATTGCATTTTTTGTCTTTTTATTTTATCACATATTCTATAGCATTATCAACCACGCTTTCGGGAACGTCGTTTTTAACGATGACTTCGCCGATTTTTACGGGCAACACAAAATTTATTTTACCGTTCACGGTTTTTTTGTCGCTCATCATAGAGCGTTTTATCCCTTCAAGCGTTACGCCTTCGGCTTTTATCGGAAGTTTCAAGCGTTCAAGCAATTTTTCAACTCGTATAAAATCCTCGTTTGTGATTAAATTCAGCTTTTCGCTTATTTTCATAGCCGCGATTATGCCTATAGCTACCGCTTCTCCGTGATTATAGACTTTAAAATTCGTTTGTTTCTCTACGGCGTGTCCTACGGTATGCCCGAAGTTTAATATTCGCCTTAAATCCCCTTCTCTTTCGTCTTTACTCACAACGTCGGCTTTTATTTTTACGGATTTTGCTATTATCGGAGTGTAAAGTTCTTCGTCTATATCAAATATTTTTTCCGCGTTTTGCTCTAAAAAATCAATAAAATCCGCGTCCATTATTACGCCGTATTTTACGATTTCGCCAAAACCCGTCTTTATCTCGCGTTTGGGGAGCGTCTTTAAAAAATCCGTATCTATAAACACAGCCTCCGGCTGATAAAACGCGCCTATAAGATTTTTTCCGAGTCTGTGATTTACCGCGACTTTGCCGCCCACCGAAGAATCCACCGCAGAGAGCAGCGACGTCGATATTTGCAGAAACGGCACACCGCGAAGATACGTCGCCGCTATAAAGCCCGCCAAATCTCCAACTACGCCGCCGCCTAACGCTATTATAAGCGATTTTCTGTCGATATGTTCTTCTATCGCTTTGGTATAGATACTGTCCGCTACGGCTAAACTTTTTGCGCCTTCTCCCGCGTCCACAACATAGTTTACGGCAATATAACCCGCCTCGTTAAAGATTTTCGCGATTTTTTCGCCGTACAGCGGAAAAACGTTTGAATCGCTTATAATCAAAACTTTCTCCGAATATTTTTTCCCTGCGAGAAAGCGTTTGATTTCATCGTATAAATTTTGCCCTATTGTTATATCGTAATTCGTATAACCAACGTCCAAGCGTATTTTTTCCAAGCTAACCCCTCCGCATCTTAAGCCAATGCAAAATGTCTTCAACCACCTGCATAGGCGAAAGTTCGCCGGTATCTACCGTATAATCCGCGTTTTCGTAAAAACTTTTGCGCTCTGCCATCATATCCGCGATCTTCTTCCGCTTTTCGTTGTCCGACAGGTCGGCGAGGAGCGGTCGATTTTCTTCCGCCGTCGTGCGCTCGTAAATAACTTCGGGGCTTGCCGTCAGAGCGATTATAAAGCCGCTGTCCTTAAAGATTTTTCTGTTCTCTTCGTCTTTCACCGCGCCGCCGCCCGTTGCGATTACTATGTTTTTCCTGCCTGCGACTTCTTTTATCGTTTCTTTTTCTTTTTCCCTGAAATAACTTTCGCCGTATTTTTCAAACATTTCGGGGATTTTCATATTGTTTTTAATTTCGATTTCCGTATCTAAATCCACAAAAGGCGCGCCCAAGCGACTCGCCAATAATTTTCCCACGCTTGATTTGCCAACGCCCATAAATCCTATAAGTATTACATTATCCATTTTAATCGTTCCTTATACGCTTTCACATTCGCCAAAATATCCGCCATACACGCGCCGCCGAAAGTTTCAATCATCTCGTTTGCAAAAATATACGCGGTCATAGCCTCGCCTACCACTGCGGCGGCGGTCACCGCGGTAACGTCGCTTCGCTCTTTGCTCGCTTTTATCTCGACTTTTTTCTCAATATCAACGGTGTTTAGCGGACGCATAAGAGTTGGGATAGGCTTCATAGCGGCGCGAAGGATTATCGGCTCGCCGTTTGTCATACCGCCTTCAAGCCCGCCCGCGTTATTTGTTTTTCTGTAAATTTTATCGTTTTCGCCTAAAAACATCTCGTCGTGAATTAGGCTTCCGGGCAAATCCGCCACTTTAAATCCCGCGCCGATTTCAACGCCTTTTATCGCTTGAATGGACATAATCGCCCCCGCGAGTTTGCCGTCCAAGCGGGAGTCAAACGAAATATGACTGCCAAGACCTATTGGCGCGCCTGTTGCTCTGATTTCAAAAACGCCGCCCAATGTATCGCCCTTTTCTTTAGCTTCGTCGATTTTTTCCTTCATACGCTTTTCCGCGCCACTGTCGAGAACGTTTAATTCCGATTCGATTTTTCCTATATCTTCATAGTTTATTTTGCTTTCGTCGACGGCAACTCCGCCGATTTTTATTATATGCGAAACAATTTTTATGCCAAAAACTTCCAAAAACTGTTTGCAAATCGCGCCGAGCGCGACTCTCATCGCTGTTTCTCTTGCGCTTGAACGCTCTAAAATATCTCTCGCGTCATTTCTATCATATTTTAAAACGCCGTTTAAGTCCGCGTGGCCGGGTCGCACGGCGGTCACCTTTTCGCCGCAAACTTCTCCGAAAGGCGACATTCTGCCTTGCCAATTTTGAAAATCGCGGTTTGCTATTTGCACGGTTATGGGGCTGCCGATAGTTTCGCCGAAACGGACGCCTGACACAATCTTTGCAGTATCGGTCTCTATCTTCATACGTCCGCCGCGCCCGTAGCCGCCCTGCCTTCTCTTTAATTCTTCGTTTATCTTGTCTAAATCTAACACAAGCCCCGCAGGGATTCCCTCTAAAATTCCCGTCAAACATTCTCCGTGGGATTCGCCCGCCGTTATGAATTTAAGCATAATTTTCCTCCAATATCTAACATATCTCATATTTTTCGCCAAAAGTATGAATTTTCCTCTTTTTCGAGTTATTTGCTTATGTTATGTTTTATACAAGGCTAAAAATGATGCAAAAAATAAGGGCAGTATTCGCTTTAGCGAATACTGCCCTTACACAACAACTGCGTTCCGAATATAAAAAATATTATATTCTAATTTATATAGTCGCATTTTTTTAGGCGACGAATTGCTTTGCAAATTGCCGCATCTTTATACTTTTGTCCTTTGATTTTTTTCACACCATCCATAATTTTGCTTTCGTTTTGTACGCCACGATATACATATAACGCAGTCGCAATTAACTCCAAATCACTTGGGGTATCTTTCCCGAATTCATCAATTACATTATCAATCACATCATCATCAAACGACTTATATCCGTCATTATTTAATACGGAAATTATATGTTCGGTATGGGTAACCGTTATATCTAAAATTCCATCGTCTTTTAATGATCGAATGGCAAAATCCAAATCTGAACTATACGGACCGTAAAAATGTATTACATAGTCGCAACCAAGGTCTAATCCTTTTTCTTCAACCAAAAAAACAATTTTTTGTAATGTTTTTTTACAAGGTGCTTTATTAGTTTTAGTTATTTTATCCACAATAGTAACAATAGCATCATTATTTGTCATAATGCTTCCTCCAATGTAATTAACAATTTTGCATTTCTTTTATCTTATTTATGACTTCAGCGCTGATACTTTTTTCGGCATATATGCGAGTAATACTAATCGGAGAAACAATGGAATTTAAAACTATGGATTCCTCCATAATGTTGTTGACATTTCCGGTTTTCGGGTCAAAAATCATAATCTCCCTACCGCTGTCATCGCCGTGGACTAATAAAGCGGGCGTCAACTTATGCGCATCTTTATCAACCTTATCGTCAATTACTTTATTTTCAAAATCAATTTTTAAGCTGTTTAATATCAATTTAGTAATTCTCACATCCGTTTTATTGGAATGAGGCTTGGATTCATAAACACAAGACATAATCTTACGATTCCTAAAATTTAAAACCACATCGTCATTTGATGAATCAAGAAGGGCTAAAACCTTGTTGTCATTCCACTTTAAGTAATCCGTAATGTTATCTGGATATTTACCGTTCGGTAAAATCTTTTTCAGACAATGCACCAACAATTTATCTAAATATCTTCTTGTTTTATGAAAATAGACTTGAATAAACATAAAATATCTAGCCAATACAAACTCTTCAAGAGACTGAACACCGCCACGCTCTATCGCAAGTTGAAGAAAGTTTTCTTTTTTGTATGCGGTCAACGTAGAAATAAATCTGTTTAAATCATACTTCCCGTAAGTTACTCCGCAATATAACGAATCACGTAAAAGATAATCCATTTTATCACAATCTAATTCGCCATCCATAAAGCCTCGAAGAAATATAAAATCCGGCATTATAAATTTTTCATTTGTAACATCTTTCCCCTCATAAATCATCCAAATCAGTTCGGGGGTTATTTCATATTTTTTCCCATACTCCTTTGTAAAATCTCTACCGATTGACCGTATCAATTCAGCAATTTCGGTATTAAATATTATCTCTTTAGTATAATCCTCGTGCTTGACGCCATCTTCAAACAAGTCCTCAGATGCGTGTGAAAACGGAGCATGTCCCAAATCATGCGTAAGACCTATCAATCTCAAAATTTGACGATACCAAGCGCAAATAGATTCGTTTTCCTTTTCATTCTTTGAAAAAAGACAAGGTTTCTTTTTAGTTATAGAGTCAAAAACTCGTGACGTAAGGTGCATAACTCCCAACGAATGTCCAAATCTGGTATGCTCTGCCCCATGGTATACCAAATAAGTTGTCGCAAGTTGTCTAATATACCTAAGTCGTTGAAACGGAGCGGAATTGATAATATTTAATTCTCCTTCCGATACGTCAATAAAACCATGCACAGGGTCACGAAATTGATACATTTATCGCACCTCGTTAAATCGCCGAAAACAATATACACTACCCTAAATGGGTAAATTATAATTGCATCCCAAATTATTGTCAATGAGAAATTTTCAGCTTCCACGGTCGTTTCATAAACTTTTAAAGTTACTTTCTTTGGCACTCCCATCGCCCCCTTAGGGGCACCTCCCTCAAAGAAGGAGGCAAGTCTTGCCCTCCTCTTTGAAGCGGCAGGGAGGAGTTTTCGCTTTATTGATTTTTTTGAAACAGCCGTTTCATCTGCCGGTGACTTCCATAAGCTTGTTTTTAAGTTCGTTTTCGATTTTTACAAGTTCCCTTTCCGCGGCGGCGCGGCGCGCTTTGCCCTCTTCGCCTATTTTTATCGTGGCTTCTATGGTTTCGATTAAATCGGCGTTGACTTTCGCCACCGTTTCAATGTCTACTATGGAGCGTTCGTTTTCCTTCGCCGTTTCTATGGTGTTTACTTTAAGCATTTCCGCGTTTTGTTTTAACAGGTCGTTCGTAGCGTCGCCTATCGCTTGTTGCATCTGTAAGACGCTCTTTTGACGCGACAGCCCCAAAGCGATTACCATTTGATTTTTCCAAAGCGGAATGGTGTTGTATATAGCGGTCTGCACGCGGTCTATCAGCACTTTGTCGTTGTTTTGGATAAGGCGGATTTGCGGCGCGGTTTGTATCGCTATGGTTTTTGAAAGTTTTAAATCGTGGACTTTTTTCTCAAATCTTGCCACGCTGTCCTCAAAATCCTTTACAACTTGAGCCGCCATAGGGTCGCCGGAATTTGCCGCTTCGTTCCTTAAGCGCGGAATGGTCACGGTCTGCATTTCCTCAAGTTTTTCTTCGCCCGCGCGAATGTAGAGTTCAAGGCGTTTAAAATATTGCAAATTCTTATCGTAAAGCCCGTCGAACATCACAACGTCTTTCATCATACGCGTCTTTGCGGACTCTAACGCCCCTTCTATCCGCTCCACCTGCGTTGAAAGTTTCGTATACCCTTCCATTAAACTTTCGGCTTTGCCGGCAAGCGAGCCGATAATCGGAATTTTAGCCAAAAATCCCTTATCCTCGTTCGGCTGAAATCCGCGCACTTTTCCGACAAGCTCCGACAAAAGCGCGCCCACGTCGCCCGCGTCTTTCGTCTTAACGGAAGAGAGTACATTGTCGGAAAAACTCGCTATATCCTTTTGCGCCGCCGCGCCGTAACTTAAAGAAGCGGTGGAATCCATTAAGTTTATATTGGATTTTATGTTTTCCACTTCTCTTCGCTCTTCCGGCGTTAAAGTCGCCACCTCTTTTTCAACGGCTTCCGCCGTCACAACGGGCAAATTTGCCGCGTTTTCTTCACTTCCTCCGTTTTTGGCTTTGAGTAAATCTTCAAGGGAAATATCCGCCATTTTTGTCATCTCCTTACATTTTGCCTTAAATAATACTACGGCTATTTACAAATTATCAATCCATTCTTTTTTTCCTCTTAAAATAAGCGCCCCCAAAAACTCTTTATTCTCAAGGTACAAATTTTCCGCATTATGATACGCGTAAAGCGCAAGTTGCTTTACTGTTTCTAGGTCCATTCCCGTCTTTACGAGAAACGGCAAATCGGATAAAAAAAGCTCCAAATCTCGAAGCAAACCAATATTGTTTACGACGCTTACTATCGTCTGCTTTAAATATCTGTAAACTATTTGCCGGGACTCTTCGTTCAATAAATATTTGTATGTCGTATAAATATGATATAAACTTAAATATTCCTCCATGCTCATATTGCCGCTTTTTAATATTTCAAAATTTTTCAGCAGGCAGTCTTGAGCATTACCCCCCCCCCATTAGTATTTTTTGCATATTTTTCAAGTAATATTCGTAAACTCTCGTATCTTCTACGTCGTTTTGATCTCTAAAATTAAAAACTTCCATATCTATGGTTCCGTTTTCCGTTACGTTCTCTCGCCTTTTGTAAAACGCATCTCCCCCGACTATTCTGTTTATATATTCTTCCTTTGATTTTACGGCGTAATGCGCAATAAAAATCTTTTCTACCGAAAATTTATTTTTTTCAAAATAAGTATTTCCAAATTCGTCTTTATCCGACACGCCGTTTAAAAATGCCGGTTCGTGCGGCGAATCGTAAAAATCGAATACAAGTCTCGGATTTACTATTGATTTACAGGTGTAATCCGCCTCTTTTCCCCTCTTTTGAAAACGCTCCAACACGCCCCTTGAAAAGTCCGCTTTTTCCTCTCCGTCAGAGCCGAAAAACACCCAAGATATCAAAAGCCCGCCCACATCTTCTTTTTCTTTAAAATAATCTTCCACAAAATCTTTAATACTGCCGTTATTCGTGGGGTAAATAAATTCGTCCGCGTCAATAAAAGCAAGATATTTACATAAAAAACGATACCTTTGAAGAGCGTCGTGATAGCACGGTATTTGACGATAATCGCCTGGAAAATCGTGATAAATGACGCGTCCCTGTTGAACATAAGGCAAAATTATTTCTTTCAAATTATCCGTACTGTCGTTGTCATAGAGATAAACTATATCCACGTCCGCGTTTAAGTGATAGTCGAGCCACTCTGCAACATACGGCGCTTCGTTTTTCATAATTGCGACCACGCCCAAAGTGTAAGGAAATTGCATAATACCTCCAAAGTATTGCAAAAAAGGGACTGTGAAAACCACAGCCCCCTTCTCTTAATCTAATTTTTTACCCTTAACCAAAAGCCTTACCTTTGCCCTTTGAAGCGCAAGTTCCGCGCGCTTAATGTCGATGCTTTCCTTTTCAACGCCGCCTTGGTGGAATTTTTCAATTCTGTCTTTTGCACGTTTATAAGACTGCTCCGCGCGAAGTTCGTCGATTTCTTCCGGCACTTCCGCCGCGGACGCAAGAACAGCGATTTTTTCGGGCGTAACCTCTACAAAGCCGCCCGCGACCGCCATCAAGCTCTCCGAGCCGTCCTCTTGCCTTATCCGCATAACATGGGGAATCATACCCGCGACGAGCGGCGCGTGTTTGGGAAGTATGCCGAGTTCGCCGTCCGTGGAGCGAAAGATAAGCATTGAAATATCCCCGGAAAAAACTTTTTTGTCGGGAGAAACAACCTCGAGGTTGATAGTAGACATATACTATCCCTCCTTCTGGAGCTTCTTGCCCTTCTCAATCGCTTCCGAAATATCGCCGACCATATAGAAAGCGGCTTCGGGGAGTTCGTCGTGTTTGCCTTCCAAAATTTCCTTAAACCCGCGAATGGTTTCTTTAAGCGGCACGTATTTTCCTGGCGACCCCGTGAACACTTCCGCGACGGCGAAAGGCTGCGAGAGGAAACGCTGAATTTTACGGGCGCGCGAAACCGTGAGTTTATCCTCGTCGGAAAGTTCTTCCATACCAAGAATTGCGATAATATCTTGAAGTTCCTTATATTTCTGCAAAACTGCCTGCACGCCGCGAGCCACTTGATAATGCTCCTCGCCGATAACCTGCGGGTCTAATATACGAGAAGTGGAATCAAGCGGATCAACCGCGGGATAAATGCCAAGCTCCGCTATCTGACGGGACAAAACCGTGGTTGCGTCAAGGTGCGTAAACGTACCCGCCGGCGCAGGGTCGGTGAGGTCGTCCGCTGGAACGTAAACCGCTTGCACGGAAGTTATGGAGCCTTTTTTGGTGGAAGTGATGCGCTCTTGCAGCGCGCCGATGTCCGTTGAAAGCGTAGGCTGATAACCAACCGCCGAAGGCATACGCCCTAAAAGCGCGGAAACTTCCGAGCCCGCCTGAATGAAACGGAAAATGTTGTCGATGAATAAAAGAACGTCCTGCCCCTCTTCGCGGAAATATTCCGCCATAGTAAGCCCCGTAAGACCTACGCGCATACGCGCGCCGGGCGGCTCGTTCATCTGACCGTAAACAAGCGCGGTCTTATCAATAACGCCGGACTCCTTCATCTCGTTCCAAAGGTCGTTACCCTCGCGGGTACGCTCGCCGACGCCGGAGAACACGGAATAACCGCCGTGCTCTTTCGCGATATTATGGATAAGTTCCATTATTAGAACGGTTTTGCCAACGCCCGCGCCGCCGAATAAGCCGATTTTACCGCCTCTTGAATAAGGCGCGATCAAGTCAACGACTTTTATACCCGTTTCCAAAACGTGAGGCGTCGTTTCCTGCTCGTCAAATTTAGGCGCAGGACGATGAATAGGCCAAAATTCCTTATTACCTACGGGCGTATCGTCCTTATCAACGGTCTGCCCCAAAACGTTAAATATACGACCCAAACATTCCTTACCTACCGGCACCTTAATAGGCGAGCCTGTATCCTCGCCCTCCATACCGCGCATAAGTCCGTCGGTGGAGCTCATAGCGATGCAACGAGTGACGCTGTCGCCCAAATGCTGCATAACCTCCACAACGAGATCTATATCAACGCCTTCCGCTTTGCCCTTTATAGTGACGGCGTTTAATATCTCGGGAAGCTCTCCCGCCGGAAATTCAATATCTACCACAGGCCCTATGACCTGCACGACTTTTCCTTTTGCCAATTGTAAACCTCCTCTTTTAGAGTTTTACTTTGTTTTTTTTATTCTGCTTTTCGTACTTTCTTTCTCTCTTTTTCTTGAAAGAAAAAGAGAGAAAGAAAGTACCAAAGAAAGAGAGAAAAAGAACTTTACTATGGGGGTTGTGCCATTTTCTACTTTAGAGCTTAAAAGTCAATAATCGGCACTATAAACTATTAAAGTTTTTTCTTTTTCTTTTGGTACTTTTCTTTTTCTTTTTTTCAAAAAAGAAAAAGAAAAGTACGGTTTTAAAAAACTTTACGCAAGCGCGTTGGCGCCGCCTACGATTTCGTTGATTTCGTTGGTGATGCCTGCTTGACGCACTTTGTTGTAGTGGAGATCGAGTTTCGCGATAAGTTCGCCCGCATTATCGGTGGCGTTTTGCATCGCGTTCATACGGGAGCTTAGTTCGCTCGCCGCCGCTTGCAGCATCGCCGCGTAGATAACCGTGACTAGGTATTGGGGAAGAAGGGTTTTAAGCACCGTTTCCGCGTCCGGCTCGTAGATGTATTCCGTTCTGAAACCGGATTCCGTCTTTTCTTCGCCCTCTTTGCTTTCAAAGGGAAGAAGTTTGACGGGTTCGGGTATGCAGGTTATGGCGGATACGAAGCGCGAATAAATCATCACGACTTCTTTGACGCCGCCTTCTTTGAATTTTTCAATGATAAAATCGGCGATTTCCTTCGCGTTCTCGTATTTCGGACGCTCGCTTATGCCCGTGAAGGCTTTTGCAACGGAGTAACCGCGATTTTTGAAATATTCGTTGGATTTTCTGCCTACCGCGACTATTTCGGTGTTTCCCTTGTCCTCTATGTTTGCGACGGTTTCCTTCATCACGTTGCTGGAATACGCGCCCGCAAGCCCTTTGTCCGCAGCTATGACGAGAATGAGCTTTTTACCCTCCTCGCGTACTTCTAAAAGAGGATGATTTGCATTTTTCGCGTTTCGAGCGATTTCCGCTATCACTTCTCTTGTCTTTTCAGCGTACGGCTTGTTGTTCTGCGCGTTCTCCTTGGCGCGGCGAAGCCTACTTGTCGCAACCATATTCATCGCGTTTGTTATTTGCTGTATGTTTTTGACGCTTTTAATGCGCCGCCTTATGTCTTGTAAGCTGGCCAAAATATCACCGCCTTAGCCTTCGGCTATCTTATAGGTAACGGTGTCTTTAAACGCGTTTATCGCCTTTGTAATATCGGCTTCAAGCGCATCGTCCAGTTTCTTTTGGTCGGCTATCTTCTTGCCGACGTCGGGATATTCTGCGTGCATAAACTTAAGGAAATCGCGGTGGAAGTCAACGACTTTTTCAACGGGAATATCCGCCAAATGTCCGCGTACCGCCGTAAAAATCGTAAGCACTTGGTCTTCAACCGGCAGCGGCGAATACTGCGCCTGCTTTAAGGTTTCAACCATTCTCGCGCCGCGGTCGAGTTGCGCCTTTGTAGCTTTGTCAAGGTCGGAGCCGAATTGCGCGAAAGCCGCAAGTTCGCGGTACTGCGCGAGGTCTAGGCGCATCGTGCCCGCAACCTGTTTCATAGCCTTTATCTGCGCAGAGCCGCCGACACGGGAAACTGACAAACCAACGCTGATAGCGGGGCGAATACCCGAATAGAAAGCGTCGGTTTCAAGCATAATCTGACCATCGGTTATGGAGATAACGTTAGTCGGAATGTACGCGGAAACGTCGCCCGCCAAAGTTTCGATAATCGGAAGCGCGGTAATGGAGCCTGCGCCCATATCGTCGGAGAGTTTCGCCGCGCGTTCCAATAAACGCGAATGTAAATAGAATACGTCGCCGGGGTACGCCTCGCGCCCGGGCGGACGACGGAGCAAAAGCGACATAGCGCGGTACGCCGCCGCGTGTTTCGTTAAATCGTCATATACGCAAAGGCAATGACCGCCTTTATACATAAAGTATTCAGCCATAGCAACGCCCGCGTAAGGCGCAAGATACTGTAACGGCGCGCTGTCCGCTGCGGTTGCCGCCACAACGATGGAATACTCCATCGCGCCCGCATCTTCCAAAGTTTTCACGACGCGCGCGACTGTGGACGCTTTTTGACCTATCGCCACATAAACGCAGATACAGTTCTGACCCTTTTGGTTTAAAATCGTATCGACTGCGATAGCGGTCTTGCCCGTGCCGCGGTCGCCGATTATAAGTTCGCGCTGACCGCGTCCGATAGGAACGAGCGCGTCAATAGCTTTTAAGCCCGTTTGAAGCGGCTCATGAACGGATTTTCTGTCCGCTATGCCCGGCGCTTTAAATTCTACCGGGCGCGTTTCCGTCGTTTTAATCTCGCCCTTGCCGTCTATCGGACGACCTAACGCGTCAACAACGCGACCTATCATATTTTCCCCGACGGGGACTTGCATTATCTTACCCGTGCGCTTAACCGTCGCGCCCTCTTTTATTACCGTGTCGCCGCCTAAGATAACCGCGCCCACGTTGTCTTGCTCTAAGTTTAAGACCAGCCCGTAGACATCGTTTCCGAAGTCTAAAAGCTCTCCCGCCATTGCTTTTTCAAGGCCGTGAACGTGCGCTATGCCGTCGCCTATCTCTATGACCGTGCCAACGTCGTCCACGTTTAAATCTACGTTGTAATTTTTAATCTGTTCCTTGATGATGGCGGTAATCTCTTCCGGATTCATCTTCATATTTAGCCCTCACCTCGTACTTATTATGCTGAGAGTTCTCTTGAAAGCGTGTTTAATCTTCCCGCAATACTGCCGTCCACGCGTCTGTCGCCGATTTTTACGATAAGCCCGCCGATAAGCGACTTATCCTCGTGCAAACGCAGGGAAATCTTTTTCCCCGTGACTTTTTCAAGTTTATTCTTCAAAGCGTTTTCGTCGTTTTTGGAAAGACCCTTTACAGACCATACGTCCGCGGTATATATGCCGCGCGCGTCGTTAGAGAGCGTTTGGTACATAGCCTCGATTTCTCTAAACATCTGTATTCTGCGCTTGTCGATTAAGAGCATCAAGAAGTGATACACCTTCGTATCGACCTCGCCCGCGCACACCTTTGTAATAAGTTCTTTTTTCGCCTTCTGCTCCACCTGCGGATTTGCGAAAAATTCCTTAACGCCGTCGATGGAAAAAAATTCGTCGCTGACTTTTTTAAGGTCTTTTCCGTACGCTTCAAGTTTATTCTCTTCGTTTGCAAGCTCGAACATCGCGCCTGCGTATTTGCGGGCAACTTCTAAGTTCAGCATCAAAGATCACCCAATTTCTTCTCGTCGAGTTTGTCTATGAAACTCTTGATAATTCCCTCGTTGTCCTTTTCGGAGAGGTTCTTCTCGATGATCTTGCCCGCCGCCGCCATAGAAAGCGCGACTACTTCGGATTTTAAATTCTCCTGCATTTTAAGTCTGTCGCGTTCTATTTCTTCCGCCGCGGCTTTTTTCATCTGCTCAATCTCGCGTTTTGTGGCCTCAATGCGCTCTTCACGGAGAACGCTTGCTTCCTTTTCCGCTTTTTCTATAATCTCGTCGGCTTTTTTGCCCGCCGCCGCAAGTTTCGCTTTGTTTTCCGCAAGCAAATTTTCGGCGGAGCGTCTGTCCATATCCGCTTGGTCTATTGATTCTTGAATCTTTTTAGACCTTGCCTGCATAACCTTAACGATAGGCTTATACGCGACCGCGCGAAGGATTGCGACGAGAATCAAGAAGTTTAGGATTTGAGCGATAAGTGTGGAATTTATGTCAATCAAAGCCTACGCCTCCTCTTAACGTTAATTTACGCAAAATTACTTCATAAGAGGATTTGCAAAGAGTAAGATTAAGCCGACAACAACCGCGATAATGGCGAGCGCCTCGATTAAGCCGACGGAGATAAGAGTCTGAACGAAAAGCACGCCGCGCGCCTCAGGCTGACGAGAAATGCCTTCAATATATCTTCCCGTAACGAGTCCGTCGCCGACGCCCGCTCCGATAGCCGCCAAACCAGCTCCAACACCTGCGCCTATCATAGCCGCCGCTGCCATAATTGCCTGTTCCATAAAAAAATCCTCCTTAATTATATATGTAATTAAAATTACTAACTTTTTTATTTGTGGGACTCTGTCCCACACCCTGCCAAAGGCTCCGCCTCTGGACTCCGCAAGGGGAACTCGTCCCACTTGACCCCCGTATTTTATTCGTGGTCGTCTTTAACGGAACTTCCTAAATACGCCATCGTAAGCATCGTAAATATTAACGCCTGCACAACGCCGACGAAAATACTGAACGCAAGCCACGCCACGGACGGAATAATCCACCACTGCGCCAGTTGCAACAAGATGATGATTAAAATTTCGCCCGCCAAGATATTGCCGAATAGACGGAAAGAGAGCGTTATGGGCTTTGCAATTTCGTCCACAAGGTTTATGAAGAAAAATACCTTAAAGGGCTGGAAAAAATGCGCTATATAATGTCCGCCTTTGTAGTACAGTCCCAAGAAATGCACTAAACAAACGACCATAAGCGCAAGACCGAGTGTGGTGTTCAAATCATTCGTAGGCGACGCCAGCGTGGGGATAAGCCCTATAAGGTTAGACACCAAGATGAACAAAAAGAGCGTCACGATTAGGGGCGCGTAAAACATACCGCGTTTACCCATTGTGTTTCCGATTTGTTCGTGCAAAAACTCTATTATCGCTTCGATAAAGAGCTGCGTCCCTGTCGGCACAAGGCTGAGCCTTCTCGTCGCAAAATACGCGATAAGAATGACTATCGCCATGGCGAGCCATGTCATCTTTAGGGTTTCCCAGTTGAAGGTGAAGCCAAGGAATTGCACTACTTCGCGAACACCGATTTCATGCATATACCTCTACCTCCTTACAATTTCGGATTATTTGCGAAGGTTTTCAAATATCGCCGCGACGTAAAAGACAACGTAAAATGTCAAAAAACCGCTAATCATAAGAGCGAAAATTTCGACGCTAATCTTAACCGCGACCGCAAAAGCGACGAAGATAAACGCGAGCCTTAAAAGAACTCCCCAAAAAGTCTTTAATTTCACGGCGTTTTTTGATTTTTCGCACATCTTTATGCGACTTGCCTGCATAAAGATAAAGAGAGCCGCCGTAAAATAACCCAAGAGAACCGCGCCCAAAAGATAGAGTTTCCCCGCCGCAAAGAGATTTACGGCAAAAAAGGCACTAGCACCGATTATGGGAATAGTTATGCTTTTTTTAACCCGCAAAAAAAAATCCTTCATCGCGCTCCTTAAAAATCCCCCGATTGCAAATTTTCCAAAAAATTCTCAATTTTACCTTTTCGACACAGATTTTATTTTCCCTTCTTTGCGAAAAATAAAAATAAAAAGCCGTCATAAACCGCTTACAAAAACCTACAAAAACATATTGCAAAAATTTCTTGACACAGATAATTTTTTAAGCTAATATATCAAGTAATTGAATATTACTCATCAAGAGCAGCGGAGGGAAAGGCCCTGTGAAGCTGCGGCAACCATTGATTATTCAAAACGGTGCCAATTCCTTTAGGTTTAAGCCTAAAAGATGAGATCTGTAACCTCTCAACTTTTAGGCGGAGAGGTTTTTTTGGTGTCAAAAACGAAAGCGAGGATATTATGAGCAAAAAACGTATGCTTTTTACGTCCGAATCCGTTACCGAAGGTCACCCCGACAAAATGGCGGACCAAATTTCAGACAGCATTTTAGACGCAATACTTGCTAAAGACCCGCTCGGAAGAGTCGCTTGCGAGACTCTGGTGACGACGGGACAAGTTCACGTTGTGGGCGAGATTTCAACTACCTGCTATGTGGATATTCCAAACATTATCCGCAACACCGTGGAAAAAATCGGATACAACGACGCCTCTTACGGCTTTGACTGCAAAACCTGCGCGGTGCTTCTGTCTTTAGACGAGCAATCCGCAGATATTGCCCTTGGCGTTAATCAGTCCATAGAGGCAAAGCAGGGAGAAATGGAGCGTTCCGAGGCGATAGGCGCGGGCGACCAAGGTATGATGTTCGGTTACGCCACGAACGAAACTCCCGAATTTATGCCGCTTCCTATCGCGCTTGCCCATAAACTCGCCCTTCGTTTGACGGAAGTACGCAAAAGCGGCGAATTAAAATATCTTCGCCCCGACGGAAAAACTCAAGTAACCGTAGCATACGAGGACGGAAAACCAGTATGCGTCGATACCGTAGTTGTTTCCACACAACATAACCCGGACGTCACTTTGGAGCAAATCAAAAAAGACGTAATCGAGAAAGTGATTAAACCTATTATTCCTGCGGAGCTTTTAACTGACGCTACAAAATACTTTATAAATCCCACCGGAAATTTTGTCATCGGCGGGCCTCAAGGCGATTCGGGCTTAACGGGACGAAAGATTATAGTGGACACTTACGGCGGCTGGGCGCGTCACGGCGGCGGCGCGTTTTCCGGCAAAGACCCCACGAAGGTGGACAGAAGCGCGGCGTACGCGGCGCGTTATGTTGCGAAAAACATCGTAGCGGCGGGGCTTGCGGATAAATGCGAAATACAGCTTGCTTACGCGATAGGCGTGGCAAAACCCGTATCCGTTATGGTTGATACTTTCGGCACAAACAAAATCGACGAGGAAAAAATCGAAGAACTCGTTGCGAAAAACTTCGATCTTCGCCCCGTCGGCATTATAAATATGTTAGACCTTCGCCGCCCCATTTACGCGCAGACCGCCGCTTACGGTCATTTCGGCAGAACTGACATTGATCTCCCTTGGGAAAAAACCGATAAAGCCGATGATTTAAAGGCGCAAGCGGGATTATAAAAACAAAAAATCCGTCCGATTTGGGCGGATTTTTTTTATCGTAAATTGCCCGCGAGTTTTTTCTTCGCAGTTCTCTACGTTATAGATTTTCGACATTGTTGACAAAATTTCCTGCAGTGATTTTCTTGTTATGTTTGTTACATTTGGAAACGGAGGAAATATTATGGAAAAGAAAATCACTTACGGCTACATTAGAGTGTCGACCGTTGCTCAACATGACGACCGTCAGCGGCTGGCTATGAAAAAATTCGGCGTGGAAGAAAATTTTATTTTCGCCGACAAACAAAGCGGAAAAGATTTTGCTCGCCCCGCATATCAGGCGTTGATTAGGAAACTTTGCGCGGGCGACACTTTGGTGGTAAAAAGCCTAGACCGTCTCGGTAGAAATTACAACGAGGTTTTGGAACAATGGCGCGTTATCACCAAAGAAAAAGGCGCGTATATCGTAATTTTGGATCTGCCGCTTTTAGATACTCGCGAGAAGAGAGCAGGCGACTTAACGGGGACGCTTATTTCAGACATCGTATTGCAACTTTTCTCTTATGTGGCGCAAACGGAGCGGGAAATGAATCATCAACGCACGATGGAAGGCATCGCGGCGGCAAAAAAAAGAGGCGTAAAATTCGGAAGACCGCCAATTAAAAAACCGAAAAATTTTGCTTTCATCAAAAAAGCGTGGCAAGAAGGCAACATATCTGAAGCTGAAGCCGCCCGCAAATTAGGCGTTGCGCGCTCCACTTTCCATAGGTGGGCGCAAAAATAAACTGTCGAAAACCCATAGGTTTTCGACAGTTTATTTTTGCGGCATATTATATGGTTTATTTCTGTAAAACACCTAAAAATTCCTGCAAAATAAAAAAATTTTTTCGTTGTTCAAAACCTATGGGTTTTAAACAGGTTGTTTTCAACGAAAAGCAGGTTTTTTAGAGATAGGAGGTATGAGATGAAAAAAGTCAATTTGCTTAATTATTTTTCTCGTTCTATGGTGTTAGTCGGTATTTTGACATGCTTATGCTTTTCCGTCGCTTTTGCCGCCGAAGGAGACGCTATTACCGATTGGGAAAACGCGGTCATCAGAGGAAAAGGCTACGGCGCGCCGTCGGAAAGAGCTAAAAATCCGGGCCACGCCCGCATTTTAGCGCATCAAGCGGCTATGCTCGACGCTTACAGAAGGCTTGCCGAACAGGCTAAAGGAATCCACATTACCGCAACAAGCACGATAGAGGACAATATTTCTTCGGGAGATATTGTTGTCGGCGAAGTGGACGCGGTTATAAAGAGAGCAAAAGTTGTTCCCGGCAGCGAAACTTACGACGAATACGGCAACTGCTCCGTTACTTTGGAAGTGCCGCTCTTTGGCGTTAATAATTCCATAGCGAAACTTGCTTTTAAACCGGTAAAAAAAGTAGCGTTTCCTGCGCCGAATTTAAACGTTTCTGTTACCGTCGAGAATAATACGAAAACTACGGTGACACCGCCAAATCCCGCGCCTGTAACTCCGCCTGCGGCAACGGTTCCAACGACTCCGCCGTCAGAGCCGGCTCCAACTATGCCTGCTCCTGCATCGGAACCTACGCCTGCGATTAGCGATAACAAAGATATTCCCGATACAAAAGCTAGCGTAGGCTCTTCCGCCGCGCCTGCGCCAAAGGGATTGACCGCTAAAGGCGGATTTACGGGACTTATTGTGGACTGCAGAGGTCTTGATTTAAACCCCGTTATGTCCCCTGTTATTCGTAACGCACAAAACGAGCCGATTTACGGCTATAAAAATCTTGACTACGACAAAGTTGTGTCTGTCGGTATGGCAGGCTACGCAAAAAACTTAAACGAAAACACCGAAAGGGCGGGAAAAAATCCTCTGGTAGTAAAGGCGATAAGAGTTGAAAACAACAACAGTTACCCGGTAATTTCAACCGAAGACGCAAATAAAGTTTTGGTTGAAAACAGCGCAAGTCATTTTCTTGACAACTGCGCCGTAGTGTTTGTGAGATAAGGTAGTGAAAATATGCCGCGTATATTGTGCTTTTTAACCGCATTGTGTTTGTGTATAACTTCGAGCGTCTGCGCCGCGGAAATTTTTCGCGGCGTAGGCGAATATTACGCAGAGCCGACTGAAACCGTGCAAGCGGCAAACGATATGGCGTTAAAGGAAGCGATGCGAAGAGTATCCGAGCAAGCTGCAGTAGCGTTAAGAAGCAAATCCGTCGCTATTGACAGCGAACTTACAAACGACGAAGTTGTGATGGCGACGGTTTCGGTTTTACGCATATTGGACAGAAAATTCACCATAGACACAACGCCAGAAGGAGGCATAAAGTCAACGGCTACGATTACGGCGGAAGTCGATATGGAAAAAGCCGAAGAAATGGCGAAAAAATTGTTGGATGAAAAAACGAATAAAAAGTAAATTTATTGGAGGTATTAAAATGCAATTTAAGATAAATAAAAGTCGCCTATCGCGTAAAATAGCGGCGACGCTTATGATGTGGACAATACTGCCCATAGGGGCGTTTGCCGCAGAGAGCAATGAAACCAACGAGGACGCGAGAGAATACGTCAATATGGAAGATATGTTGATAACGGCGGAACGCATACCGACAAACAAATGGGACACTCCCGCAAATGTTGCGATTATTACGGCGAAGGAGATTGAGGAAAATCATTATCAGGATTTAGCGGAGGCGCTTAATAGCGTTAATGGGGTTGTAGCTATATCCGGTCGTGGAGGTAAGGTTTTTCTGAATGGTAGCGCATATGTTGCGGTGCTTATTGACGGTTACCGTCTTAAAAGCGGAGAACTTGAAACCACAGATGACAGAAGTGTAGACTTAAATCATATTCCAAATATGAAGATGATAGAACGAATAGAAATTTTAAAAGGCGGCGGTTCAGCCCTTTATGGTAGTGATGCCGTTGGCGGTGTTGTAAACATTATCACCAAGAAAGGCAAACGCCATGAAACGCTTATTGATATAAATACGGGTACTTGGGGCAAGCGCAATCTTGAAATAGCCAATCAAGGAAAAGACGGTAATTTCAGCTGGTTTATAACTGGAAGTTTGCAAAAGAGCAAGGCATTCGGTTATGCTGACGATTCCATACAAGAAACAATGTCAAATGATGATAATTATAAAGCAAGTTACGATGATAAAACATTTTCAGCGAGATTTGACAATCGTTTTGATGATCGAAATTCCATTACGGCGCTTATAGCCTATCGTAAAGGTAATGCCAATTATGGATTAGATTCTTTTGCAGCAAATAATCGCTATGTAAACGGTCGCGCTAAATACGGCAGTGAAGATGATATATATAGCAATATGATTATAAGCTACAATTTTAAAGAAGGCACATCTACGCCCGGTTTTTTACGCGTATTTAACAGCGAGAGATCTTCTTTCGATTTCGGACTATTGGGATATGATGCGATAAATAATATTGATATTGCAAGAGGATATGATGGATATGTTCGTAATAGAGGGATTGGCTATCAAAATGGTTGGCAGCTTGGAAATCATAAAGTTATAGCAGGTTTGGAATGGCAACGAGAAGATATTGGATTCGATGGGGAAATGCCAAATATATTTAATCCTAGATATATATACCACTTTAATAACGGCACACATTCCATAAATAACACCGTTTTATATTTGCAAGACACCATATCCATGGGCAATAAATGGACTATAATTCCCGGCGTTCGACTTGACCATTATAACAATATGGGAAATCATTGGTCGCCTAAAATCGCATTCAACTACCGAGCAGACGATAAAACAAAATTTTACGCTTCTTGGGGACGCGTGCTTAAAACCCCGTCATTAACTCAATTATTCTATGTGATGAATGGCCATGAGAATAATCCAAATTTAAAACCTATGACAGGCAACACGGCTACTATAGGTCTTGAACACGATTTTGACGAAAAAACAAATATGTCGTTTAGTTTCTTTAAAACTAATCTTAATGACATAATAATTTACGATAGCAACAGATATGTATCTAAATATGTTAACGACGACGATGAAGAAAAACAACACGGTATTGAACTTACATTCCGCCAAAAATTAAGCGATAAATGGAGTTATAATTTAGGATATTCCCATACAAGCACAACCAATTATAATAATTGGCATTATGCTCAACCGAACGGTTATCGTGTGGGAATCAACTATCGCAGTAGCGGGTGGAAAGTAAATCTTTTAAGCATAATGGGAAGTGGATTTGACAATAAGTTCAGTTATTATCAAGATTTTTACGCTCCTGACCGCTATGCCGTGTTTAATCTTAACGCAAGTTATGAAATTAACCCGCAAGCTACAATTTACGCTAAAATCAACAATATCACAAATCAAGATTATGCTTATAGCGGTTATCCTTTCCATTCCCCCGGCAGATTTTTCCAAATAGGCGCAACCTACAAATTTTAAACGCAAAAGCCGCCCGCAATGCCAAGTATCGGCGGCGCGGGCGGCTTGTTTGTTGCGTACGATATCTTATGATCATAGCTTTGCAAAAAGGTAACGCAATATGAAAAAAACACGCGCTATAACAGTTTTCTTAATATTTATCCTCGCCTTTTCCATAGCTTTTGCCGCGCAGACTATAATAGAAGCGGAAGGCTATTCGGTTATGGGGGACGGTCCCGAAGAATCGCCCGCAGTCGCAAAGGAACGGGCTCGGCAGAGCGCAAGACGGGCGGCGGCTGAAAAAGCCGGAGTTTACATAGAAGCCTTTTCAAAATCGCAAAACGGCGTATTGACTAAAGACGAAGTTAAAACCTTTTCTTCAACCGTACTTGAGGTGAAATCGGATGAAGTAACGTCTGAAACAATAGCCGGAATTGCGGTTAAGTACACCTGCAAACTTGTAGCTGTGGTAGATACGGCGGAAGTTGAGGCGCAGATGAATAAAGACCGCGAAAAAATAGAAGACGCGGTTTTAACCAATAAGGATCAAGAGATTTATCAGGAGCAAAACGACAAAGAATTTGAGGAATTAAAAGAGAGATATAAAACAGCGGACGATGCGGAAAAAGTACAGATAAACGAGGAGATAAAGCGCAACGAGGAAAAATTTACCGCAAGCAGGCTTCAAGAAAAAGCGGCGAGTTTATACGCAAAAAACGAGGTAAAAGAAGCGGAAGAAACGTATAAACAAGCGATAGAAACGGACGATAAATACGCCGCGCCATGGAGCGGACTTGGTCAAATAGCCAAAGACCGCGGGGATATGGATAAAGCCATAGAGTATTTTGAAAACGCCATAAGCCGCTACTCCGAATTTGCGGTGTCTTGGAACGGGCTTGCGTACGCGAATAATTACAAGGGAAATTACGAAGAAGCCATAAAATATTGCAAAAAAGCGATAGAATTAGAGGAAAAATACGCCGCGCCGTGGAATAATTTAGGATATGCGTACGATGCGTTAAAAGATTACGCTAAAGCTCTCGAATGTTACCAAAAAGCGGCTGAATTAGATCCTAAAGACCCCGCGCCTTGGGGAAATATGGGAAGCACATACGACGCTATGGGCGATTACGAAAAAGCCGCAGAATGTAGTAAAAAAGCGTTGGAGATTAAGGAAAATTATTCAAAAGCGTGGAATAATCTTGGTTACGCGTATAATCATCAAAAGAATTACGACGAAGCGGCAAAGTGTTTCCAGAAGGCTATAGATATAGATAAAAATTACGCCGAACCATATAACGGATTAGGCGCGGCGTGTAACGGCAAGGGGAAATATTATAAAGCCCTCGATTCCTTAAAAAAGGCGATAAAGCTAAATCCCAATTACGCGGACGCTTACAACAATATGGGTTACGCGTACAGCGGACTTGAACAGTTTGAAAGAGCCTTGTCGGCGTACAAAAAAGCGGTGGAGCTTGAGCCGAATAATGAGATATACAAAAAGAATTTAGAAACCGCAAAGGGCAGAATGTGAATTTTTAGTTAAGGATATACTGATTAAATAAGATTTAGCTGTTTTTGAAATTGTCAATCAAAAAAACGCCGACGAAAACTTGTCGGCGTTTTTGCGCGTAACACTATTCGCTTTTTTTCATAATCGTCGCGCGAATAAAGAGCGCGACGCAGATTATCGCAAATATTATACCAATAGGATAGGTTACGCTTGTGGGAAGCTGGAAACCTTCCTTCGCTTGCAGAATATAAGTAAAAGTTACCGCCGCCATAAATGTTGCCGGAACGGCGGGGATTAAGTAAAACTTGCTGCCCGGTTTCGTGCGGTAGAGATATACCGCACCCGTCCAAAGCACTATCATGGCGAGAGTCTGATTTGACCAAGAGAAATAACGCCAGATAATATCAAAATTCATCTGAGAGAGAATACCGCCGATAGCGAGAAGGGGAACGGCTAAAATAAGACGTTTTTTCGCCGTGGACTGCTCCATACCAATCCAGTCCGCAAGCGTAAGACGCGCGGAGCGGAAAGCCGTATCGCCCGAAGTTATAGGGCAAGCGATAACGCCAAGCATAGCAAGCGTCGCGCCCAAATATCCGCCTATGCCGCTACCGCCCAAAAATCCTACGCATACGTCGTAAACAACCGAGCCGGGACCGCCCGCTTTAAGAGCCGCCGCAAGACCGCCCGTGCTGTCGTAAAAAGTTACGCCCGCAGCCGCCCAAATGAGAGCGATAATGCCTTCTGCGACCATCGCGCCGTAAAATACGGGGCGGCCTAATCTTTCATCTCTTAAGCAACGCGCCATAATCGGAGATTGGGTGGAGTGAAAACCGGATATCGCGCCGCAAGCGACGGTTATAAACATCAGCGGCCAAATCGGCATAGCGTCTCCTTGCGGGTGAAGGTTGGCAAGCTGCATTTCAGGCATTACGTGTCCGCCGACACCCATAAGCATACCGCCCATAATGCCAAGCGCCATAACTATAAGGCAGACGCCAAAGAGCGGATAAAAACGCGCGATAAGCGTGTCAATGGGAAGAAGCGTCGCAAGGAAATAGTAAAGAAGCACGCAGGGGAGTATGATGGTAACGGCAACGCCGGTAAGTTTTGCAAGAAGCCCGGCAGGTCCTGTCATAAACACAGTACCGACCAAGACCAAAAGCACTACGGAAAAGACGCGCATAATGATAAGCATCGTAGAGCCTAAGTGATGTCCAACGACTTCCGATATGCTCTTGCCGTCTTCGCGAATGGAAATCATACCCGAAAGATAATCGTGAACGCCGCCCGCGAAAATCGTACCGAAAACTATCCAAAAATACACGCAAGGTCCCCATAACGCGCCCGCGAGCGCGCCGAATATAGGGCCAAGTCCGGCTATGTTTAAAAGCTGGATCAAAAAAACTTTCCAAGTCGGAAGCGGAATGTAGTCCACACCGTCGTTATAACGCACGGCGGGAGTTTCCGCGTCCGTAGGTCCAAACAGTTTGTCCACGAGCTTGCCGTAGACAAAGTACCCCACGATAAGAGTACATAAAGCGATTAAAAATGTAAACATATAATTTCACCTCGAAAATTTTCGAAAATCGCCTAAATTCTGCCCTCCTTGCGCCGGCGCGCGCTAAAATTCAAAAATATATTTTAAAATCCCGCGTGTTTCACGCGGGATTTTAAAAGCGTAAACTATTTTACGTAACCCATAAGACCCGGGAGCCACAATGAAAGTTGCGGAATGTATGTTACGAGCAAGAGCACAACAATAATCGCGCCAAAGTACGGCAAGAGCCATTTTACAACGGATTCAAGCTGTACTCCGCCGACCTTAACGCCAACGAAAAGCGTTGTGCCGACAGGCGGAGTTATCGTGCCTATGCAGAGGTTAAGTATCATAAAGATACCGAAATGAATGGGGTCTACGCCGAGAGCCGTGCAAACGGGTAGGAAAATCGGCGTAAAGATTAAGCAGGCGGGGGTCATATCCATAAACGTACCGACCAAGAGAAGAAGCACGTTTATGATAAGCATTATTATGATATAGGAATTTGTAATGCCTAAGAGACCGTCCGACACCGCTTTAGGAATACCGGTAAACGCCATAATCCAACTCATAATGGAAGACGTACCGATTAGGAAGATGATAATGCCCGTCATTTCCGCGCTTTCTTGCAAGAGGCGAGGAACATCTTTCCAATGAATAGATTTGTAATAGAGAAGCGAGAGCAGGAAACTATATACAACGGCGACAACGGAACCTTCCGTCGCGGTAAATATACCCGTTATAATACCGCCGATAACTATTACGATAAGTAGGAGACAGGGGATAGCTTCCAAAACGACTTTCACGGCTTCACTGCCGGAGAAAGTCGTGGTGCTTGTGTATCCGTATTTTTTCGCCATAAAGAACGCGACGAGCATACAAGCGAGGCCCCAAAGAATACCCGGGATATAGCCCGCCATAAAGAGAGCCGCGACACTCGTTCCGCCCGAAACGAGCGAGTAAGTAATCATAATGTTGCTCGGGGGAATAAGAAGTCCCGTAGGCGCGGTGGCGATATTAACCGCAGACGAGAAATTCGGGTCGTAGCCTTCTTTTTTCTCAACGGGCCCTATCATAGAACCCATAGCGGACGCCGCCGCAGTGCCGGAGCCTGAAATCGAGCCGAAGAGCATATTCGCGACTACGTTTGTCTGCGCTAGCGCGCCCGGGGTTTTACCCGTGACGAGTTTTGCAAGATTTATGAGGCGTTCCGCGATACCGCCGCGGTTCATAATGCTACCCGCTAAAATAAAGAACGGAATCGCAAGGAGCGAAAATATCGAAATACCGGAAAATACGCGTTGCGCGCCCGTTAAAACAGCCGCGTCAAAGGCAAGCGTCGGAAGTATCGCCGCTATGGAAGAAACGGCAAGCGCGATAGCGATCGGCATACCGATAGCAAGCAAGAATAAGAGGGTGACTAAAATAATCAACCCGGAAAATACGGCTATACTCATAATTTACGCCTCCCCCTTTCCTTCGGCGGCAAGTTTTTTGCGGTCAACGCCGTTCATTATGTCGATAATGTTCATAACGCCGTAAATGCAAATAAGCGCGCCCGTAATGGGGACGACGGTGTAAACCGTACCCATGGATATTCCGAGTGATGCGGTCTTTTGACTCATAGTTAAAGCCATAATCGTAAGTCCGCCGTAGAAGAACACGATGGCGGAAACCACAACCGTGAGAGCCTCTATACCCGCGTCCAAAAGTTTTTTCGGAGTGCCGGTAAGTTTATCAGCCAAGAACGCGACTCTCATATGGTCGCGTTTGCCGAAAACATACGCCGAAATGAGGAGCGACATCCAAGTGAAGGAATACGTCAAAAGCTCCTCCGAAATGGTGCTCGGGCTGTTAAAGACATAACGGGTTATAATCTGATATGTGCCGATAATTACCATAGCCGCAAAGAGGAAACAGCATACGGCGGAAAGGCATCTGTCTATAATATTTCTAAGCGCCGTCATTTACTTATCCCCCTTCTTTTCTTTATCTTCCGCTACTTTATCGTTGATTTCCTGAATCTTTTCGTAGAATTTAACGATTGAAGGATTGTTCTTAACTATATCCGCTTGAAGAGGAAGCATTTTTTCGCGGAATTTAGACATATCCACGTTGAGGAAAGTAACTTTCTGTTCCTCTATAGCGTATTTTTTAGCCTCTTCGACTTTTTTATCCCACTCGACAAGCTCTACCTTGTTTGATTCCTTGAAGGCGTCCATAAATACTTTTCTGTCCGCCTCGGGGAGATTTTGGAGGAAACGCTCGTTTGCGAGCACTACGTCCGGAATCATCTGATGCATATTGTTGCTGTAGTATTTCGCAACTTCGCCGTGTTTGTTTGCGGTAAGCGCGAGTTCGTTGTTTTCCGCGCCGTCGATAACGCCCTGCTGAATTGCGGTATAGACTTCACCAAACGCCATAGGAGTCGCCGCGCCGCCTAAGATGTTAACCATAGCGATGCTCGCGGGGGACTGTTGCACGCGAAGTTTTAAGCCTTTCATATCGTCGGGGGTGTTTATGGGAGTCTTTGCGTAGAAGCTGCGAAGCCCCGCATTATACCAAGTCACCACACGAAAACCCGCGTGTATCGGCGTCTTGTAAATTTCTTCCGTCAAAGCTTCGTCGTTCATAGTGGCAAAATAAGCCTCTTTAGAGCCGAAAAGATACGGAATACTGAAAAGCTCGAAGGTACGCTCAACCGTTTCAACGTTAGGCGCGCCAACAACAACCACGTCGATTGCGCCCGTCTGGCAAAGCTCTATGACCTTCTTCTGTCCGCCTAAAAGCTCGTTCGGGAAAATCTGAATCTCGTACTTATCGCCGAGACGTTCTTCAACATATTTTTTGAACTCTACCAAGGCGACATGCTCGGGATGAATTTCCGTTTGCGAGTGAGCCACGCGAACGATCTGCTTGCCGTTGCCAACGCCGCCGCAACCCGTCAAGGCGAAAAGCGAAAACGCCAAGATGGAGAGCGCGGCAAACAATCTGCCAAGCCTCATAAACAAAACCCCTTTCGTAAAAATAGAATAATGCCTAAACTGCGTTATATTTTATCCCATTTAATTTGTTTTGTAAACAAAAATTTAAATTTTCTAAAAATAGCTAATTGTAAATTTTTTTACGAAAATTTTCAGCGCAAAAGTTTCTATTTTATAACAGAAAAAAAACTCTGATAAAAAAAGCCGCGGAAAACAAATTCTGCTTTCCGCGACCTTTTTTTATTTTACGAATTGATTATAGCAAATAACCACGAATATGAGAATGGAAAAAGCGATAGTGCCTATTCCAAGCCTCTCTATTATTGTATGAACTCTATCGGACATTTCAAAATGACGATTGGCGTACGTAAGCGAAAGCGACGCTGTTAAAAGTGCGTAGAGTATGCGGTTTAACGTGTCAAGCTGCGGCCAGCCGATTACCATAACCACAAAAGTAAGGAAGAGGACAAAGAGTAAAAAATAATCTTTACCTTGCTTTTTAACGGGTTCTTTTTTGGCGGGAGCGATTTTCTGTTTTAATTTACGGGTTAGTTTTGCCATAATTTCACTTCTCTTTCAATTTTTTCATTATTATAGCATAAAAAATTTTTTATAACAAATTTACCTCAAAAATTTTTGCAATATTCCTCTTTTTTGTTGACAATTCGGCGTAAATTGTTGTAAAATCGTAGAGTATTAAAAATTGCGCGTAAACGAAAACGCAGGAATTTGAATTGGAGGTAAAAATTTTATGGCAGTAAAAGTTGCTATCAATGGTTTCGGACGTATCGGTCGCTTGGCTTTCCGTCAGATGTTTGACGCGGAAGGTTATGAAATTGTCGCGATAAACGATCTCACAAGCCCCAAAATGCTTGCTCATCTCTTAAAATACGACACCGCTCAAGGCGGATATATGGGTCGCATCGGCGAAGGCAAACACACCGTGGAATTTAGCGAAGGCGAAGGCGAAAACAACAATATCGTCGTAGACGGCAAAAAAATCATCATCTACAAAGAGCCGGACGCAAACAACATTCCTTGGAAAAAACATGACGTAGACGTTGTTTTAGAGTGCACCGGTTTTTACACCAGCAAGGAAAAAGCTCAGGCTCATATCAACGCCGGCGCAAAGAAAGTTGTTATCTCCGCTCCTGCGGGCAACGACCTTCCCACCATCGTTTACAACGTAAACCACAATGTTCTCACCAAAGACGACAAGATTATTTCCGCGGCGTCTTGCACCACGAACTGCCTCGCTCCTATGACGCAGGCTCTTCACAAACTCGCTCCCATTCAGAGCGGCATTATGCAGACCATTCACGCTTACACCGGCGATCAGATGATATTAGACGGTCCGCAGCGTAAAGGCGATCTTCGCCGCAGCCGCGCAGGCGCGTGCAACATCGTTCCGAACTCCACCGGCGCAGCGAAAGCTATCGGTCTTGTTATCCCCGAATTAAAGGGCAAACTCATCGGCGCGGCGCAGCGCGTTCCTACCCCCACCGGCTCCACCACCCTTCTCTTTGCGGTTGTTAAAGGAAGCGTTACAGTAGAGCAGGTCAACGAAGCTATGAAGAAAGCCGCTAACGAATCTTTCGGCTATAACGAAGATCAAATCGTATCGAGCGATATTATCGGTATGAAGTACGGCTCCCTCTTCGACGCTACTCAAACGATGGTGTCCGATAACGGCAACGGCACAACGCTCGTTCAGGTTGTTTCTTGGTACGACAACGAAAACAGCTACACCAGCCAGATGGTTCGCACCATTAAATATTTCGCAGAATTAGGTTAATCGGTCTTTCGAGGCCCGGCCAAAGGGTCGGGTCTCTTATTATATATAAAAGAGGTTACAGTATGAATAAAAAGACGATAAAAGATATTGACGTTAAGGGTAAGAAGGTATTTGTCCGCGTTGACTATAACGTGCCTTTCGATGAAAATCAGAATATAACGAACGACACGCGTATGGTGCGCACTTTGCCGACTATCAACTATTTGCTTGACAACGGCGCGGCTGTGATTTTGGCTTGTCATATCGGCAGACCTACGGAGGCGAAAGAGCCGCAGTTCTCCACCAAACTCTTGGTGAAACATCTCTCCGAACTTTTAAAGAAAGATGTAAAATGGGCGAGCGACTGCGTAGGCGCGGAAGCGGAAAACGCGGCTAAAGACTTAAAACCGGGCGAAGTGCTTTTGCTTGAAAACCTTCGCTATCATAAAGCGGAAAAGAAAAACGACCCCGAATTTGCAAAACAGCTTGCGTCTTTGGCGGATGTCGCGGTTGACGACGCTTTCGGCGTATCGCACCGCGGTCACGCCTCTAACGCGGGCATCGCAAAATATGTGGAAGTCGTCGCGGGTTTCTTGATGGAAAAAGAGATTAACTATATCGGAAAAACCCTTGAGGCTCCTCAGCATCCGTTCGTTGCTATTATCGGCGGCGCGAAGGTGTCGGATAAAATCGGCGTTATCGAAAATCTTTTAAACAAAGTGGACACTATCATCATCGGCGGCGGCATGGCGCATACGTTTGACGCGGCGAAAGGCTACCCCGTTGGCAATTCCCTCGTTGAACCGGATAAATACGATTATGCAAGAGAAGTTTTAAAGAAAGCCGAAGAAAAAGGCGTAAAAGTCGTGCTTCCTCTTGATTTAGTCGTTGCGGATAAATTCGACAAGAACGCAAACTTTAAGACCGTGCCCGTCGATCAAGTTCCCGACGGTTGGGAAGCGCTTGATTCCGGCGTTGAAACTTCCAAGGAATACGTGAAAGCGTTGGAAGGCGCAAAGACCGTTATTTGGAACGGGCCTATGGGCGTATTTGAATTTGACAATTTCGCTAAAGGCACTCTCGCGGTCGCAAAAGCCGTTGCAAAGGCGACGGAAGAAGGCGCGATTTCCATTGTGGGCGGCGGCGATTCGGTTGCGGCTCTAAAGAAAACGGGCTTAACGGATAAGATTTCCCACGTATCAACGGGCGGCGGCGCAACTCTTGAATATTTGGAAGGTAAAGAGATGCCGGGAGTTGCTGCTATCGCGGAGAAGTAATTGGCAATATTAAGTCGGGAGGCGATGTTTATGAATATGACGGAACTTACGAGGCTTATGTCAGAACTTAGAAGAATGGGGCTTTCCGATACGCAAATTGTGGATCTTGTGCTTCATATTGAAAGCGGAGCTAAAGTGCAAGATGATGAAGAAAAGTCGTCCGATTAAGTATAGATTAAGAAAGGTTGATTTTATGGCAAGACGTCCTATTATAGCCGGAAACTGGAAGATGAACAATACTATCGCGGCGGGAGTAGAGCTTGTTAAGGCTCTTGCTCCGCTTGTGAAAGACAATAACACGGTTGACATCGTTGTATGCCCTACCGCTACCGCGCTTTCCGGCGTTGGCGAAGCGTTAAAGGGCACGAATATCGCTCTCGGGGCGCAGAATGTGCATTGGGAAAAGAGCGGCGCGTATACCGGCGAAATTTCCACCGATATGCTTAAAGAAGTCGGCGCGACGTACTGCGTTTTGGGTCACAGCGAACGCCGCGACTATTTCGGCGAAACCGACGAAGGCGTAAACAAACGCGCTCACGCGGCTTTTGCGGCGGGTATAACCCCCATTATCTGTTGCGGCGAGTCCCTTGAAATTCGCGAAGCGGGAAATTACATAAACCACGTCGTAAATCAAATAAACGCGGCTCTTGAAGGTTTCAAAGCCGACGAAGTAGCAAAACTCGTTATAGCTTACGAGCCTATTTGGGCTATCGGTACGGGCAAGACCGCGACTTTCGAGCAAGCCGAAGAAGTCTGCAAAGCTATCCGCGAAGCCGTAGCGAAAAAATTCGACCAAAAAGCGGCGGACGCTATCCGTATTCAGTACGGCGGCAGCGTAAAACCCGCGACGATTAAAGACTTAATGGCGCAGCCCAACGTTGACGGCGCCCTCGTTGGCGGCGCGGCTTTAAAAGCTAAGGATTTCTCCGAAATTGTAAATTTCTAATACTAATCTTACTCTTTTAAAACCTTTCTTTTCTTTTTTCTCTTTTTTTATAAAAAAAGAGAAATAAGAAAAGAAACAAAAGAAAAAAGAGAAAAAAATTTTAATAAAAAATATAATTTAACTCTCTCTTTTCTTTGAAACGACATTTTTATATTAAAGTTTTCTTTCTCTCTTTTCTTCTTTGTTACTTTCTTCTTTTCTCTCTTTCTTTTTCAAAAGAAAGAGAGAAAAGAAGAAAGTAAGAACTTAAAATAAAGATTAGTATAAGAGGAAAAATATGGCAACATTAAAGAACGCTCCCGTCGCTTTAATAATAATGGACGGCTGGGGCATAGGAAAAGAGGACGACCCCTCTAACGCTATTAAGAAGGGGAAAACGCCTAATCTTGATAAAATCGCCAAAGATTTTCCGAAGGCCACGCTTCAAGCATCGGGAATGTTTGTCGGGCTTCCCGACGGGCAGATGGGAAATTCTGAGGTGGGTCATACCAACATCGGCGCGGGTCGAGTTGTGTATCAAGAACTTACGAGAATAACCAAATCCATAGCGGACGGGGATTTCTTCGAGAACAAGGCTCTTTTAAAAGCCGCTAGAGACGCAAAAGCGGCGGGCGGCGCGCTTCACTTGATGGGGCTTGTGTCCCCCGGCGGCGTACATAGCCACACAAAGCATTTGTACGGACTTTTGGAGCTTGCAAAACGCGAGGGACTTCAAAAAGTATATATACATTGTTTCCTTGACGGGCGCGATGTGCCGCCCGCGAGCGCGCACGAATATCTTGCAGAACTTGAGGAAAAAATCAAGGAAATTGGCGTGGGGCAAATAGCGACGATTTCCGGCAGATTTTACGCTATGGACAGGGATAAACGCTGGAACCGCGTGGAACTTGCCTATAAGGCGATAGCTTCAGCGGACGCGCCGAAAAAAGCGTCCTCTGCGGAGGCGATACAAGCGTCTTACGCGGATAAGAGCGAAAAGCCCGAAGGCGTTACGGACGAATTTGTAATACCCGTTGTTATAGGCAATTACGACGGTATGAAGAGCGGCGACGGCGTAATATTTTTCAACTTCCGCCCCGACCGCGCAAGAGAACTTACTCACGCTTTTACGGACGAAACTTTCGACGGATTTAAACGCGTAGAGGGCTTGAAACTCTCGTACACCACTATGACGCAATACGAGAAAGGCTTGAACGTAAATATCGCATACCCGCCCGAATCTATTACGAATACTTTGGGCGAAACTATCGCGAAAAACGGCTTGAAACAGCTCCGCATAGCCGAAACGGAAAAATACGCCCACGTCACATTCTTCTTTAACGGCGGCGTAGAAAAGGAATACGAAGGCGAGGACAGAATTTTGGTGCCGTCGCCAAAAGTAGCGACTTACGACCTAAAGCCGGAAATGAGCGCGATAGAGGTTACGGATAAAGTGGTTGAGGCGATTAAATCCGCTAAATACGATTTCATCATAATGAACTACGCCAACGGAGATATGGTGGGGCATACGGGCGTAATGGACGCGGCGGTTAAAGCCGTTGAAACGGTGGACACCTGCGTAGGACGCACGGTTGCGGCAATACGCGAAATGGGCGGCGAAGTAATAATCATAGCCGATCACGGAAACGCTGATATGATGGTTGACCCGGATACAAAAGAGCCATTCACGGCGCATACCACTAACCCCGTGCCGATTTACTGCGTATCGGACAGAGTGCAAAAGGTAAACGACGGCGCGTTATGCGACGTGTCGCCAACGCTTTTAACGCTCGCGGGATTAGAAATTCCCAAGGAAATGACGGGTAAAGTTTTGGTAGAGTTTAAATAAAAAATAATAATAAAGTTTTTTGTCTCTCTTTTTCTTTGCTACTTTCTTTTTCTCTCTCTTTTTTTCAAAAAAGAGAGAGAAAAAGAAAGTAGGCAGTAGTAAACCAGTGTGTAAGGAGAGCGTTTTTTGACGCTCCTTTCAAATAAAATATGAAAGGAATGTATTTAATGATCGCTTATTCAAAGCAAGTTGACGACATGGTTTGCGTCGCCAAAGAAGTAAACCACGGCCCTGCGCCGATTCCCGAAGAAGGAAAATGGGTGCAGGCGAAAGAGGTAAAAGACATCAGCGGTCTTACTCACGGCATCGGCTGGTGCGCGCCTCAACAGGGAGCTTGCAAGCTCACCTTGAACGTTAAAGACGGCATTATCGAAGAAGCGTTGGTGGAAACCATCGGCTGCTCCGGTATGACTCATTCCGCGGCAATGGCGGCGGAAATTTTAGCGGGCAAGACCATTTTGGAAGCGTTAAACACCGACTTAGTTTGCGACGCTATCAACACCGCTATGCGCGAACTCTTCCTACAAATCGTATACGGCAGAAGCCAAACGGCATTCTCCGACGACGGACTTCCGGTTGGCGCAGGTCTTGACGACCTCGGAAAAGGTTTAAGAAGCCAGACCGGCACCACTTATAGCACGAAGAAAAAAGGCCCCCGCTATCTTGAACTTGCGGAAGGCTACGTTACCCGCCTTGCGCTTGATGCCGAAAACCGCGTAATCGGTTACGAAGTCGTGCAGCTCGGCAAAATGATGGAAGCCATCAAAGGCGGAAAATCCGCCGACGAAGCCTTGAAAGCAAACACCAGCACAAAGGGACGCTTTAACGAAGGCGTAAAATTCATAGATCCCCGCAACGAGTAATTTTTTAGATTTTAAAACTAAAAAAATTATGCTATCCCCATAAAAATGGGGGTCGAGGGGGACAAGTTCCCCTCGCAGGGTCAAGGGACAGAGTCCCTTGCGAGTGCAGGGCAGCGCCCTGCTGGGGTGTGGGGCAAAGCCCCACGAATTTAATACGAAAGGAAGAGAGCGAATGTCGCTTTTTGAAGGATATGAGCGCCGCATTGATCAAATCAATGAAGTGTGCAAAAAATACGGTATCGGAAAGATAGAGGACGCAAAAACCATTTGCGCCGACAAGGGAATAGATCCCGCAAAAATTATTAAAGACTTACAGCCGATCGCTTTTGAAAACGCCGCTTGGGCGTATACTTTGGGCGCGGCTATCGCCATAAAGAAGGGCGATAAAACCGCCGTTGACGCGGCAAAATCTATCGGCGAAGGCTTGCAGGCGTTCTGCGTTCCAGGGTCTGTCGCGGACCACAGAAAAGTGGGCTTAGGTCACGGCAATCTCGCGGCTATGCTTTTGTCGGAAGAAGCGGGCTGCTTCGCATTCCTCGCGGGTCATGAATCTTTTGCGGCGGCTGAAGGCGCGATAGGTATAGCGCAGACGGCGAACAAAGTCCGCAAAAATCCGCTCCGCGTTATCTTAAACGGCTTGGGCAAAGACGCGGCGCAGATTATTTCCCGTATCAACGGCTTTACTTATGTGCAGACGCAGTACGATTATAAGACCAATCAGGTCAATATCGTAAAAGAAATCGCGTATTCGGACGGCGTGCGTAAAAATGTGCGTTGCTACGGCGCGGACAGCGTGCCGGAAGGCGTTGCGATAATGCATAAAGAGGACGTGGATATTTCCATAACGGGCAACTCCACCAACCCCACTCGTTTCCAGCACCCCGTCGCAGGTTGCTATAAGAAAGAGTGCATCGAAAAGGGCAAAAAATATTTCTCCGTAGCGTCCGGCGGCGGCACGGGCAGAACGCTTCACCCCGACAATATGGCGGCGGGCCCTGCGTCTTACGGTATGACGGACACTATGGGCAGAATGCACAGCGACGCGCAGTTTGCGGGCTCTTCGTCCGTTCCGGCGCACGTCGATATGATGGGCTTAATCGGCGCGGGCAACAACCCCATGGTCGGTATGAGCGTTGCGGTAGCCGTTGCGGTGCAAGAGGCTATGAGTAAATAAGGTATTTTGACAAAAAAAATAGAGCTGTGAAAAAACTAAAATCTGGTTTTTTCACAGCTTTTTTTATTTAAGGGCATCTCTAAAAACCTTACTTTCTTTTTTCTCTCTTTCTTTTGAAAAAGAAAGAGAGAAAAAAGCACTCAAGAGCATAAGAAATTCTAAATAGCAAACTATCAAGAATTTCTAAAAAGTAACAAGGAAAAAAG
>JAGBKP010000144.1 GCA_017635875.1 Selenomonadaceae bacterium | reverse complement strand
TTGAAAGAATGTTGCAAGGATTAAATCCCAATATTCCCGTTCGTAATTCGGATAAACCGCAATTACCAACATTTTCGGCAGTTTTACCTCAAGGAAGCGCGGGAGGTTTACAATATTCTAAACTTCCCAATTCTGACCCCAGCAATATTTCTAGCGATGGAAAATTTGCAAAAGCGCAGGTTATGTCGCCTAGCGGAACTAACAGCACATTTGCGTGGGTGCCGGTATCAGCTCCCGCAACCGGAACAGTTAGTCATAAAGATTTAGCTGATAAAAAAGGAAAAAAATAATCAAAAAAAAGAAGCCTAGGAATCAAATCCTCGGCTTCTTTTAATTTACCTTGAAAAATTATTTTGTTTTTCTTGTTGATTTATCAAAAAATCTAATTTTTTGTTCAAATTATTTAATGTTGTATTTAAATTATTTAATTTCACACCTTGTTTATCTAACCGTTCTTGCTGTTCCACCAACATATTATTTGTTCTAATCCAAGCGTTCCATAAATTCGGAGCTTTTTGTCTGTAATATTCTTCGAGATTTTCTGTTATTTCATATAAATTATATGCTTCTTTATCGGCAAATGCAAAACCGACTTCCATAGGTCTACTGTTAAATTCCACTATGTTCACGACCTTTCTTTTGTTTGTTAGCGTTGGGGGGCGGCGGTTTTTTTGTTAAATTTTGCTTCCAACTTATCGTATCTTTTCTTATATTGTTGAAGTTCTGCAATTTGTGCTTTTAATTTTGCATTTTCTGCTCCATATTTAGCGGTGGCTTCTCGTCTACCTTGTTCAATGCCTTCTCTATATCTCTTTTCATGTCCTAACTCAACAATTCTTCCTCCCATTTTTTCCAACTCCTTTGTATTTAAACCATTTTTTTCAAATTTATCAAAGGTATCATTAGTTGAAGTACCTTAACGTGGGGGAAGCGGCGGAGATGTGGGACCTAAATCAACATTGAGTTTATGAGCTAACTCAGCTACTTTACTATTAATCTTTGCCATTCCCCAATTTGGTAATAATGTATTGCATAATCTTTTCCCATCTTCAATATTTTTATGTTTCTTTAATATTGGAGTCATTAAATTTTGGAACACAGAAAATTCAGCTTTTTCTTGTCCTTCTCTAAATCTTTTTTCATGTTCTAATTCTACAATTCTTCCTCCCATTTTTTCCAACTCCTTTGTATTTAAACCATCTTTTTCAAATTTAAGACCATCTATTACCATTTGCCTTATATCGTCTAAAGTATACGATTCGTCAGCAATTAAATCTCCATTATTTTTAGCTTTCTCTATTATATCACGATACTTACTAAGTTCTTGCAAATACAATTTCTTTGCTTCTTCGGTATCGGAATTTCTTAACCGCTTTTCCATCATAAAAGCGTAAAACGGCATTAAACAGTATAATTTGTTTTCCGCTAATTTTTCAAGATTTTCAACATTTTGCATACTGATGTCCTTCATAGTAACATCAATTTCACTGTTTGTATGCACTAATGTCATAGGTTTTATATCTTTATTGTCATCACGAAGATTTAAAACGCCTACGCTTGGAAGAATAATTTTCCCGTTTTTATACATTTTAGATAGATGAGAAAGCGCATGCCTTAACATATAATCGTATAAACGATATGGAATATCTTTATCTAAATTTGTTTGTTCTTCGATAATAAAGATATTATATAAATGATTATCCCCAACCATAAATCTTGAATCTGTAATTGCCTTTGAATTATCTTCGTTGGTTTCATTATTTAAAAGCGTTATAGGTACATCCATCGAATACTTTTGATGAAACATATAATTTATCAAAGGTATCATCAACCTTGTACCCTTTGCGGATAAAGTTCTGTATGCATCATCAAAAGGCGTATTGCTTGTATTTTCTGCCATATATGAAGTTTCACACCCTTTCTCTCGATTTACTACTGAAGATATATTCGAGATAAGGGGTGCGAAATCCTTTTTGTATTTGAAGAAAAAGCAATATTTTTGTTTCATTATATCATTTATATAAAATTCTGTCAATTCAGAGTAAATATAAAAAAACGCTAGAAACTTAGATAAAATCTAGTTTCTGGCGGTTATATATTTGTCTATTTTACTTCTTATTTTCCTGCTCTTTAATAGCTTCGCTTAATTTTATGGTTCGCTCCAAAAACTTGTCGAGAGCATCGTCAAATTTATTTACTTCTGTTTGTTGCTTTCTTTCGCCTATCAAAATTTCTAAAGTTTTTCGTTGCTCTTCCATTTCTTTTTGAATTTCGACAATGTTTTGATTTTTTTCTTCCAATGCTTCAATTCGCTCGGATAAAGAATTTATTTTCATACTTCCGATTATAACATTTGCAAGCAAAAAAATTGCAAGTATTAAAGTAAATATTGCGCTTCCGAATACTTGAGCCGCTCCGAATAAAAAAGGGGCGGCTTTTTTTATATTTTTAAATGTTTTGTCCGACATTGATTTCAACTCCTTTTTAGTAAAAAACTTTTTAAGGTTATTACAACGTCAGTTAATTTTTCAATTCTTTCATCGTCAAATAATTCGTTTTGTGAATAAATTTCATATAAAGTGTCTTTAATCCATTCGTTTGTAATATTTACAGGAAAAATATTTTTTACTAATTTAATTTGTTTTTCTTGTGTGTCTTTAAACGGTTTAGCGGGGCGGTCTTTAAATTTTATATCTTTTGTAAGATTATGATACCAAAGACTGTTTCCACTATCAAAAATAGGAGCGGTATTTATAAATTCAAGAGTTTCTGCATTACGCAAAAAACCAAAATTGCCGTAATGCCTATCTTCATTATGAATTAAATAATCAAAACAAATCATATTATCTAAAAAATTCTGTCCGATAGGAATATTTAGAGATTTGATACATTCAATAAAGTGTAAATATGCGCTTTCGTGGTTTAACTTTGTTCTGACATTTAAAATTTCATTGGCGGGAATATATTCTGTATTTTCGTTGGAAAAAGTTTCACATACGCTATAAATATTATTATCTATTGTTGTTAATTCGTATTTTATGTGCGGTAAATTTAATTTTTTTAGTAGTTTTGAAGCAAAAACCTCATTAAAGGGTTCTTGATAAAAAGGCAAAGTTCCCTCTTTATAGAGAAATCTTTTTCCGTTTTCTATTTTCCAATATTTTAGTAATTCTCCATTAGAACTATAATCGGGATTTATTTTTAAATTATTTTCTAAAAAAATTTTAGAAGTAAAATCGTTGTTAAATAGATTGACTTGTTTCCAAGTCAAATCAAGAGCAACAGGTTTAAACCAATAACAATCGGATAAATTCAGTCCAAGACTTTTAAAGGAAAGCATACGAGGTGAATTTATTTTATCGTTTAAAAGCATATTTAGATTTTTTCGGGATAGAGGTATGCTTCTATTATCCACCCAATTTTGTAACGATAGCGCAATATTACTAGAAGTTAGGACTGATATTGGCAAATGTTCTTTAGTAATAATTTTAATATCGCTGTGAATATATCCTCTTTCATCGTCGATATTAAGAAAAGCAACAGGAATATCGAGATGCATTAAGTTTATTTGCATTATTTCTCACCTTCCTTAAATTTATCATTAAATCGCGGCAACGATTTTGATTTGTTAATAGCCTTAATGGTCAATGCAGGTTATGCTAATTATGAAGATGGCGTGTTAGAGTTTCTAACATCTGAAGAAAATATGTAAATATTGCAAAAAAAACTGTCGGTTGACAGTCTTTTTTTATTGCAATACCTATATAATGTTATAGACTATAATTCGTTTTTCTTTACATTTTTGCTTCAGTTAAATCAATTATACTTTTAACCCCCAAATATATTCTTTTATTTCATCTGCCTTTACTTTAGCTATGACTCCGCTTTTCCATAGACACTTTAATTCATCCGTTGCAAATGCGCGATACATTTCAAATTGTACTGGGTCTTTATCTTCATATCCTTTATACATTTTATCCAACCAATCTTTGAAATATTTTTCTTCTTCATCTTCAAAATCACTAGGATTGTATTTGTATTTAAAATTTATATTCTTTTGCATAATTCCATCTCCGTATCTTCCTTAGAACATTCAAGAATCATATCTTGAAGATGTATCATTTTCTTATGATAATGCTTAACCTCTTCATCCGTAAAACCTATAATTTTTTTCATATTCCCATTAGGCAATTCACATTCCATACTGTCAAAATCATCTCGCTTTTCATTCCAACGTTCAAATTTAACAATTACATAATTTTTGATATCTTTTTGTTTTAAATCGGAATAAACAATTTCTGTTCCGTCTGATAGCGATAAAAAAGGATAAAACATAAAATTCATTCCATTCAATTTTCTCATATATTTCTGATAATTATATATCATAAAACCCAAAAAATCAATTTACTTTGTTAGGTCGTATAATAATTCTTTTTATTTTGGTACGCCTTTAGACAATCGAAGAATTGATCGTCATGTTTTGAAAGATATACGCAACCTATATGAAAAATTATATTGAATGGAATTATGTACCAAAAATGAAAGTTTACTATGAAGAGAAATCCGATTAAAATTTAAAATTTATATCTCTTCAAAGAATCCTGCAAATCGGAGGCAAGATGCGCCAAGGAATCGCTTGCGTGGGCGATTTCGTTTGATGAGGCGGATTGCTGCTCGGAGGCGGCCGATACAGTTTCCATTTCGGTTGAAACCTTGCCGCCGCTGTCTGAAATTTGTTCGGATTTTTCTTTTATCTTGTTCGCTTCTTCCGATACTCCCGAAAGGTCTTCCGTCATACCGCGGACTCTTCCCGCAACGTCGCCCGACGATACGCGAATTTGATCGAAAGTATCGCGTAGAGCTTCAACCGAGCGTGTGCCTTCTTTAACCGCCTTGCTGCCTTCGCGCATAGAGTTGACGGCTTCTGATGTATCGGACTGAATAACGTTAATAAGCGTTGTGATTTTAGACGCGGCGTTTTGCGATTCTTCGGCAAGCTTTCGCACTTCGTCCGCGACAACGGCAAAACCTCTGCCGTGTTCGCCCGCGCGCGCCGCTTCTATCGCAGCGTTAAGGGCGAGTAAGTTTGTCTGCTCGGAAATGGAGGAAATTGCTTCTACGATAGTGCCGATTTCTTCGGAGCTTTGACCAAGTTTATCAACTGTTTCAGCCGAATGGTTGACGATTTTTTCAAGTCCCATAATTGTCGCAACCGATTCTTCAATGGCTTTTGCGCCTTGCACCGCGTTTTGCTCGGACTGGTTGGCGTTCGCCGCAACGTCTTTAGACTCGCTTGTAAGTCTTCCGATGGCGTCAAGGCAAATATCGACGGATTCCATTGTGTCCGCCACGTTTTGTTGCTGTTCCACTACCGCGCCCGCCGCGTTTGTGACGGAATGAGCCACTTGGTCGGAGGCTTGCGCGGATTGCGACGCGCTGTCGGTTAAGGCTTGAGCGGAAGACGAAAGTTCGTCCGCGCTTGAGGCGATTTTGCCCATAAGAGCGCGGATATTTTCGCGCATAGCGGCAAAATGATGTTGCATCGTGCCGAATTCATCGCCTCTGTTAAAGCTGTCTGCTTCAGGGGGACGTCTGAAGTCGCCTGCTTTCATCTTTTCGCAAGAGCCTATTAAAATGCTTAAAGGACTTACTATTTCGCGAGTTACGAAAAGGCTGGCTATCGTAAGCACGATAACGATGGCTACGCCGTAAGTAATGGAGGTGTACGCCGCCGTATCCATTTTTTCTTCGTTTTGCTTGTTTATTGTTTCCGCCGCTTTATCCGCTATATCGGACAAAGATGTAAGGTGTTTGCCGAGAGCCGTAGCAACCGACGCGCCGTGTTTGTCGTAATGTGCGCGACCCGCAGGACCGTCGCCGTTTCCGGCAAGGCTCATAGCTTAGTCAAGGGCTTTTACGTAAGTATCGAGAGCTTTTTTTGCTTCGCCGGTGGATTCGGCCATATCGGGGTCATTTTTGGCAAGTTCCTCAAAAGCCGCCCAGTTGGTCTGTATCTCTTTTTTGCCCGTTTCATATTTTGCGGTAACATCCTTTATGCGCTTCGGATCATTAGATGAAGTCGCTATAAGCATCATACCCTGCATATAGCGCATAGCGTGACGACAGTTGCCGATAGCGTACAGCGCGCGCACATTTTGCGTGAACATTCTGTCCGTGTCTGTTTTGGATTCTTCCATAGACACATAAGCGGAGCGCACCATAAAGAGGAGTCCTATCGCCGCGATAACGGCAAGCGACAGGAGCTTGCCTTTGACGCTCAAATCTCTGAAAAACTGCATATAATTTCCCCCCAAAATAAATTTTCGTATTATTCCTAATATTAAATTCTACATAAAATATTTAAATTCCTTCAAAATATTGCAAAAATTGTATCAATTAGGATAAACCACATTGTCTAAAATGCCTAAAAGCGCGGCTATAGCGACGCCGTAATTGGTCATCGGGATGTTTTGGCTTTTTGCTTCTTCGATTCTTTTAAGCACGTATCTTCTGTTAAACATACACGCGCCGCAGTGAATTATTAAGTCGTACGGCGACAAATCTTTTGGGAAATCCGCGCCGTTCGTAAATTCTATCTTTATATCGTCGCCCAGTTTTTTTCTTAAAAGTTTGGGGATTTTTACCCTTCCGATGTCTTCTTCAAGCGGGCGATGAGCGCAGGCTTCCGCTATCAATATGCTTGCGTCCTTTTTTAATTCGAGCATTTTTTTTGCGGATTTCACAAAAAAATCTATATCTCCCTTATAGTTCCCGAAAAGTATTGAAAACGAAGTGAGCGGCGTATCTTTAGGGGTTAATTCGTAAACTCTCTTAAACGCCTGCGAATCCGTGATTATAAGTTTGGGCGGATTTTTAAGGCTTTTTAAGGCTTCGGGGATTTTTTCCACAACCGTACACATAGGAATCGCGTTTTTATCCAAGAGTTCCCTTATGGTTTGGACTTGCGGCAAGATAAGCCTGCCCTTCGGCGCGCCTGAGTCTTCTGGCATAACGAGCATAACCACGTCGCCCGCAGTTACTAAATTTCCCGTAATGCTAACGCTTTCAAAGTCTTCCGGCATGGCGCGAAGTATTTCCTTTAGCAAATCGTCTATTCCTTCTCGTGTTTTCGCGCTAACGGAAACAACGGGAAGTTTTGTAGCCTGTTTGATTTTTTCTCTTATGCTTTCGCCTTTATCCTTTAGTTCGTCGATTTTATTTATCACGGCTACGGTTTTCGCGCTCTTTAAATTCGGTAAAAATTTTATAATAGCGTCAAAATTATTTTCGTCAAAGAAAAGCAGGGCAATATCGACTCTCTTTGCTGCTTCAAGCGTTTTTTCCACTCTTAATTTCCCGAGTTCCCCTTCGTCGTCTATCCCAGCCGTGTCTATAAAGAGCGTCGCGCCGATATTGGGAAGTTCCATAGCGCGTCGCACAGGGTCTGTGGTAGTGCCGGGAATATCGGAGACCGTCGCCGTATTTTCGTTTACGACAGCGTTTAAAAGCGAGGATTTCCCCGCGTTTCTTACGCCGAAAAGCCCTATTTGAAGTCTGTTTGAATTTGGCGTTGTTTGCATAAATACATCTCCTATGATAAAAAATAAGCGGGGTACGCTCCCCGCTTAACCTGAAAAATATTTTGTAAACCCTAAGAACGCGCCTAAAATTGCGCTTATACCAAGAAGAAGTTTCCAAAACATACCGTCGATTTTTTCGCGCAAACCGCCGATTTCTCCGCGCAAATCTCCGATTTCTCCGCGTAAATCTCTGATTTCTCCGCGCATCTCCGTCTTAAACGCATTTAAATCCTGTTTTATCTCTTTTACGTCTTGTTTTAATTCCCGTATATCCTCTTTCATATTGCCGGTTGCTTCGTCATAATAACGCTCTCGCCAATCAGTTTGCGATACTCTTCCTCTTAAGGCTACTTTTTGCATTTCTTCACCCTCTTGTCCGTTTTTATACAGTATATCATTTTATATGAAAATTGACAAGGAGAGCCGCAAAATATTCTTGTTTCTTATCCGTTTATAGCACGCAAAAAAGTCTCTCCGAATTCCGCGAGTTTCTTTTCGCCAACGCCTTGTACCTCTCTAAATTCCGCTAAAGAGCGCGGCTTTTTGCTTGCTATAAACTTTAGCGTCGCGTCCGAAAATATCATAAAAGCCGGCTTATGCTGGCTGTCTGCAATTTCTTTTCTTAATTTCCTTAACTTTTCAAAGAGAGCAGTCGTTTCGTCGCTTTCGTCGTAGCTTGCATCCGTAATCTTTGCGTTTTCTTTGGGAATTTTGTTTTCGATTTTCATACGGCAAATCACTCTTTCTTTTTCCTTTAACATCTTTGCCGCTTTGTCAGTCAAAAATAACGAGGGATATTCGCTTTTTGTCGCCCCCAAATAACCCATAGCCATTAGAGTATTTATAAGTTCTCTGATGAATTTTACGCTTTTTCCCTTCATAAGCCCGTAAGTAGAAAGTGTTTGAAAACCTAAATTTCTCACCCTTACGCTTTTAGAGCCTGCGAGCACGTCGGCGGTTATGGACGCGCCGTAGGTTACGCCTGCTTTTTCTTTTATGCGGTATACGCAGGAAAGTATCATCTGCGCTTCCGTTGTGATGTCCCTTTCTTCGGTATCGGCAAGACAGTTTCCGCAGTTGCCGCAATTTGTTTTTGCCTCGTCATCGTTAAAATAAGAGAGGAGATAATGCCTTAAACACCCCGGCGTGTGGCAATAATTCACCATTTTTTGCAAAAGCCCCATATTTACGGAGACGCGTTCGGGGTCAACTTCATAATCGTCGGACGCCGCCGTTATTATGAATTTTTGAATTTCAACGTCTTGTGGCGAATAAAGGAGAATGCACTCGCTTTTTTCGCCGTCGCGTCCCGCTCTGCCCGCTTCTTGATAATATCCTTCCACGCTCTTTGGCATATTGTAATGTATAACATAGCGAATATTGCTCTTGTCTATCCCCATACCAAAAGCGAGGGTAGCCACGATAACGTCCGCTCTGTCGAATATAAAATCGTCTTGGGCGCGAGTTCTTTCGATATCGCTAAGCCCCGCGTGATAGCGCGCCGCTTTTATTCCGTTCTGCATCAAAAACAGATGCACTTTTTCCACTTCTTTTTGGGTGGAGGCGTAAATTATCCCCGAATAACCCTTATGTTTTTTCGTATAATCCAATATAAATTCGTTTTTCCCGATGTTTCTCAAAACTTTAAAAAAGAGGTTGGGTCTATCAAAACCGCTTATATGAACGGCGGGATTTTGCAGTTTCAAGAGAGAAGCAATATCTTCTCTTACCTTTGGCGTAGCCGTAGCCGTAAAAGCCGCAACCACGGGGCGCGGAAAAAACATATTCACAAAGCGGCAAATATCCGCGTAATGCGGACGAAAATCGTGTCCCCAATGGCTGATACAATGCGCTTCATCCACCACTATCATAGAGATTTTGCGATTTTGCCGTATTTTTTCCATATCATACGAACTCATCCGTTCGGGGGCGATGTAGAGAAGTTTGTATTTTCCCGCGATTATCGCGTCAATCCTGTCGCTTATTTCCGCTCTCTTTAAAGTCCCGTTCAGAAAAGTAGCGGGAATCCCTTCGGCGTTTAGAGAATCTACTTGGTCTTTCATAAGCGAAATAAGAGGCGAAATAACCACGGTAAGCCCGTCAAACATAAGCGCGGGGATTTGAAAGCATACGGATTTCCCTGCGCCCGTCGGCATAAGCGCGAGCGTGTCTTTTCCTTTTAATATACTTTCAATAACCTTTTCCTGCGCGGGACGAAAACTGTCGAAGCCGAAATATTTTTTTAGCAAAAGTTTTGGTTTTTCTAAATTTCCCATTTTTATCTCCACAAAATATTTTGACCTGTTACTTATACCAAAACATTGTAAAATTTAACTGAAAATAATAGTACAAAAGCAAAACTAAAAGTATCGCGACATTATAAAGCGTAAAAATGTTAAGATAATGAATGGGGTTGCAAAATCTGCTTTCAACATACGCTTTAAAGGAGATGACGCTCGCCATAGACGCAATTATCGTGCCAAGCCCGCCGATATTTACGCCCAAAAGCAAAGGCGAATATTCGTTCGTAAACTCCGCAAGCAAAACGGTGGCGGGAACATTCGAGATTATTTGGCTTAAAAGCAAAGATATTATAAATACGTTCCCCGAAACGTATTGGGGAATATTTTGGAAAAACGGAATATGAGAAAGGTTGCCGACGCCCACAAAAAGGGCGGCAAAAAGAAAAATCAACTTATAATCCGCCAAGAGAAAAAGTTTCTTGTCGACAACATATATCGCGGGAAAAACGATTATCGCGAGAAGCCAAAAATCCACTATATGCAAAACGTGTAAAATGCAAAGCGCGAACAGAGCGATAAGAAACAATATTTTTTTACGAGGCAAAACTTTTTCTCTGCGTTTTGAAAGTTTCAGTCGAACGTTTAAGATAAATCGCGAGCCTACATAGATTAAAACGCCGCCTATAACGACGAAAGGCGCGGTAACGGTTAAAAATTCGCCTAAATTTAAATTATACCTTGAATATATAAAGAGGTTTTGAGGATTTCCGATAGGCGTAAGCATACTTCCGAGATTTGCCGCGATAGTCTGCCATACGACGGTAGGCGCAATAAGACGAATACGGCGAAGCTCCGTAAGCGTAGATATTGCTAGCGGCACAAAAACAATAAGCGCGACATCGTTTGTTATGAGCATAGAGGAAAAATAGCAGGAAAATATAAAAAAGCGACAGAGCGTACCGCTTTTAACGTAGCCGTGAAAAAATTTTTCAAACACGACCGAAAAAAAGCCCGAAACGCGCAGCCCTGCAACGATGCACATTAAAAAAATCAACAAGAGCAAAAGCGGCAAATTCAGCCGCTCCGCTATTTCAAAAGGGGAGGGCGGCGCGAATATTCCCGTAACAAAGGCGAATATAACGGCAAGAGTTAAATCTATATTTCTTTTAAAATATTTCGCAACAACCATAACAATTTTCTCCATATATATTTATTATGGGGTCAAGGGGCGTAAGTCCCTTGCGGCAGTCCGTAGGGCAGAGTCCAAAAAAATAACCGCTCCTTTGAGCGGCTATAAATTTAATCGTCCCGCATAGACTTCCACCTGTCGTGAAGCCAGAACCATTCTTCGGGATATTTTTTTATATGTTCTTCCGTCAGTGTAACTATTTCCTGCGTAACTCGCTTTAAATCCTCGCGCTTATCCTTCGTCCATTCGATTTTAAGCGGAGGATAAATCGTTATAATATGAGTTCCGTCCTCTTTTCTGTGGATAAATCCGGGAAAAATCGGAACCTTTTTAAACCTCGCCATACTTGCCGCCCCGGGCGTGCAGTTTGTCGGGCGATTGAAAAAGTTAAGCACAACGCCGTCGTGACGATTGGTGTCTTGATCCATAATAAGCCCGATAAAATAACCCTTTTCGAGCATTTTATACATTTCGCGCACGTCGTCCTTATATGTGATGTGCATACCGATGCCGCGCCGCTCCTCGTTTATGAATTTATCCGAGCCTGCGCCGCGTTGCTTTTTCGCGACCCCGACGAGAGGAAAACCGTAGCAGGCGAGCGCGCCGCCCATAAGCTCCCAATTTCCGCTGTGTCCCGTCGCGATTATGCCGCCTTTGCCTTCTTTTACCGCTTCAGCCAAATATTCCCCGCCGACAAGCTCCACATAATTCTTTATATCTTTTTTTATCACGGAAAAGCGCAAAACTTCCATAACCATTGCGCCAAAACGAGTGGTGGATTTTTTCGCTATGTCTTCCGCTTTTTTTTCATCGACGTTTAAGCAGTCCTTGGCGTTATTTATGGCAAGAGTTTTGCGCCATTTCGGAATAACAGCCCAAGCGATTTCGCCCAAAATATTTCCGATTGTTTCGCACGCGGAAGAAGGCAATTTGCAAGCGAAAAACGCGCACAGTTTCGCAAAATAATATACAAACATCATTTGCCCTTTATAAGTTCTTCAACAACTTTTGCAAGCCGTTTCAACTCTTTTCGCATCTCCGGCACGTGATTTAGCGACGCTTTCAAGCGGAGCCAAGACGCGTGAGGCTGGGCGGGGAAACCAGCCGCGAAATAATTTTCCGGCGTGTCGTTCGTTATGCCCGAGCGCGCCGCAAAAGTGGAATTTCCGCCGATTTTAATATGCCCGACAGTTCCCGTCTGTCCGCCGAAAGTTACGTTGTCGCCGACGACGGTTGAACCTGAAATTCCCGTTTGCGCCACTATTAAGCAATTTGCGCCGATTTTGCAGTTGTGTCCGATATGCACGAGATTATCTATCTTCGTGCCTTTTCCTATAACGGTAGACCCCATAGCTGCGCGGTCTATGCCCACGTTTGCGCCGATTTCGACGTCGTCTTCTATTATAATGTTTCCAATCTGCGGCACTTTCGTATGCACGCCTTCGGCGGTGGTAAAACCGAAACCGTCCGCGCCTATCGACGCGCCGTTATGAATTACGCAACGCTTTCCTATATGCGTATATTCGCGAATAACGACCGACGGATATATCACGCTGTCCGATTCGATTTCTGTATACTGTCCGATGTACGCATGCGGATAGATTACGACTCTATCGCCTATGATAGCGTTATCGTCTATCATAGCAAGCGGATAAATCGTAACGTCTTTTCCGATAGTTACATTTTTTCCTATATACGCCTTGTCGCTAATTTCGGTGGGCACATTAAGACGCGGCGCAAACATATCGAGAAGTTTGGCAAAAGAGGCTCTTGGGTCGTCTACCCTAATAGTGGGTTTCGGAAATTCGCCGATGTGACGACCAAGCATAACGGCGGCGGCTTTGCTGTCTTTCGCTTCTTCGATATGAGGCTCTACGGCAAAAATTAAATCGTTTTCCCCCGCGCCTTCAATAGACTCAAGCCCAACTATTTCTAAATTGCCATCGCCGACAACTTCGCCGCCAACAAAAGCCGCTATTTCGGTCAATGTCTTTCTCATAGCCCCCACATCCTTAAAGTTTTATATCAAAACCGTACTTTTCTTTCTTTCTTTTTCTTGAAAGAAAAAGAAAGAAAGAAAATTACCAAAAGAAAGAAAGAAAAAGAACTTTAATATAAAAGACAAAAAATATGTTCAAGTACATAATTTAATTATATTAAAGTTTTTTCTTTTCTCTTTTTCTTTGTTACTTTCTTTTTCTCTTTTCTTTTTTTCAAAAAAGAAAAGAGAAAAAGAAAGTAAGGTTTTTACTGTAATTTTTTAATAGCCTCGTCGGTTAAATCCTCGCCGCCCATGAAGACGGATTTTTGGTAAGCGCTGTTGTCCAGTACAACGTCAATTTTCTTTTCTTTGGAGATTTCTTCAAGGGCGACGTTTAATTTTTGTTGTACTTGGGTAATATATTGCTGACTGTAGCCCATCGCCTTTCTTTGGGCTTCGGTTTGAAGTTTTTCGGATTCTTCTTGGCTCATATTGGGATTTTCTTCCATTTTCTTCACGAGGTCCTGTTGCACCTCTTGCATTTTCTTGGAGCCTTCATCCATTGTCGCCTTTATCTGCGGAGCCTCTTTTGTTATGCGTTCGCCGTTTATATATCCGACTTTCACCTGCCCGCAGCCCGTAAGAAGCGTACACATCAAAATTCCCACAATAAGCGTTGCTTTTTTCATCATATCACCTTTCGTCTATCAATAAATCCTGTATTATATCATCTGTTATATCAAGGGTATTTAGGGTTATTACCCGCGAATATTTTTCGTTTTCCGCCGGCTGAAACTCCGCAGGCAACAGGGATTTTATATTTACCCCGGTATCAGATACCACAATGTCAAGTTCGTTTTGCATAGCGTACTTTGCGGCAATACTTGCAATATCCGTTAAAACCTGTTCTTCTTTTTCGGCGATTTCTTCCCGCAGCTTTTCAAGAACGGCTTCTTTTTCCCTTATCTTTACTATTCTTCCCGTGCCGGCAGCTTCTTCAAGCAGGCGCATATTGCGTTCCGTAACTTCGCTTTCTTTTAAAGCGGCTTCCGACATTAGTTTTTGCGCCTCTTTGTCAACGGTTGCGATTTCGCCTGCCATTTCCTTTATGACTTTTTCGCCGTAATTATAAATATCTTGCTCGCGTTCCGCCTTTAACGCCTCCTGCGCGTCGCCGCGCTCGTGTTGGAGTTTGGTCAACTGCTCGGATAATTCGTTTATTTTCGCGTCCGATAAGCGAAGTATATCGGAATTATCGAGTTTCATACGCAAATCCGCTATAACCGTCAAATAGCGCGCGTCTATCTCCGCTCTCTTTTTTTCATAAGCGGGTTCGGTGTCTTTAGCGTATTTTTCCACAGCCGCCCTGCGCTTTTCTTCAAGCGCCGCGATTTTATCCACTATCGTTTGAGATAATTTCTGTCTTGCCGAATCTTTAAAGAGCTCGTCGTCTACTTTTGGGACATTTATCTCCGTCGGAGCGGAAAGAGCCATAATCTCCGTCATAACGGACTCGTATTCGCTTTTTAGCTTTTCAATATCTGCGTAAGATTTATGTGACTTTATCGCGTCTTTTATACGAATAATTCCGATGGTAGGCTTTTGAGGTGCGCCGGATTCTTTTTTCGGCGCGTTTATAATATGCGCGATATAGCCGCAAATCAAAAAGAAAATAATTAGGAGCGCGGCTACCATAGCGAAAAATATCCGCTTATCGGTTTTTGATGTTTTCTCTTTGCCTGCGCGTTCTTCGTTTTCATTATTTTCGCCGACTTCAGCCATACGCCCCCTCCCTTCTTTAAAAAATACCGAGCAGATTTTGCTCGGTATTTTGCGCGTATTACTTCAAGCGACTTACAACGTCGTTTGTAATATCTTGTCCGCCGTAAACCACGGTGTTCTTGTCAAGCACAACGGAAAGACCTTTAGCGTCCGCAACTTTTTTCACCGCATCGTCAACGGATTTTTCGATGGGGTCTAAGAGTTCCTGCTGTTTTACCTGCAAACGCTCTTGAGTTTGGTTATAGTAATTCGCTTTTTCTTGATCGCTCATATTGGCGGATTTTTCCTCAAATTCTTTCTGCGCGTCGGTCACTGCTTTTTGCATTTGCTCGTTTGCGCTCTGAAGATTGGGATGCTGACTCATAATCTGACGATAATCCACAACGCCGACGTTTCCGTTACCGGCGGCAGAAGCAATGCCTGCGCCGCTTTGCGTAAGAGCTATCGCCACAACGCTGCCGATAAATACAAGCGCGATAAGAACGCTGATTATTTTAACATGCTTCTTCTCCAACTGTACCATAAGATTTCTCCTTTTCATAACATATAGTTTAAAGACTTTTCATATTATAGCAAACTCTTTTTTCTTATTCAAGTAAATTTTACAAGTATTTTTCATTTTTTAAAAATAAACTGTCCGTCATTTTGGAAGCGCGTTAATTTTTGGTTGTTTTCTTTGTTACTTTATATTAAAATAGAGAAGGTGAAGATAATGAAATTTGTATGGGATGAAAATAAGAACAAGATTAACATTCAAAAACACGGCATTTCATTTGAGAGAGCGGCATATATCTTTAAAGACCCAAACTACATTGAAGATTACGACGAAATACACAGTTTTGATGAAGACAGATATAGGATAATCGGAATGGTTGACCAAGTTTTATGCGTGATAGTTACATATCGTGAAAAAGACACAGTAAGAATTATATCGGCAAGAAAGGCAACCCAAGAAGAAAGGAGCGCATACTATGGCAATAGTTGTTAAAACAATGGAAGAAATTATGGAGGAAATGACGCCGGAGCGTATAGCGTCAGAGAATGAGAGGCTGAAAAACCATATCGACGAATATGATGTCGAAAATCCTCCGCTTACAAAAGAAGAACTTTCTAGGTTTCGTCATCACAAATACATTCCTCCCGAGATAGAAATTATGGCTAGAGTTAAAGTTGCCGAAGCTAAAATGAAAACGGAGAAAGAAACAAATAACAAGAAACCGCAGAATCGTAGCGGTAAAGATTCTCAGCCGAGAAGAGCGGCTTAAGGAAATGAAAACACCTCCCGTCGTCTTTGCCGACGGGAGGTGTTTTCTTACAGAGTTATTCCTACGGGGCAATGGTCGCTCCCGTAAATATCATTTTCTATCGTAGCGTCCTTTACGTTTTCCATAAAGCGATTTGAAACCAAAAAATAATCGATACGCCATCCCGCGTTATTTTCTCTTGCTTTTCTTAAATATGACCACCAAGTATACGCCCCTGTTTTATCCGGGTAAAACGCCCTAAAAGTATCGGTAAACCCGCTCTTTAAAAGTTCCGTAAATTTATTTCGCTCTTCGTCCGTAAAACCTGCGTTTCTGCGATTTGTTTTTGGATTTTTTAAGTCTATTTCCTTATGCGCCACGTTTAAATCTCCGCAGACTATCACGGGCTTTTTTTTGTCAAGTTCCGTTAAATAATTCCTAAACGCGTCCTCCCATTCCATTCTGTACGAGAGCCTTTCAAGTTCCCGCCTTGAATTTGGAGTATAAACCGTTACAAAATAATAATCCTCAAACTCTAACGTTATAACTCTGCCTTCGTGGTCGTGCTCGTCTATTCCTATGCCGTAAGACGCGTTTATCGGCTTTATTCTGGTAAAAACAGCCGTCCCCGAATAGCCTTTTTTCTCCGCGCTGTACCAGTATTCTTCATAGCCGTTAAGCTCTAAAATCGCTTGGTCTTTTTCCATTTTTATCTCTTGAAGCGCAAATATATCCGCGTTCAGTTTTTTAAAAGAGCCCATAAAATCCTTCTTTAAACAAGCCCGAAGCCCGTTTACGTTCCAAGAAACAAATCTCATAAAAATCCTCCTATTTCTTATTTTTTCTATTTTCATAGCGTTGATAAAAATACGCGCCCGCTATTAAAATTATCGCAAAAATTATCGTAATTATAATTCGCGTGGGATTTTCTTCCTGCAAAATAGCATCGTGACCTATTATCGCTTCAATGCCGGTTGAGGGAAATTTTCCTATAAAAGACGCCACGCAATAATTTCTGAAACTTAAAGACGAAAGCGCGCCCACAGCGTTTAAAAGCACGGAGGGAATATACGGCACCATACGCGCTATAAGCATAAATATGAAACCTTTTTCGCCGCTGTATTTGTCTATGTTTGTAAGAGTTTTGCTCTTATTTATGATTTTTTCCGCGCTCTCGCGAAAAAAGAAACGAAGCAATAAAAAACTTATGGCTACTCCGACGGTTTCGGCAACGCAGGATAAAATTATGCCGGGCACTATGCCAAAAATTATTGTGTTTGCCGTTGAAAAAATAATAGCGGGAGGAAAGCCCAAAGCGTTTACAAAAAGCGTGAGAAAGAAACTGAAAACAACGGCCCACGCTCCGAATGATTCGATATATTTTGCCGTTTCTATTATATCTCCCGAAAGAAGCGTTTTCCACAAATACGGAAAAAAATTCGGCTCTATAATGTGTATTAAAAGGAAAAGAAAAACTATCAAAAGAAAGGCTATAATTTTAATTTTTTTCATATTCGTCTCCAAAATCAAAACATTATAATGGGGTCAATATCTATCGCCACATCTCTTAAAGCGCGCATATTTTCACTTTTTAAAAATTCGCTCGCTTTTTTTAAATCTTTGGCTTTTATTAGGACTACAAATCGGTAAATTCCGCGTAAATTTGCAATTAGCGCCGGCGCGGGACCTATCGCATTATTGCCGTCGTTTTCGTTAAAATACGCCTTGAATTTTTCTATGAATTTTTTTGCGTTTCCCTTGGTTTTTTCTTCGTCCTCTCCTTGAAAAACAAGTTTAACAAGTCTGCAAAAAGGCGGGTAAGAAAGTTCTTTTCTTATTTCAATTTCCTTTTCGTAAAAGCCTTCGTAATCGTTTTTTGCGGCGTATTCTACAGCGTAATGCTCCGTATTGTAGCACTGCACAATGACTTTGCCGCGCAAATGCTCCTTTATCTCGTGACGCCCAGCTCTGCCCGACGTTTGCGTAATAAGCGTAAAAGCGCGTTCGGCGGCGCGAAAATCCGGCAGATGAAGTGTAGAATCCGCGCTTATTATGCCAACAGCCGTTACGTTTGGCACGTCGTGACCTTTAGCTACCATTTGCGTTCCCAAAAGTATATCGTATTCGCCTTTTTTAAACTTTTCCAAAATCTCGGAATGAGCAAATTTTGTTGTGGTGGTGTCCCTATCCATACGAATTACGCGGGCGGCGGGAATAATTTCTCTTAATTCTTCCTCAAGTTTTTCCGTCCCCGAGCCAAAATATTTTATGTATTTGCTGCCGCATTTTGGGCAGGTTTTGGGCATAATCTCCGTTTTATCGCAGTGATGACAAGCAAGCGAGCCGTTTTTGTGATACACGAGAGGCAAGCCGCAATCTTTGCATACGAGCGGTTCTCCGCAAGAACGGCAAAGTACGAAAGTGGAAAATCCTCTGCGATTTAATAAAATTATAACCTGCTCTTTTTTGGCTATCGTATCCTTTATAAGTTTTTCAAGAGGACGCGAAAGTATACGGCGATTACCGCTTTTTAACTCCGTGCGCATATCAACGCAAGAAACTTCCGGCAGCGGCATATCTCCTATACGACGCTTTAGCGTCAAAAGTTTAACTTCGCCTGTTTTTGCAGCGTAAAAAGTTTCAAGTGAAGGCGTTGCGCTGCCAAAAACAAGCGTCGCGCCGTGTTCTTTAGCCAAAATATTAGCGACTACTTTGGCGTGATAGCGTGGCGATTCGTCCTGCTTATATGAATAATCGTGTTCTTCGTCTAATATTATAAGCCCGACGTTTTCCGCAGGCGTAAAAAGCGCAGAGCGCGCGCCGATTACAATATGCGCCTCGTTTCGCTTTACTCTCATCATAGCGTCGTTACGCTCCGATACGGTTAAACGGCTGTGGATTATGGCGATGTCGCCCGCGAATTTTTCATAGAAACTCTTTACAAGCTGCCCCGTTAAGCCTATTTCAGGCACAAGCACAATTACGCGGCGACCTTCTGCTATCGCCGTTTCTGCGGCTCTTATGTACACTTCGGTTTTGCCGCTCCCCGTAACGCCAAAAAGCAAAAAGGATTTATATTCGGCTTTTTTTATTGATGCGGCAATTTCAGCGTAAGCGTTTTTTTGCTCGTCTGTAAGAGCGCGATTTTCGTTTGCCGTTTCAAAATTTTTGTAACTGTTCCTGTAAATTCTTTTTTTTACGCGACGAATAAAACCAGCTTCTTCTAATTTTTTTACGGTATCGGAAGAAATTTTTTCCGCTTTTGTTTCATTTAAACTCAAACTGTTTTTTTCATTTAAGACTTTTAATAATCTTGCCTGCGCCGGTTTTCTTTTGGAAAAATTTTCGATAATATCGTCCGTTATTACGGAATTTTTTTCGATAAATGTTTCGTACAAATCCGACGCTTTTTTCTTCGCCGTATAAACTTTTTCTATAAGTTTTAAACGGAGCATTTTTTCAATGGAATTATTTATCGTTTTTTTATCAAAACCCACATTTTTTTCTATATCGTTTTTAGAAATCGCGCCTTTATTCTTTATTAAACCATAAACAGAAGCGAAAGGCTCTTCGTTTAAAATTTTATTCGTATTTTCTTCGTTTATCGCGTATAAAAATGAAATTTTCAGTCCGCTTTTTCCGGGCATAAAAAGTCTCATCATTTCCGCAAGAGAACATAAATAAAAATCCGAAAGTTTTTTGCAGGTTTCTATAGTTTCTTTAGAAAACCACTGTTCATCATCAACTGCGCTTATTATATTTTTTAACTTGATTTTATTCTCGACGTTATCTTCGTTTTCTTCTCTTACATTTACGACAAAACCTTCGACTTTTCTTCCCCCAAAAGGCACAAAAACGCGCCAACCTACGTCTATAAAAGACAATTCGGCAGGCACGTTATAAGTATACGTTCGGTTTATTTCTTTAAGCGGAAGATTAGCCGCTATATCTGCAATAGGCAAAAACTACACCTCGCTATTCCCACAAAATCTCCGTATTTTTATCGCCTTTTGACTCATCGTGGAGCATCGGAATTTCGTCGCAATCGGGAAATTTTGGGCAATCTATACACTCTTTCCACACCTTATGCGGAAGTTCGTTTTTTGTGATTATCGTAAAATCCAGCGAAGAAAAGAATTTCGGCTGATACGTAAGGGTAAAGAATTTTTTTACGCCGAAAGCGCGACCTTCTTCCATCAGCTTTTCAACTATTTCTTTCCCTATTCCAAGCCGTCTCTTTTCCCTAGCTACGGCGACAGATCTCACTTCCGCAAGTTCCGCCCAAAGAATATGAAGCGCGCCTACGCCTATGACTTTTCCGTCTTCAACCGCGATTATCATTTCTCTTAAAGTTTCGTACAAAACGTTCCTAGACCGCGCAAGCATCTGCCCCTCGTTCGCGTAATCCATTACAAGCTCGTAAACGCCTTCAACATCCGAAAATTTAGGTTTTCTGTATTCTATCATTTTTTCACCTCTATGTTTTTTATCTACTTTCTTTTTCTCTCTCTTTTTTATAAAAAAGAGAGAGAAAAAGAAAGTAGCAAAGAAAAAGAGAGAGAAAAAATTTTAATAGACTCTGTTGATTAGTTTTTTCTATATTGTTTTTTCTATATTGTTTTTTACACTTTTTATTTTTTAAATTCAATTTTTATATTCGCATACTTCTTTCAACATACACTCGTCGCATAGCGGATTTTTTGCTTTGCAAATTTTTCTTCCGTGCCATATTAAATAGTGATGAAAATTTCCCCATTTTTCTTTGGGTATCGCCTTTTGTAATCCTTCTTCAACCGCAAGCGGTGTTTCTCCTTTAGCTAGTCCCAATCTGTTCGACACTCTAAAGACATGAGTGTCCACCGCTATCGCGGGTTTATTAAAGGCGACGCTCATGATTACATTTGCGGTTTTTCTCCCTACGCCCGGAAGTTTTGTTAGTTCTTCAAAATCGGACGGCACTTTTCCGTTAAATTTTTGCAATAAAATATTTGACGTTTCAAAAATATGTTTCGCTTTCGCTCTAAAAAATCCGCAATCGTGTATTTCTTTTTCGAGTTCTTCTATTCCCATTTCTAAAATTTTTTCCGGCGTATTAGCCTTTTTAAAAAGCCTTTCCGTTACAACATTTACTCTTATATCCGTACACTGCGCGGATAAAATTACCGCAACCAAAAGTTCAAAATCGGATGAAAACTTTAACGCCGGTTTTGCCCCAAAATACGTTTCTTCCAAAATTTTCATCTGTTCTTCTTTTATCTTTTTCGTTATCCTCACGATTTCTCCTCGTATTTTTTAGTTTGTTTATTTACTTTCTTCTTTTCTCTCTTTCTTTTGAAAAAGAAAGAGAGAAAAGAAGAAAGTAACAAAGAAGAAAAGAGAGAAAGAAAACTTTACTAAACTCTATTGATTAATTTTTTGTTATTGCTTTTAATTTTTAGTTTTATTTACAGCCTGAAAAAACTTTATTATTTTTATAAATTATTAACACAAGCTATATTTTAAATTATTTCAAAATCAGCGTCAAGCGAATTTTCATCTGTGCGCCGCGAAGAAATTTGCGACGGCAAGCGCGGCTGATTCATTCATACCGTTTACTTTCGCAATTTCCTCGATACCCGCTTCTTTTATCTTTTGCACTGAGCCGAAATGCGCCAAAAGCGCGTTTCGCCGCACGCTTCCTATTCCTTCGATATGGTCTAAAACCGAAACTAAATTTCTTTTATTCCGAAGTTTTCTATGGTAAGTTATTGCAAATCTATGCGCTTCGTCGCGTATCCGCTGCATAAGATAGAGAGATTCCGAGTTTCTCGGAAGTTCCACAGGTTCGCTTTGTCCTTCCACAAATATAAGTTCAAATTGCTTTGCAAGCCCCACCACGGGCACTGTTTTATGCCCTGCGCCGCGAATTATTTCAAGGGCGGATGAAAGTTGCCCCTTGCCGCCGTCTATTACGATAAGGTCGGGGAGTTCTTCCTCTTTCAATTTTCCGTAACGGCGTGTCGTGACCTCTCTCATGGACTTAAAATCGTCTGGTTTTCCTTCCGCGCTTTTTATTTTAAATCTTCTGTAATCGCTCTTTTTCGGCGCGCCGTCCTCAAAGACCACCATTGACGCAACCGTTTCGGAGCCTTGTATATGCGAAATATCGAAACATTCCATTCTATGCGGCGGATTTTTAAGCATCAAATATTTTTGCAGTTCCAAAACCGCGCCGATTGTTTGAGCGTTATCCTTTTCAAGGCGCTTTTCTTCGTCGTCCAGATATTTTTGGGCGTTTCCCGCCGCCATATCTATTAAATCTTTTTTCGTTCCTCTAATCGGCGAGAGCAAATATACGCGGGTCCCTTTTTTTTCTTCCAAAAATTTTTCCAACACGCTCGCGTCGTTTATCATAAACGGCAGTAAAACTTCTTTGGGCAAAAAAGCCGCGTGGTTATAGTATTGAGATAAAAACGCGTACAAAATATCCGCGTCCGCTTCGTCCTCGCTGCCTTTCAAGATAAAATGTTCCCTGCCTATCATCTTCCCTTCGCGCACGATTAAAATTTCAACGCAAGCAAAAGAATTTGACCGCGCTATGCCTATAACATCTTGGTCGCCCGCGCCCGTCACTATGTTTTGCTTTTCCGCCGTCTTTTTAACCGCCGCAAGCTGGTCGCGAAGTCTCGCCGCCTTTTCAAATTCAAAATTTTCGGCGGCATCCTCCATATTTTTTTGCAGAGTTTTTTCAACTTCCGCCGTGCGTCCTTCCAAAAACAGACAAACGGAATTTATCATCGAAAAATATTCGCTTTTGTCCACTTTTCCCGCGCAAGGGGCGAGGCATCTCTTGATGTGATGCTCTAAACAAGGTCGCTCCCCCATATTTTTACAAGAACGAATAGGAAAGAGTTTTCTTAAAAGTCTTACGCTGCTGTGAAGCGCGCCCGCGTCCGTATAAGGTCCAAAGTATCTCGCGCCGTCCTTTAAAATGCGCCGCGTGATTATAAGTCTCGGATAATCGTCCCGAAGCGTCACTTTTACGTAAGGATAGCTCTTATCGTCCTTTAGGCTGATATTGTAGCGCGGGCGATGTTTTTTTATAAGATTGCACTCTAAAATAAGGGCTTCCACTTCCGTATGGGTGAGTATTGTTTCAAAATCCGCGATTTTAGCCACCATCGCGCGGACTTTCGGCGTATGATTAGCTGTGTGTTGAAAATATTGACGCACGCGATTTTTTAATACGCGCGCCTTGCCCACGTAAATTATTTTTCCGTGTTCGTCTTTCATAATATAGATGCCTGGGGAGTCTGACAATAGCGATAACTTTTCCTTTACAATTTCCGTCATAACGCGCCTCAACAGTTAATATTTTATCTAAATTTAATCTTCATAATGCCCTTTGCAAGAGATTATTCTGACATTACCGTCTTTATCTGTATCATAAACCAAACGATTTTCGTGGTCTATACGGCGACTCCACCCATCGTCTCTCTTTAAATGTTCGGGTTTTCCTATTCCTTCCGATATTCCGTTACGGTGTATATCGTTTATAAGCGAATGTATTTTTGCGGCAATTTTACGGTCTTCGCGAACCCAATACATCAACTGTTCAAACGCTTTATCGTCAAACAGCGTTCCCATAAACTATTCTCCTTAATTCTTCGTCTGTTACCCAAACGCCTTTACCCTCGTCAAGATTTTTCTTCGCCCGCCTTATGCTTTCCATATAAGCGGCGTTTCTTGCCGCTTTCATCACGGCGGCTTTAGAAAACGCTTCCGCCGTTAAATTTTCGGTTTTCGCTTGTTCTTCGACAAAAGCGGTGTCTTCTGGGCTTAAATCTATCGTTATTGACATAAAAATTCCTCCTTAAATCACAAAATAATGAAGTATAAATACAAAGGATAAAATATACATTAGCGGCGTAATTTTGTCGCGTCTTCCCGCCGCAAAATTTAAAAAGGTGTAGGAAATTATGCCAAAGGCGATGCCCTCGGATATTGAATAGAAGAACACAAGCGCGATTATCGCTATGTATGCGGGGATTGATTCAAGCAAATCTTGCCAATCAATTTTCGCTACCTGTTGCATCATCATAAATCCGACTATAACAAGCACAGGCGCGGTTGCAAAAGACGGAATCGAGAGAAAAAGCGGCGAAAAGAAGAGCGCGAAAAGAAACAGCAAGCCTACGACTACGGCGGTAAAACCCGTGCGACCGCCTTCTTCAACGCCCGTTGAGGACTCGACGTAAGTTGTCACCGTGCTTGTGCCGCAAAGAGCCGATGCGGTCGTACCTATTGCGTCTGCCAAGAGCACTTTTTTTATGCCCGGCAGTCTTCCCTTTTCGTCAAGTATATTCAGTCTTGAAGCAACGCCTATGACTGTTCCTAAAGTATCAAATAAATCTACTATTAAAAAGGCAAGCAATATGGTTAAAAAATTAAAGGAAAAGATATTCGAAATATCAAACGCTAAAAAAGTGGAGGACATCGAGGCGGGAGCGGATACGAATTGATGAGGAATAACGCTAAAGAATCCGCTTTCGGGAGCGGGTACGTAAAGTCCCACAACTTCTGCGACAATTCCTAGGAGCCATACCGCAAATATGCCGATTAAAAGCGCGCCCGGCACTTTTTTTACTATAAGAAAGGCGTTCAATAAAATTCCGATAAAAGCCAAGAGCGCAAACATTCCCTCGGAAGAAAAAGTGCCGTTCTTTATCGCCCCCGAAAAGGAAAACGCGCCGATTAAAGTGGGAGCGTCAACGACAAGATGCGAACTCTGAAGCCCGATAAAGCATAGGAAAAGCCCTATGCCGACGGTAAGCGCGTGTTTTTGCGAAAGAGGTATCGCGTTAAAAATCGCCTCTCGAACGCTTGTAAGTGTTAAAAGTATAAAGATAACGCCTTCGAATAAAATCGCGCCCAACGCTTCCTGCCAAGTATATCCCATTGAAAGCACGATAGTAAAAGCAAAATAAGCGTTAAGCCCCATACCCGCAGAAAGCGCAAAGGGCATATTCGCGTACAGTCCCATAATAAAGCAAGCGATAGCGGACGCTACAACGGTAGCGGTAAAAATCGCGCCGGGATCCATTCCCGTGACGGAAAGTATGCTCGGGTTTACGGCTAAAATATAAGCCATAGTCATAAAAGTGACCATTCCTGCGCGTATCTCGGTTTTTAAATCCGTGCCGTGCTCGTTAAATTTAAAAAATTTTTCCACAATACTCCTCCTTTGGGGCGTTGCCCCAAGTCCCAGCAGGACTCTGCCTCCCTAAAGGGACTAGCTTCGCGTCGCTGCACTCGCAAGGGGAACTCGTCCCCCTTGACCACAATTTTATAATTTGTTTTCATCAATAGCGTTATGTATTTTTTCATTTTTATCTTCTACATTATCTTTTGAATTTCCTGCAAATTTGAAATCGTAAAAACGCAAAAAAGACCCTCGCATAATGTAAATACATTAGCGAGAGCCCTTTATAGAAGTTCCCCTCCTTCTACAAAATATATATCGGTTGTTTTTTTGAAAAGTTAAGCAAAATTTTTAAATTCTTTCAAATATTTTTCAATATTTCCCGCTTATATACTTAAAATAAGTTTCTTTCATCTCCGCCTTTGTTTTTTCTTTATCCCACAGTTCGTTTATCGCGCTTTTTCGCATAGCGGAGGCAAGATGCGGATAAAAATCCTTTATTTCTTCGCTTAAATTTGCGATAAGTTCCTTTGCTCTTTGGCGTTTTGTATTTCCGTCGAAAGGGCAGGGATTTTTTATCGGCGAAAAATTATGGATTTTTACGCTTTCTTCTATTTCGTATTCGCGAAAATAAACAAGCGGTCTTATAACTGTTAAATCCATACGGCTTAAATATGTTACCGGCGAAAACGTTCCAAGTTGACCCGAATAAATAAGATTCATAAAAAAAGTTTCAACAGCGTCGTCGTTATGGTGGGCGTAAGCTATTTTGTTGCAGCCCATTTCTTTTGCTATGCGGTTTATCGCGCCGCGACGAAAATAAGAACAGGTAAAACACGGCGTTTTGCCGTCCTGCGCCTCTATTGCGCCTTTTATATCGACAGTTTGGCTCTTAAACGGAACGTCTAAACTTTGACAATAATTTTCCATTTTCTCAACAGAAAAATTTTCGCTAAACATCGGGTCGATATTTAAAGCGTAAAGAGAGAATTTATTGTGAAGTTTTTCTTTTAAATACGCCATAGCGTAAAGCAAAAAAAGGCTGTCCTTTCCGCCGGACAGGCCTATTAAAATCTTGTCGCCGCCTGTAATCATATTAAATTCCGTAATGGCTCGCATTAGTTTGCTGAAATATGGTTTGGGAAGTTCTGGTTGCATTGGTAATCCTCGCTTTAAACACAACATGATATAAATATTTTTACTTATTGTCTGTAGACTTATTGTATGAGAGTTTATAACATAATTTTTAAAGTTGGTTATGGAGGTAAATTATGGAATTGGCGCATATTTTTGGCAAAAATGTTCGTAAACATCGCAAAAATTTAGAAATATCGCAAGAAAAATTCGCTGAACTATGCGATTTGCACAGAACATACATCAGCGATATCGAACGAGGAGAAAGGAATGTTTCTATCAACAATATTCAAAAAATTGCGGGGGCTTTAAATATAGACGCATATAAGCTACTTATGGAGGATTGAAATGACTAAAACGGAGTTGTTTTTAAAATTAGCAAATCCCAATAAAGATGGTGTAAGTCGCTGGGTAAGCATATCTGAATTCGTTGGAGAATACAAGCATCTAACATTTGGAAACGGTGCGTCTTGGGCAAGAAAAGAGTCTGCTCTCGCTAAAAAATACATTATCGAATTTGATAAATCCATAACTGCCGGCAACAGTATAGACAGAATACGATTAAACGGTTTTAATAATGATGAATTTTCTCAACATATTAGGAGCGACATTAAAAAAGTCATAAAAAGTCAGCGTTGTGTAGTTTTAGGCACCTCCAATCCGGAAGTAGATCATAAAAACGGTATGAAAAACGAAAGCCGAGTAATGAAAAACGAAGATCAAAAACTTTCGGATTTTCAACCTTTATCAAAAGCCGCAAACGATGCTAAAAGACAATTTTGTAAAGAGTGTAAAAAAAATAAAATTAGATACGACGCAAAAAAACTGGGTTATCCTATGAGTTATTATGCGGGCGAAGCCCATCACAACAACGAAGAAAATGCCTGTATAGGTTGTTATTGGTATGATCCGCTGGAATTTAAAAGACATTTGAAAGAAGACAAATAATATTTTACTTCAGTTTCTTAAACACAAAAATATATTCATGTTTAAAGATATAAAAATCGTTGGCAATGGCTCTATATCGCCATATTCCTTGATTTCCCGCTTTGCCTCTTGTTTCTCCGAAGTTTTTTACCAATATAGCCTTTAGTAAAAAACCTTTTTCCAAAAACTTATTCATACAATGGAAGCCTAAAGGCACTACTTGTCCGTTCATGTATTTATCGCCAATAACGCAGGCCAAATATCTGTATCTTTCCAAATATTTTGAAGTATTCTCAATTACCTCTCCAAAAGCGTCTAAAAAATCGCCAAGAGTTAAAGTATTTGATAAATCGTTTTTATTGTCAGAAAATTTAATTATGTCCCAATATGGGGGATGCATAATAATAAATTGTACTTTCTTAATTTGAAAAATTGACAATAACTCGCTTAAATCAATATTTCTACTGTCGCCTGTAATTATTTTGGAAACTATATTTCGCTTATGTTCCGTTTGAATCGCTTCATGCGCCTTCTTTGCCACTTTCGGCAATAATTCTATGCCTATGGAATTTCGTTCCATGCGTTGAGCCTCTATTAAGGTAGTGCCGCTGCCCGCAAATGGATCTAAAATCCAATCGCCTTTTTTTGTATATCTTGTAAAAAGTTGATGCGGTATTTGTGGCACAAAATTTCCGTGATAGTCCCCGCTATGCGCTCCGGAATTATCTCTTTTATCTATCAGCCAAAGAGAATCCGTTATGATGTCCGCATATTCTTTCCACTTTTTAGGATCTAAATCATTATACCTTGCCATAATTACTCCTTTATCAGAGCATGCAAATATTCGGTAGTTGAATTTGCTTTAATATTTCGGTTTTTCTCGCTATCCGCCTTAAATCTTTTATAATCTTTGGTAAAAATAATATATTTGCCGTATTTTGACATTATGTTTTTTATGGTGTTCAAGTCCATTAAACCCTCATTATTGTAAGAAAGGAAAATATATTTAAATTTAGCGCGTTTTATCAAATCTTCAAACATATCTACAACTGTTCTTTTGGAACAGTATTTACTCTTCTGCGATGTTGAATCTCTAAGTCCGGTTTTACCGATTAATATTGGATTATCGTATCTTGAAATCGTTTCCAAAACATGATAATTTGACGAATACTGTCTTGAATTATACGGGGGGTCTAAATATAAAACATCTCCCTCAACGGTTTTTATCAGTTTATTGATATCTTCGTTGTAGACCTTGCCTTTTTCGCCGTCTATAACGGGAAGCAGTTCCAATTTAAAAGGTTTTGCCGCAGATTTTTTTACATGCTTTAAATATGCTCCATAAACAGAAGCAGTATTTGCGTATTTGTCAATCGAATTGATTAAACTGGCAAGATAATAAAAATAAGTTCCTTCGTCAATATCTTTGTTAAATCTTAATTTTTCAAGTTCATTCCTTATAGCGTCGCAAAGCATACCGTTATCATCAATGAAATAATTTCTGCCTTTATCTCCTCCGGCGCAATAATTATTATATACAAATCCTTGTATTGGGGTAAGGGAATTTAAATAATCGGTTAAACTGTTGTCCATTTTCGGTACATTCTCAATAAAATGCTTATTTAATGTATAACTGTAATATTGAATATCATTTGCAATAACTTTACACCCCATACTTTTAAAAGTTTGTCCGACAATGCCGGTTCCCGCAAACAAATCTGCAAAAATATATGAATCTCCACTCTTATACCCAGTTACGCTAGATATTGTTTCCGTCAAAAAATCAAGCAAAGAATATTTTGAACCTATGTAATTCAATGATAAACACCTTTATTCTGCAATAAAAATTATTTAAAAATTTTGAGTATATATAGATTTTAGAAGAAAAAATACGAGGTTTTTATTCATATTTCACGAACGAAAAGTAACGGAAACGGTCGCGCCGGGTTTTAGATTTTCAAGAGCCTCGTCCGCGAGTGAAATCTTAACGGCGCGTTTGCCGTCTGACCCCTCCACTTTTGGCGCGCCCCCCTCCGTAGCAAGCGGAGCATTTTCGTCTGACGCTATTTCTTCTTCGATTTCGGTCACCGTGCCGGATAATTTTTTGCCGTTTATCTCGTAAGTCACAAGTTCTCCGAGACGGATTTTTGAGAGCGTTTCCGAATTTAATCTCGCTTCTATCCACATATTCGTAGCGTCGCCTATGTTAAAAAGCCGCTCGCCTGCGTGAATTTCGCTTCCTTCTTCAACGCTCGCCAAATAAAACGCGCCGTCTATGGGAGAAGTTATTTCAGTCGCGGACGCGTCTTCTTTTGCCCGTTTTAAAGCGGCTTCCGCTTGACGCACATTAAGAGCCGCGCTTTCTAAAATTTCCGGCGCGGTATCTTTATGCAGGGTTTGGTAAGATGTCGGCGCGCTCGCCGTCGCTCTCGCTTTTGCCGCCTCGTAATCCGCTACGGCTTCGTTTCTTTGCACCTTGCTTATCGCGCCCATTTTAAAGAGTTCTTCCATACGATTTTTACGCGATTCGGCTCTCGCTAAATCCGCATTCGCCGCGCTTAAATCAACGCCTGTTGATACGGGCACCTTTATATCCTGTCCCTTTTTAAGTTGCTCTAAATTTTCTTTTGCAAGCGCAACGTTTTGCTCCAACTGTTTTATGGTGTCTTCGGTAACGGCAACCTCAACGGTCGCTAGTACGTCGCCCGCAGATACGTTTTCTCCGTCTTTAACTCGAATTTCCGTAAGTTTTCCGTTCGCTTGCGCTTTTATACTGACGAAAGTACCCGCGATTTTTGCGTCGCGTATGGTTAAAGTTTCGGATTTATCCATATATGAAAATATCGCGTATGAAATTATAAGAGTAATTCCCACAAAAACAATCAAGCCGTATTTGATAAAATACCCCGCCTGTTTTGAAACATCTTTTTCCAAAATATCACGTCTTTCTTAAATTATTGAAATCTACCATTTTATTTTAAGGAAATCAAGAGTTTTGCGTATAAACGAAGGCTCGTATTCGATAAATCTGAAAAATTCTTTCTTTTTCAAAAACCAATACATTCCTATACCCGCGTCCGTTGCCCAGCAAGTTTCATCCATATAGTCAAAGAGTTGATTTTTCTTTTTCTGCGCGCTTCCCGTGGTGTTCTTTAAAAGCGCGTCGATGTTCACCTGCAAAATATCGCCGTTGTCTTTGAAATATTCCTTGTCGGTGGAAAAATAAAGCTGTTTCCAAACAAGTTTTTTTCGGGTTTCATAATCCAAAAATCTTTTCTCGGGGAAATACTTTGGCGGTGTCATCGAACATTCTTTGTAGTAGTCTTTAAAAATACGCCGCGTAAGTATAAGAAAATCGTCGATTTGAAAGACCTCGCCCCTGTTTCTGAGTTCAGTCGCGAAACGATAGGAAAAATCGCGAAACAGCGCGTCGCTTATACCATCGTTTAAATCTCTTAAAATATTCATCGACTCCTTTTTCTTCTTGGAATCGAACATATTGTTTACTTCAAGATAATAAATTCGTCTTATCACTTGCCCCGCAGACGAAAAATCGGCGTAATTCGTCGTACCTATAAGCGTGCCCATAGAATGTTCAGGCACTGTATTGGACAAAAGTTTCACTAAATTTTCTCCTTTTCTTGGGCTTGAAGATTTTCCGAAAAAGCTGTTTGAAATTTCATCCGTCATAATCGGCAAAAGATTTGAACTTTCAAGCATATCCATAAGATTTCCGGCTTTATCCAGACTTCTTGCGTAATCGTAAATATCTGCGCCGGATTCCCCCAAAAGCCCCGCAAGAAAATTTAAAAGCGTAGATTTCCCCGACTCCCTTACGCCGCCTATAACCAAAAACATAGGAATATCTCCTACAGACGCTCTGTCGTACTGAAGCGCGTATTCCTGCTTCAGTCTCCAAATAAAAGGCGCAGTGAATGCGTAAAGTATGGATTCGTAAATTTTACCCGGTATTTCTTCGTTCGGGACAATCGCAAAATCGTAATAAGCCTTTGTAAAAGCGTCTATTTTGGTAAGCGCGGATTTTATTTCGTCTGTCGTCGCAAGTTTGGAGTATAACGTTAATTCGCCGTTTTCGCTCTCGTCTTCGTTTTTAATTTTTTTATAGAGGTATTCTTCGTCCGAAGAGAGCAACAGTTCGCGTGATGCGTTTAAATCTTCGCTGTCCTTGTTTGTCTTTACCAAATAATTTTTAATGCCCTGTTTTGATTTTATTATGCTTTCCTTTAGTTTAACGCGATACGTATTGTCTTTGCGTTTGCCGGAAAGAACCGCTCCCAAAAGTTTCTTTGTCTGTTCGACGTTTTCAAGTTTTTTCTTTATGTATAGAGTTTCTTTATGAATGTCCTGTAAATAATTTTCCGGCACGATAAGATTTGCGCGATTTTCGTCCAACCTATCCACCAAAAGATTAAATTTTGTTTCCGCGTCCAACACTATCTGTGTCTTTGTGTCCTTATATTGCTTTTTGCAAATTTCCGGTATAAAATCTTCCGTTTCGGAATAAAGATAATCCCAACGCTTTTTGTATATATCATACAGATCTTTATTATCGTCTATCCGAATATTTTCGTAATTTTTGTTTTCTGCATTAAAAGCTGATGCGGAAAAATTCGCAGAGCCCATAATTACCCTGTAATCGTTCGTATCATCGTTTGCCAAGAGATATATTTTGTCGTGAATCATAACGCCGGCTCTGCCGTACCTGATATTCATACAACCATCGACAATTTTATTTTTTGCCGCGCCTGAAAGCGAATTAAAAAACAGCGCGCCGTTTTCTGATTCGGCCAAAATGTTTATTAAAGCGTCGGTGAATTTCCCAGAAACATCGGTATCGGGGATTCCCAAAATAAACGTAACTTCTTTAAAATCGCGAACGGTTTCAGCGAAAAATTTAGGACTTGACACATAACTTACGCCGTAAAATTTTGTAAAACGAGAAGCGTCAAATATTTCATCAGTCGTAAATTCGCAAGATGCGCCGTTATGCAAAACAAAAAGAGAAGGCTCCGCAAAAAGCTCTTTCATTGATTTTCCTCCAAAAACAACGAGACGAAATATGTTCTCATTTTATATGAAAATTATCGTTTTCGCAAGGTTAAGGAAAATAAAAAATTTACCTTGAAAAAAATTAGCAGGGATTTTTTATTTTTGGTAGAAAATAGAAGAGTAAAATATTGACGATAATTTTGGGCAGGTGAAATTTATGGAGAAAGTCAAAGTTATGATAGTGGACGACTCCAAGGTCAGTCGCGCTATGATAAAAGGACATCTCGCCAAAACAAATTTCGAAGTGTGCGCCGAAGCAAAAACCGTCGCAGAGGCAGTTGAAATGTTTAGCGAAATGCGTCCTCAAATAATTACAATGGATATGAACCTTCCCGATGCGGACGGAATCGAATGCAGCCGTCGCATACATCTTATAGACCCAACCGTTAAAATAGTGATGATAAGCGCGATGAAAGACGCAAGTCTGATGACTGCGGGAAGAGAAGTCGGCATAAGCTCTTTTTTGCAAAAACCAATCTCAACGAACGAGCTTATAGAAACTATGATGACTCTTTGCCAAAGCGAAGTGGGAAAAATTGCGATTCTTAGAGAATCTTACGCCAAAGCTTTCGTAAGAGCGCTTCAACAAGGCATCTACAGTATGATAGGAGTGCACGCCGAAGTTTCTCTTGAAGTGGACGAGCGCAGATTTTTAGACGTGGACGGCATCGCCGTTATTGTCGGTCTTACCGGTTATCCCACGGGACGCGCCATAATGCATATGGATTTTGACACTATGAAAAAATACGCGTCTCTTATGCTTGGAATCGAAGAGGGCGAGGAACTCTCCGACGAAGAAGCGGCGGATTCCGTCGAGGAAGCCGTAAACATCATCATAGGAAGAGGCGCGTCGAACGTAAACGACGTGTTTAAGGATAAAGAATTAAGAATTACGCCGCCCGGCACTATTTCGGGAAATCACATAAGAATAGCAAGTCCAAAACTTACCACGTTTAAGATAACCGCCGCCACAAAAATCGGCGATATAAATTTAAGCGTCGGATTCGCGGAAGGAGAATGATAGGATGGATGCAAAATTGGTTAATCCTTTCGTGGACGCATTCACGTCCGTTATGCCGCAGATGGGTTTCCCAGAACCCAAACGCGCCAAACTCTACGTGCGCGAAAAAAACGCGGTAAGTCGCGGAGTCGCGGTTGTTGTCGGCTTTACCAAACAAATTCGCGGAAACGTAGTATATAATATGTCCGTAGACACGGCAAAATCCATAGCCTCGACTATGATGATGGGTATGCCAATAGCGGATTTTGACGCTATGGCGCAAAGCGCAATCTCTGAACTTAGCAATATGCTAACCGCAAACGCAGCCACAAATATTACGGGTATGGGTTTAGAGGTTGATATTTCAACGCCGAGCCTTTCTATAGGAGAAAGTTTTCAAATAAAAATCAGCGACGCGCAGTATCTGACGGTGGAAATGGATTTAGGCGGTCAGATAGTGGAACTTGATATAGCGGTTGACACAAATTAAGTAAACGGGGGTAAGGAATATCTTTCCCCCTATTTTATATTGAAAGGAATTTTAGTATGAAAAATTTCATAGGTTTAGCTTTGGGTTTAGCGGCATTTGTCGCTGTAAACCTTTGCAACATTGAGACCGTATCTGCGGCGACAAATAACGAAGTTCAAAACAGAATAGAAAGGTACGTCTTGTGGGCGGAAGCTATCGCAAGAGACCCGGTGCACGGCTATTCGCAAGGAGCGGAAAACGCTACTGCAAAAAATCCGTATACGGGGAGCAGGGAAGGTCCGGACTATGATTGCTCCGCTTTTGTCTATCACGCGCTTCAATACGCGGGATTTGATATGATAGGCGCGTGGAAAAAAAATCCCGATTATATGAAACTCTATAACGGCAAGCAATTTAGCGGCGACGCGGATACTATCTGGCCGGATATGCAAAGACTCGGCGGGTTTAAAAAATTTACTTGGGACGAGATTAAAAACAATTTACAGCGCGGCGATATTGTATGCGACCCTATGCGCCATGTTGCGATTTACATAGGCGGTGGGCTTACCGTTGAGGCGAGAGGCGTAAACAATCCCAAAGGCGGAGATTATAAAACCGGCGACCAAGGCGGAGAGATTGATATATACAATGTAGAGAATCGCGGTTGGAAAGAAGTTTATCGCTATGTCGGAAAATAACGAAACCGCAAACGAGGAAAAAGTATCCGAAAATATAACAAACGCTTACACTACTTTTGAAGGACGGCTTAATCGGCTCGCTTTTTGCGTTATGGGTTTAAAAGCGTTCGCGGTTTTTGTCGTAATTTGCCTTGCGGCAGGTTTCCTTTTCAGCTTTTCGGAAATACTCGGCTATGTTCTTACGGGATGCGCGATTATAGCGATTACCGTATGCAACATAAGTTTGTCCGTTCGCCGTTTGCACGATTTGAACCGTTCCGGCTGGTGGGTGATTTTGCTTTTTATTCCTTGGGTGGATTTAGTAGCGGGGCTTTACGTCATATTTGCGCCGGGAACCGTCGGAAAAAACGACTACGGGGACGACCCTTTGGAGCAAAGTCAATAAACTAAATTAAGCGATGGTGTCGAGTAATTTTGTTTTAGGAGTATCGTATGCGCGATTATTTTGTGGTTATAAATTCAAATATGCTCGATTCGCTTTCGAGTTTTATGGATTTTTCAAAGATAAATTTATCGGGAATTGTTATTGAAAACGGCGATAAACTTGACGTAAGATTAAACGAAAAGAAAATTCCGAGTTGTGACTTTTCAAAGCTTCGATATTTAGTGGAATCGAGTACCCCCCCCGGTGAGGCGCGATACTTTTTAATCGGTTATCAAACAAATCTTTCCGATACGAAGAACATAAGGGACCTTATGGTATCTTTTGGAGCGGATAAAAAAAGTATCCATAATTTTTCGCTTTCCGTATTTCAAAGGCATTTGAGCCAAGTAAAATACGCGACGCTACATCCTCTGCCGTTGGATTTTTTTGCAACGGGCATATCGTATGCGGAAGCCGCTCTCTATATTGACGAATTTAAGGATATGCGCGGCATCAACCTCGCTTTTTCGGGGCAGGATTTATGGAGCGGCTATGAAATCGCAAAACTTGTTTTTTCAAAAAGAAAAGTAAAATTTGCGCTTATAGAACTGCCGATATATGCTTTTTCTTACGACATCAGCCGTTCGTTTTCGGCAAATTGGCAAGCGTACCACTATAGGGCGTTTTTGCCGAATTTTGATGAGGATTTTCCCGACAAAGATTTAATAAATCTCGCGAACGATAGATTTTTCGCCATATATGACAATACGCCCATAGCGGAGGAGTCGGAAAGGTGCGGTATTCGTCACCCTTGGCAAAACAATACCGTTTCTCTTAAAGATTATATAGATTACGAATCGACGTTAAAGACTCTTGATAAGCCGATTTATCCCAAAACAGCGGAAAAAAACAAAAAAATTTTGGCAAATTACATAGATTTATGCAAAGCAAACGGCGCAAAACCGATTTTGTTTACTTTACCGCATACAACGCTTGTTCAAAAAACTTTAAGGAAAGAAGTTTACGAATATTTTAAAAGCAATTTAGCGGAAGTTTTAAAAGACCACAGCGCAGATTTTATAAATCTGTTTTACGAAGAGCTAAACGACGACTGCTTTTTTGATTTAGTGCATCTAAACGCGAGCGGCGCAAAAATTATCAGCAAAAAAATTTACGATGTGGAAAAATAGATTGCGAATTTTTAAGATAGGGGGAAACGCGGATGAAAAAAAGAAACATTCGACCCGGCGTTTTGCTTCTTATTGCCGTTGCCGCGATGCTTCTTATATTTGTGTATTCACCTATTTTTACGCTCCGTGAAATTCGCGCGTCGGGTATGACTAACTTAACTAACGAAGATATTGTCCAAATTTGCGGCGTTACCTACGGCGCGCCGCTCTTTTCCCTTGAAACAGACGAGATTTCAAAACGTTTGCTTTCGGATTTGCGCGTTGAAGAAGCCGTCGTGCGCCGCTCTCTTCCATCTTATCTTGATATTCATATAACGGAACGCGTGCCCGTTGTCACCGTCGCTAAAGATAATCACTATTACGCCGTCGATAAACAAGGCTTGGTTATAGACGCGTACAGCGCGCCAAAATTCGGGCAAATTCCAAACATTAACGGGGTATATCTCGAAAATATTTTTATCGGCGACAAAATCGCAGATGAAAATTTAAAAAAAATACTTTCGTTTTTGAGCGCTTTAAATTACGAATATTTAAAAGAATTAAGCGAGCTGAAATTTACGGATGACACCATAATTGGCAAAACCACAGCGGGCGTCGTTATTCGTCTGGGAGATTTGTCAAACGTCGAACTAAAAGCGCATCTTACAGAAAATTTTTTGGAGGACGTAAAGCGTAACCCAATAAACGCGGAATACGTGGATTTTAAGTACGACGCGCCTTTTATAAAGATGAAAGAAGAAATAGAATGAGGATAATAAAAAAAGGTCAAATCTCTATAGCTTCCGTCTGTATGGTCGTGGGATTTTTGCTCGCCTTGCAGTTCCGTATGACGGAAGATATGAGAGCTACCATTCCCTACCAAAGAATAGAAGAGCTCTCTGACAGACTTCTCTCCGTTGAAAAAGAAAGGGACGCGCTCTTAAAAGAGGTGGCGAATTTATCGTCCAGACTTGGCGGAGAAACCGAAACCGTGTTAAAACAGCGGGCGGGGCTTACGCCTATGAAGGGCGAAGGCGTCATCATAAGAATGGACGACAGCAAGCAAAATTCCCGCGCGGGAGAAAATCAAAATTTATATATTATCCACGATGACGATATTTTGCGAGTTATAAACGAACTTCGAGCGGCAGGCGCAGAAGCTGTTTCAATAAACGGGCAGCGGCTTATCGGCACAAGCGAGGTGCGCTGCGCAGGGCCTACGATTTCCGTAAACAACGTGCGCTCTTCAACTCCTTTTGAAATTCGCGCCATAGGAAAAGGCAAAGATTTGGAAAACGCGTTAAAAATGAGGGGCGGCGTTGCCGAAACTCTTAAAGTTTGGGGCATACAAATGGAAATTACGGTATCAGACGCGGTATACGTTCCGCCGTATCGCGGAGTTATTCGATTTAATTACGCAAAAGTAGCCGAGGAGGAATAATATGGCGCTTCCCATAATAGGGCTGATACTGGGGCTTATACTCGGCACGCTCTGCCCGATTTTAATACCGATCGCGTATTCAAAACTCTTTTCTGTCGCGATTTTGGTATCTTTGGACGCGATTTTCGGCGGACTTCGCGCCGCCGCAAACAATAAATTTGAAAACGTGGTTTTTATCACGGGATTTTTTTCAAACGCTTTAATGGCGACGCTTTTGGTTTATATAGGCGACAGACTTGGGATAGATTTATACTACGTCGCGCTTCTTGCCTTCGGTTTTAGAATTTTCAAAAACCTTGCGTCTTTAAGGCGTCATTACATACGAAAAAGCATGCACTCTCCCACCGTCGAAGAAAAATCTACGCTAAACGAAGTAGTAGAATAATGTTGTAAAAAATTAGAAAAAAAATATTCGCATTGTTATAAAAAATATGATAAAATGTAGTCGTTATTTTAATTCATAGTATAGCAATTATAAATATACCATATATAAATCATAATTAAGATGGAGGTTACAAACGTGTTTGAACTTGATGATATTGCAGGACTCGATCAATACGCAAAGATTAAAGTCGTTGGCGTTGGCGGCGGCGGCAGTAACGCCGTCAATCGTATGATAGAACTCGGGCTTGACGGTGTGGATTTTATCGCGGTAAATACAGACGCGCAGGCTCTTCGCCACTCTAACGCCACAAAGAGAATGCAGATAGGCGAAAAACTTACCCGCGGACTTGGTGCGGGCGCAAAACCGATTATCGGCGAAAAAGCCGCGGAAGAAAGTTACGAAGATATTAAGGAAGCGTTAAGAAATTCGGATATGGTCTTTGTCACCGCGGGTATGGGCGGCGGCACGGGAACGGGAGCAGCGCCTATAGTTGCGCAGTGCGCCAAAGAAGTGGGCGCTCTAATCGTAGGCGTCGTCACAAAACCCTTCTCTTTTGAAGGACCGTCAAGGCGCAAAAACGCGGAGATGGGCATTGAAAATTTGCAAAATCACGTTGACACCATAATCACAATACCAAACGACAGACTTTTGCAGGTTATAGACAGAACAACGCCGGTGACGCAAGCGTTTAGTATCGCAAACGATGTTCTTTATCAAGGCGTTAAAGGTATTTCCGACCTTATAATGAAACCGGGACTTATAAATCTTGACTTTGCGGACGTAAAAACCATTATGAGCGACGCGGGCTCTGCTCTTATGGGCATAGGGGAAGCAAGCGGCGAAAACGCGGCGGTGGAAGCGGCAAAACGCGCAGTGGAATCTCCGCTCCTTGAAATCGACATAAAGGGCGCGAAAGGTATTTTGTTAAACATCGCGGGCGCGCCGGATTCTCTTTCTATGATGGAAGTAAACGAGGCTTTCGTAACTATTCAAGAGGCGGCGCATCCTGACGTAAACATAATCTTCGGCGCGTCTTTAGACGAGTCTATGGGGGATAAGATAAGCGTCACCGTTATAGCTACGGGATTTAATACGCCGTTTAAACCTTCGGGTCTTGACGCGAGCGACGTTTTGGGATTGGGCAAAAACGCTTTTAAATCTGTGGCAAATCCGACTCCTGCAGGCGAAAACAATTCGCAAAACAAAATCGGCGTTACAGGCGCGCCTAATCAAAATACAGTTTCTCAACCCCAAGCTCCGCAACCTTTGGATATAGGTCTTGACATACCTTCGTGGTTAAGAAAAAAATAAAAATATAAAGGAGCGTTTGCTCCTTTTTTTTTGAAAACAGGAGGCGTTTAATTTGATAAACATATTGGTAAACGGCGCATGCGGTCGAATGGGACAGGCGGTGGTAAAAACCGTAATAGAGGACAACGACCTTAATCTTGTCGCGGCTGTGGATATTGCAGGCGGAAAAGATGCGGGCGAACTTGTGGGACTAAAAGCGAACGGCGTTATAATCGAAACGGATTTAAAAGAGGCGATAAATTCCAAAAAGCCGCAGGTTATGGTGGATTTTACACGCCCTGACGTTGTGTTTGACAACGTAAAAACCGCCTTGGAATTAAAAGTCGCGCCTGTTGTGGGAACTACGGGACTGACCGACGAGCAGAAAAAAGAGCTTGAAAAAATCGCAAAAGAAAACGACACGCCCATATTTATCGCGCCGAACTTCGCGATTGGCGCGGTCTTGATGATGCTTATGAGTAAGCAGGCGGCAAAATATTTGCCGAATGTTGAGATAATAGAGCTTCACCACGACAAAAAATTAGACGCGCCGTCCGGCACTGCGGTGCAAACTGCCGAAATGATAAAAGAAGTGCGTAAAAGTATGAAACAGGGACACCCCGACGAAAAAGAAAAACTTCAAGGCGCAAGGGGCGCGGAAGTTGACGGTATGCATATCCACAGCGTAAGGCTTCCGGGATTTGTGGCGCATCAGCAGGTTATCTTCGGCGGATTAGGCGAAACTTTAACAATTCGCCACGATTCTATGGACAGAATGTCTTTTATGCCTGGCGTTGCGCTTGCTTGCAAAAAAGTTTTGGGCTTAAAAGGTATGACAATCGGTCTTGATAAAATTATGGATTAAGGAGAAAACAAGATGAAAAATTACAGAGTGGCTATCTTGGGTGCGACGGGCGCGGTCGGGCAGGAATTTTTAAATCTTATCGAAGAAAGAAAATTTCCCTTCGGCGAACTTAAACTTTTGGCGTCGAAGCGTTCCGCGGGTACGAAAATTGATTTTATGGGCAAAACCTATACGGTGGAAGAAGCGACAGAGGATTCTTTTAAAGATATAGACATAGCGCTTTTCGCCGGCGGCTCTGCGAGCAAAACTTTCGCTCCCGCGGCTGTTAAAGCCGGCGCGGTTGTTATAGACAATTCCAGCACGTTTAGAATGGATAAAGACGTGCCGCTTGTCGTGCCTGAAGTAAACCCTGACGCTATTAAGCGTCACAAGGGCATTATCGCAAACCCGAACTGCTCCACCATTATTATGGTTATGGCGTTAAAACCGCTTTATGATTTAAAAAAGATTAAGCGCGTTGTGGTTTCCACTTATCAAGCGGTATCCGGCGGCGGCAAAGAGGCAATGGCGGAACTTGAGGAGCAAGTCGCGGATATTTCCGCAGGTAAAGAAGTCACGCCCAAAATTTTGCCGGGCGCGTCTCTTCCGAAACACTATCAAATAGCTTTTAACCTCATTCCTCAAATCGACGTCTTTAAGGATAATCTCTACACCAAAGAAGAAATGAAGATGATAGACGAAACGAAGAAGATTATGGAAGACGACGGTATGAAAATCACCGCCACCACAATTCGCGTTCCCGTTTATCGTTCCCACGCCGAATCGGTGAATGTGGAGTTTGAAGGCGAAGTTACGGTTGAGGAAGCAAAAAAGGCTATAGCGAGCTTTAAAGGCGCAAAAGTTGTGGACGACCCCGATGAAATGCTATATCCTATGCCGCTATTTACTTCCGGCAAAGACGACGTTGAAGTGGGACGCATAAGAAAAGACGAATCCATAGAACACGGCCTGAATCTTTGGGTATGCGGTGACCAGATAAGAAAAGGCGCGGCGTTAAACGCGCTTCAAATCGCGGAATATATGATTGAAAATAATATGATTTGAAGGTGAATTTGTGTATACGCTTAAAGGAATTGAATTTCAAGGAAAAAAGCCCGTTATTGACGAAGAGGCTTTTGTTGCGCCGCAGGTTTTTTTGTCCGGCGACGTTACCGTCGGGAAATATTCGAGTATATGGCCCGGCGTTGTGGCTAGGGGCGACGTTTGCTACATTAAAATAGGCGAATGTTCAAATGTGCAAGATTTGGTTTGTTTGCACGTTGCGGACAATAAGCCCTGCATTATCGGCGATTATGTAACGATAGGTCACGGCGCGGTGTTGCACGGTTGCGAAATTGCAGACCACGTTTTAATCGGTATGAGCGCGACGGTGTTAACGGGCGCGAAAATAGGACGCGGCTCTATAATAGGCGCGGGCGCGCTTGTTAAAGAAAACGCGGTTATTCCCGAAAATTCATTGGTAGTTGGTTCGCCGGCAGTGGTGAAAAAAACTATAGACCGCATCGAAAGTATTCACGCCCAAGCGATAAAATACAAAACCGAATGGGCGGTGTATTACGGAGTTTATCCCGAAATAGGCGGCGAAATTTACCACGGCGAAAAGATAATATAATTTTTTGAGAATAAAAAAAGCTCGCATTTTGCGGGCTTTTTTATTTTAACTGCATACCAAATTGAAAAATCCCTCTTCCGTTAAATAACGCGGATCAAATGTTTCACTTTTTAATAAATTTTTTATATCGGTCGACATAATTTGAAGTTTTTCAATATCTAAGTCGGGAGGGAAATATTCGTCGATTTTATAAAAATTTTTTGCTCCGTTTAGCTCCGCAAAATTTTTTAACACGGCAAAGAGCGCGAGGTCGTTTTCGTTTTGCCATCTGGTAAATTTTGATTTAGTTAAAAAATCCGAGTAATATTTCTTTAAAAGTTTTATGGAATATTCGCTTAATTCTATTTTTTTCGCTATATTGATAAGTTTGTTTATTGGTTTTTCATAATCCCCCGTTAAATTTAAATCGCTTTTTATATTTTCAATATCAACGGCTTCCGGAATTACGTCCGTTTTATGAAATACGGCGACTTCTGCTATTATTTGACGAACCGCCATATTGTGCCTTGCAAAAAATTTTGCGTAAGTGGGATTTTTTTCTTGATAGGCGTAAAGCTTATACGCGGAATTTATCTCTTTAACTATCTTGTCCATTTCGCCTTCTTCGGCAAATATAGCGTTTAAAAAAGCAGGGGCTACTATCGTTCCTTCCTCAATATTAGCGGAGAAAACGATGCTTTTATATTCCGGAAAATCAGCGGACGAATAGGGAATAAAAAATTCGCGTTCGCGGAAAAAATCCCTGCATAAAAAGGAATCGCCGTCCTCTCGTTTTACATAAAAAATCGTGAATTTTGAGTTTAGATATTCCTCAATTATTTGCGTTGAAATATCGTCTAAATTTTCTTTTTCCCTCTTATAAAAAAATTCAAGCGGAGTTTCATCCGTTCTGATTAAGCGATAATTAAACAAGAAATAATCGCGGAATTTCTTCTCGCTTTCTTCATCTTTTTCATATTTTTTCTTGCCGTTAATAAACATCGTTAAGGCTCGTTTTAAATCTTTTTCAAAAATGGAATTGTTAAAATATTCCTTGATTTTTACAAGCCAATTTTCTTTTAAAAATTCAATTTGCCGCATTTCTTCATAAGATGTTTTATCTCGTCTTATACAGCTTTTATAGCTGTTTTTATTTTCTCTTTTTAAGAGATGAAATTTGCCTTCGTCGTAAAAAAACATCCTTAAGAATTCTATTTCTTCTATATTTCCTTCAAAGCCGTCAGGCTCTCTTTCCAAAAACAATTCCTTCACAAATTTAATATATTTTAAAACCGTTTTTTCATCTAAATTTTTATTTTCTATTTCCGCAAGTTTATAAAAAATTTCCAAATAATCTTCCGGCACTAAATCGCAGATAGAATCCAAATCAATTTCTATTGCAAAAAGAACAATACGCGAAAGAAGTTCAAATCGCAAATTCAGCTTGCTTTTATCATCGCCCTTCCAAGCGCATTTTCTTAAATGACGCTCAAATATTTTCCGTTGAAAATAAAACTTTGCATCCGGATTTTTAAGATAAAAATCGTTCAATCTGTCGTAAACATTCGTCATAAGTCACTTTCCTTTAAAATTTGGTTTTTTAATTATATAATAATTTTTTAACTTTTTCCATTGAAATTTTGAAAGATACATAATTCTACTTGAAAAATTTTGCAAATAATAATATTATGGAAGAAAAATTTTTTACGAGGAGTATATTTATGGAAGGTTATTATATCGCCGCGTTGAAAGAAACGCACGGGATAGGCGATAAAGTCTTGCAAGACCTGCTCGCGCGCTTTTCTTTTGCGAAAGCGGTTTGGGAGGCTGACGAAGGCGAGTTAAAACAAGCCGAGGTTTTAAAAGAAGACGTATTGAAAAATTTTATAAAATTTAGGGCGAGCAATCCATATTTCCCCGAAAAACTTATGGAGTCGTGCAAAAAATGCAACGCAAAGACCGTCGCGATAACGGACGAAAACTTTCCCTTTATGCTTAAAGAACTCAAAAATCCTCCGTCTATGCTCTATTATAAGGGAACTCTTCCAGCTAAAACAGATTTATGTATAGCTATGGTGGGCTCAAGAAATTTTACAAATTACGGCAAAGAAGCGGCCGAGATGATAGCCGAAGACCTCGCAAGATACGGCGTAGTCGTGGTATCGGGCGCGGCTCGCGGCATTGACACCGCCGCGCACGTAGGCGCGCTAAAAGCGGGGCGTACCGTAGCGGTACTTGGTTGCGGAATTGATTACGTCTATCCGCCCGAAAATCGCAAACTTTTTTATGAGATAGTGGAAAAAGGCGGCGCTATTATTTCGGAATATAAGCCCGGGACTTCGCCGTATCCCGCGTTTTTCCCCGCGAGGAACCGCATCATAAGCGGGCTTTCACACGGCACTGTGGTGGTTGAGGCGGGCAGAAAAAGCGGCGCGCTTATAACGGCTGACCACGCCGTAAACGATAACCGCGACGTTTTCGCGGTGCCCGGCAGTATTTTTTCAAATATGAGCGCGGGCCCTAATTGGTTACTAACGGAAGGCGCTATTCCCGCGCGGTGCGCAGAGGATATTTTAAAGGAGTACAGGGGAAATCGCAGGGTTAAAGCCTATCAAAACAACGACGAAAGCGATAAACCCGTTGTTGAAATAAAAAAAATCGAAGATACGAAACCTAAAGAAAAAACTCTGCCGGAGATGACGGAAGACGAAAAGCTGGTGTATCAACTTCTTTCTTTTCACGCGCCGCTCTCTAAAGAAGAAATCTATATCAGTATGCCTTCCCATATTGATATTCAAAATCTTAATATGACGCTTTTAAATTTAATTATGAAAGGTATCGCAAAAGAAACGGATTTGCATAAATATATAAGAGTCGAAAGGTCGTGAAAAAATGCCCGTCGCAAAAAAATCCGCGCCAAAAAAGACAAGCGCAAAGACTTTAGTCGTGGTGGAGTCTCCCGCTAAAGCAAAGACGATAGAGCAATATTTGGGAAAAAATTATATAGTTCGCGCCTCTATGGGGCATTTGAGGGATTTGCCCAAAAGCCAGTTCGGGATAGACGTTGACAACAATTTTGAGCCGAAATACATAAACATTCGCGGCAAAGGCGATTTGATAAAGGCACTCAAAAAAGACGCGAAAAACGCGGACAAAGTGTATCTAGCAAGCGATCCCGACCGCGAGGGAGAGGCTATAGCTTGGCATCTTTCCTATATTTTGGACGTAGACCCGAAGAAAAAATGCCGCATAGTCTTTAACGAAATCACAAAACCTGCCATACAAGCGGCGGTGAACGACCCAAAACCCATAGATATGGATAGGGTGGACGCGCAACAAGCAAGAAGAATGCTCGACCGCATAGTAGGCTACAAATTAAGCCCGCTTCTGTGGCGAAAAGTGCGAAGGGGGCTCTCCGCAGGGAGAGTGCAGTCCGTCACGGTGAAACTTATCTGCGACAGGGAAAAAGAGATACAAAATTTTGTGTCGGAAGAATATTGGACGGTTGATTTAAAGCTTCAAAAGGGCAAGACAAAAGCCTTTAAAGCGGAACTAACGGAGATTGACGGCAAAAAAATCGACCTCAAAAACGAGAGCGACACGAAAAAAATCGTAAACGAACTAAAAAAATCCGATTTTACCGTAAAAGAAGTAAAACGCGGCTCGCGTAAAAGAAACCCCGCGCCTCCTTTTACAACAAGCAGTTTGCAACAGGACGCGGCAAATAAACTCGGCTTTGTGTCTAGGAAGACGATGATGATAGCCCAGCAACTCTACGAGGGCGTGACAGTCGGCAAAAATTCCGTCGGGCTTATAACCTATATGAGAACGGATTCGGTCAGAATATCGGACGTTGCGCAAAACGAGGCGAAAGAGTTTATATTAAAAAAATACGGGAAAGACTATGTTCCCGCAAAATTCAACAATTATTCGTCGAAAAAGGCGCAGGACGCGCACGAAGGTATTCGCCCCACCCATATAGACCTCACGCCCGAAAGCGTGGAGGGGTATTTAAATAAAGACCAATTTAAGCTCTATAACCTTATATGGCAGCGATTTATGGCAAGCCAGATGACGCCGGCCGTGTACGACACAATGTCCGTTTCGGTTGATGCGGGAAATCGCTTTAAGGTAAAAACCGCAGGCTCAAAGTTAAAATTCGACGGGTTTAAAGCGGTGTACGCAGGCGTCGACGCAAACAAAAAAGAAAAAGATATAACGCTCCCCGAGCTTGTAGCGGGTGATAAGCTGAAACTTGACGAAGTTTTGCCGGAGCAACATTTCACCGAGCCGCCGCCGCGCTATAACGACGCGTCGCTTGTCAAAACTTTGGAAGAAAAGGAAATCGGCAGACCAAGCACCTACGCGCCGATTATCGAAACAATTCAAGCGAGAGGCTACGTCGTGCGCCGCGATAAACAATTTCAACCGACGGAGCTTGGGTTTATAGTCCTCGATATGCTTGAAGAATATTTTAAGGATATAGTGGACGTTAAATTCACGGCGAATTTAGAGAACGAACTCGACGAAGTGGCGGAGGGCAAGATAAAAAGCTCCGCGCTTTTAAAGGAATTTTACGACCCGTTTGAAAAAACTCTCGAAAAAGCGGACGAAGCTATTGGTCATATAGATATAAAAGATGAGGAATCCGACGTAGTATGCGAGCTTTGCGGGCGAAAAATGGTGTATAAACTCGGGCGTTACGGCAAATTTTTAGCTTGTCCGGGTTTTCCCGAGTGCAGAAATACGAAGCCGATTTTAGTGGATACGGGGGCAAAATGCCCAAAATGCGGAGGCAGAATTTTAGAGAGAAAATCCCGTCGCGGACGCAAATTCTTCGGTTGCGAAAATTACCCCGATTGCGATTTTGTGTCTTGGGATATGCCGCTGAAAGAGCCTTGCAAAGAGTGCGGCTCGCTTATGCTTCGTCACAATTTCAGAGGCGGACGCGGAATTGTCTACTGCTTAAACGATAATTGCAAGACAAGAGTAAATCACCCGATAAATAAAGAGCTTGAGAAGAATAAGAAGCGAGAAGAAGAGCGGCTGAAGAAACTTGAAGAAGAAGCGAAGCAAGAAAAAGACGCAAAAGCTACGAAAAAGAATACAACAAAAGCGAAATGAGGCGAAAAAGTGACGGATATAATCATAGTGGGAGCGGGATTAGCAGGCGTTGAAGCGGCGTACTATGCGGCAGAATCAGGCGCAAAAGTCGCTCTTTATGAAATGCGTCCACATAAACAGACGCCCGCCCATAAAACCGCAAATTTTGCGGAGCTTGTATGCAGCAATTCTCTTCGCGGCGCAGGTTTTGAAAACGCCGTGGGCGTGCTAAAAGAAGAAATGCGCCGATTAAATTCTATCGTTATGCAGGCGGCTGACGCGGTAAAAGTGCCGGCGGGCGGCGCGCTCGCAGTGGATAGAGAGGGATTTAGCAAATTCATCACGGAAAAAATCGAAAACCATCCGAATATTACGGTAATTCGTGAAGAAATTGAACAAATTCCGTTAAAGGACGACGCGGTGACGATAATAGCCACAGGACCGCTTACCGAAGGCGCGCTTTACGATAATATTTTAAAAATCACGGGCGAAGAATCGCTGTATTTTTACGACGCCGCCGCGCCTATCGTAACGCTTGAGTCTATTGATATGACGAAAGCCTATCGCGCGTCAAGATACAATAAAGGCGGCGGCGGGGATTATATAAATTGCCCGATGACAAAGGAAGAATACCTCGCTTTTTGGAACGCCTTAACGACGGCGGAGCTTGTGCCTGCAAAATCCTTTGAAAAGGAAAAATTTTTTGAAGGCTGTATGCCCGTCGAAGTTATGGCAATGCGGGGTGAAGACACGCTGCTCTTTGGCCCGTTAAAACCCGTAGGACTTGAAAACCCCGAAACAGGCGAGCGACCTTACGCCGTCGTTCAACTTCGTCAAGACAACGCGGAAGGGACGCTTTATAACATCGTAGGTTTTCAAACTCATCTCACTTGGCCGGAACAGAGGCGGGTTTTCGGTATGATACCCGGACTGGAGCGCGCGGAATTTGTGCGTTACGGCGTTATGCACAGAAATACGTTTTTAAATGCGCCGCGCCTTATGAAAGCGACTATGCAGCTAAAGGGCTACAAAAATTTATTTTTCGCGGGGCAAATGACGGGTGTGGAAGGTTATGTTGAATCTGCCGCATCAGGGATTGTAGCGGGAGTAAACGCGGCGCGAACAGTAAACGGCAAAGAGCCGATAAGTTTTCCCGTTACAACGGCGCACGGCGCGCTTATAAATTATATAGTGACTTCCGAAGCTAAACATTTTCAACCGATGAACGTAAATTTCGGACTGTTTCCACCTTTAGAACACAGCATACGCGATAAAAAAGAGCGGAAAAAGGCTTTCGCAAAAAGAGCTTTGGAGGATATTGAAAGGTTTAAGGAGAAGTTATGAGAAGCGTAAAAAAATTTTTATACTTATTGTCGTTTGCGCTGTTGTTTTCTCAAATTTCCCTCGCCGCGCCCAAAGAAGAATCCGTTGATTATGCGGACGCTAAAAATTGGGCGTTTCTGGAAATAAACAAAACTTTTAAAGACGCGGACGTTTTCTTTATCTGCCCCACGGTCTTTGCGGGAGACGCGGCTCATCTCAATATGGAACTGACGGACGAAAAAATCAAGAAAAAATTCGTAGGCGCAATAAATATGGAGAAGGGAATTTACGACGAAAACGCCAGATTTTTCGCGCCGTATTATCGTATGGCAGGTTTCAGCAGTCGCGGCGGCGGCGAAAATGTCCGTAAAAACGCCCTCGAATACGCTTATAAAGACGTAAGGGACGCTTTTCTCCATTATCTAAAGCATTACAACAAGGGAAGACCATTTATTTTGGCAGGTTTTTCGCAGGGAAGCAATCATATTGTGCTTTTGCTTAAAGAGTTTGGCGATAAAAAGTTTATAAAAGAACGGATGATAGCGGCTTACGCCCCCGGCTGGTACATTACGAAGGAAGATATTGTGAAATATCCGCATCTTAAACCCGCCAAAGGCGAAAAGGATACGGGCGTTATTATCTCGTTTAACACCGAAGCGGAAGGCGTGACATCTTCCGTGATAGTGCCGGGAAATGTAAAAACCATCTCCATAAATCCTCTCTCTTGGCGCGTGAACAATAAAATCGCGGATAAATCGCTTAATTTAGGGGCTTGTTTTACGGATTACAACGGAAAAATCAAAAAGGAAATTCCGCATTTTACGGGCGCGTACATTGATAAAAAAAGAGGGACGCTAAAAGTAACGGACGTAAACGAAAAGGATTATCCGAACAAATTGCCCCAATTCGCCCCGGGCGTATATCACATTTACGATTATCAATTTTTCTACAGAAATTTACAGGAAAACGTGAAAAAAAGAATAGAAGCGTTTAAAGAGGAAAAATAAAAAAATATATTAAAATTTTTTCTTTCTCTTTTTTCTTTGCTACTTTCTTTTTTCTCTTTCTTTTTTATAAAAAAGAAAGAGAAAAAAGAAAGTAGGTAAATAGCACTACCTAGTAGGAAAGGAGCCGATAATATGGGTGATTTTCACGCTACTACTATATGTTGCGTTAAGCGGGACGGTAAGACCGCTATCGCAGGCGACGGGCAGGTGACTTTCGGACAGAATACGATTATGAAAGGCAACGCCAAAAAGGTTAGGAAACTATATAACGGAAAAGTGCTTGCCGGGTTTGCCGGCTCTGTCGCGGACGCTTTTACGCTGTTTGAAAAATTTGAAGGAAAACTGGACGCTTATCACGGAAATTTGCAAAGAGCCGCGGTGGAGCTTGCAAAAGAATGGCGCACGGACAGAGTGCTCCGTAAACTTGAAGCGTTGCTCTTGGTCGCGGATAAGGACACGATTTTGATGCTCTCCGGCACGGGGGAAGTGATAGAGCCGGAAGGGGACGCGGCGGCGATTGGCTCGGGCGGATTTTACGCTTTGGCGGCGGCGCGCGCTATGGTGAAGCATACGGAGCTTTCGGCGATTGAGATTGCAAAGGAGGCTCTTTCCATAGCGGGAGATATTTGCGTCTTTACGAATCAAAATATTGTGACGGAGGAACTTGAATAATGGATATAGGAGTAAACGAACAAACGCCGAGAGAAATAGTGGCGGAACTCGATAAATTCATAGTGGGGCAGGAGGCGGCGAAAAAATCCGTCGCCATCGCTTTAAGAAACCGTTGGCGCAGTCGTAAACTTTCCCTTTCAATGCAGGACGACGTTGCGCCGAAAAATATTTTGATGATAGGCTCTACCGGCGTAGGTAAAACCGAAATCGCAAGAAGACTCGCAAAACTCGT
>JAGBKP010000143.1 GCA_017635875.1 Selenomonadaceae bacterium | reverse complement strand
TATATATTGACGATAACGGGCAAAATAAAGCTTTTTTTGGAATAACCTAAGTAAAATTAAAACTTTTAAAAACGCCGTAAAACGGCTAATAAACGCTTTAAAATTGAGAGAGGCGACAATATAGGGGGCATATATGAAAGATAATAGTAAAACTATGACAGATAAGGCGCAAGAGATATTAAAACTTGCAGAAAAAAGCGGAGTACAAACTAATTTCTTTTTTACTACAACTTTTCAAAGGTATTTAGTACAAATAAAAATACTTGAGGACTTAGAGCAGGAAATAAACGACGCAGGGGCTACAGTTACTAAGGAATACGTTAAGGGCAGAGGCAATATATATACTAATCCTGCTATTAACGCTTATAACAATACAACAAATAGCGCTAACAAGACAGTAACTACTTTACTTAAGATAGTCCAAGGCTTTAAGGCAGAGGACAAAGCTAAAGAAGTAGACCCGCTCTTAGAAATTATAAACGGGGGCGATAATAGTGACTAATACCAAAGCTTACGAGTATTGTAAGAAATGTATAAGAGCTAAGACAACGCCAAAGTACGTTAAAAAACAAATGCGCGAGTTTATGAGAGTGTCCGAGGGCAAAGACAAGCGCTACACGATAAGCGAGACAAAGTATAAGCAGATAGAGGCTATATTAAAGCTTTTAATTATGCCTAAAGGACTAAAAGCAGGGCAAACGCTATACGAATGTACTACGGGGTATCAATGGCTTATTTATACGGCGGTACTTTGTACGGTTTACCGCTCCAACACAGAGCGCAGGCGTTACGAGACTTGTATATTAGAGATATGCCGAAAAAATTTTAAAACTTATACGGTTGGTACGCTCTTTATAATTCTATTTATAACCGAGCCTAACTTTTCGGAATTTTATAGCGTAGCGCCCGACGGTAAACTATCGAGGGAAATAAAAGAGGCTATAACTAAGACTATAAAGAGTAGCCCGCTTATATATGAGTATAAAGGCGTTAAGCGTTTTAAGCTGCTACGTGACTATATAGAGTTTATAGCTAAAGAGAGTAAGTACACGCCGTTAAATTACTCTAATAGTAATATGGACGGTAAGCTACCGTCGGTATTTTGCGCCGACGAGGTGGGGGCTTTACCTAATACTTACGCTATAGAGGCTATGCAGAGCGGGCAGCTTAATATATTAAATAAACTAGGTTTTATTATTTCCACAAAGTACCCGACTATAGACAACCCTATAGAAGAGTACGACGCTTACGCTAAAAAGGTTTTAGACGGGATCATAAAAGACGAAAGTATATTTGTTTTATTATATATACCCGATAACCCGAAAGCTTGGGAAAGCGACGACTTAGTACTTAAGCAGGCTAACCCTGTAGCTTTAGAAGTACCCGAGATATGGGACGACTTACTTAAAAAAAGAGCTAAAGCTATAGCTATGGAAAGCGCCCGCGAAAACTTTGTAACAAAGCATTGTAATATTATATACCAAGGCGCAGGCACAGAAACATATATAGACGTTAAAGACGTCCAAAAGTGCAAGGTTAATAATATAGAGTGGGCGGGGCGCGTGGTATACTTGGGCGTGGATCTATCCGAGAGCAACGACAATACTAGCGTAGCTATGGTAGGCGTTGACGATAACGACGACATACTAGCCGAGGTAGTAGCTTTTATACCCGAGGGCAGAATAGAAGAAAAAAACGCTTTTGAGAAAATAGACTATAAAGAGTTTATAAGAGCCTTAAAAGCTATAGCCTGCGGAGATAAAGTTATAGACTACGCCGTAGTTGAGGACTATATACTAGGACTAGAAGAGCGTTACGGGGTGCAAGTGCAGGCGATAGGCTACGACAGATATAACGCGCTTAGTACCGCGCAGAAATTAGAGAGAGCGGGCTATAATACTATAGAGATACGGCAACATAGTAGCGTATTACACCCGCCTACTAAGTTACTAGCGGAAAAAATAGAAAACGGCGAGTTTCAGTATACAGAAAATAAGCTATTAGAAATAAACTTTCAAAATGCACGCTGCACGTATGATACAAATAAAAACCGCTACGTTAATAAGAAAAAGTCTAAGGGTAAAGTAGATATGGTAGTAGCGCTAATAAATGCGGTTTACTTACTAGAACAAGACTACTTTTTAAACCAAGCAGACTTTACTATACAAGTACTATAGAAAAAAAATAGGAATTTTAATATAATAAGTTATGCTAATATAATAGTGCATTAAACATTTACTCCATTTGCAGAGCGGGCAGCTTATGGGAACGGCTACCCGATCCCCCAAGAACTTTCTTTTTTCCATTACACTTCAAAAAGGGACGACTAGCGACGGTTAGCCGTCCTTTTTTACGTAGAAAAAAGATAGGAATTTTTAAACAATACTTTATGTTATGTTTATTATGTAATTTTATGAGTAGAGTAAGGGGCGATTAAATGGGCTTATTTGATAGATTAAAAAAACGAGATAGAGAAGTAGACCCAAGCACAGTAGACGACGTACTACTTAAAGCTATACTTAACGGCGAGGCTATTAAACGCGAGGACGCTTTAACGTTACCCGCGGTAAGCGGAGCGGTTGACTTTATAAGCTCTACTATTGCGAGTATGCCCGTTAAGCTTTTTAAGTATAAGCAAGGAAAAGTAGAAGAGCAGGACAAAGACCCGCGCGTTAATATGCTTAACGTTGATACGGGCGACACTCTTAACGCTTATCAACTTAAAAAGGCTTTAGTAGAGGACTACTTACTAGGCAAGGGCGGCTATTGCTATATTGAGCGAGAACGCAACGACGTAGTAGCGCTTAAGTATATACCCGAAGAGTTTATAAGTATATATAGAGATCCTAACCCGTTAGATAAGTGGTTTACTATCTTTTGCTACGACGCGGAGTTTTACCCGCACGACTTTATAAAGCTACTTAGGAATACTAAAGACGGAGCTAGCGGCGTGGGACTTTGCGCCGAAGTTTCCAAGGCTTTAGAGGCGGCTTACAATATGCTAAAGTATCAACTTATGTTAGTAAAGTCGGGCGGAAATAAAAAGGGCTTTATTAAGTCTCAAAGGAAACTAGGACAAGAGGAAATAGACTTACTTAAAGCAGCTTGGCAAAACTTATACGCTAACGACCAAAGTAACGTAGTAGTACTTAATAACGGCTTAGAATTTCAAGAGGCTAGTAATACGTCGGTAGAAATGCAGCTAAACGAAAGTAAAAAAACCTTACAAGACGAAATTAACAATATATTTCATATTACGGGCGACTACTACGAAACATTTAAGACCGCTATATATCCTATAGTAAAAGCTTTTGAGACGGAGCTAAACCGCGTATTACTTTTAGAGAAAGAAAAGGGCAAGTACTTTTTCGAGTTTGACGTAAAAGAGATTATACGCGCTAACATAAAAGAGCGCTACGAGGCTTATAAGATAGCCAAGGAAATAGGACTAAAGACACTTAACGAGTTAAGACGCGACGAAAACTTAAACGATATAGAGGGATTAGACGTTGTAGACTTTGGCTTAGGCTCTGTTTTATATGACGTGAACACTAAACAATATTACACCCCTAACACGGGAGACATAAAAGGCGGCGACGTTACCGTATCCGAGGACGGCGACGAAAATATAAGCTATAGCGAGCATATACCGCTAAATACTAACGAAAGGGGGTTAAACGTATGAATATAAGAGTTACAGACGATAAGGTAATTATAGACGGCTATGTAAACGCCGTAGAAAGGCTTAGTAAGCCTCTTAATGACCGTTTGGGTACTTTCGTAGAAAGAGTTAAGGCGGGCGCGTTTAAAAGAGCGCTAGAGCGTGCGGACGACGTTAGAATACTTATTAACCACGATTGGCAAAGAGATATAGGCGGAATTAAAGACGGTAACTTAGAACTTAGCGAGGACGCTATAGGACTAAGAGCGCACGCAGAAATTACAGACCCGAAAACAGTAGCCGACGTTAAGAGCGGTAAAACACAGTTTAGAGGGTGGAGCTTTGGCTTTACGGATAGAGAAGTAGAGCAGGGCGAAGAAAACGGGCTAACCGTTAGAAATGTTAAAGACCTTAACTTATACGAGGTATCGCTTATAGACCGCTCAAGAGTACCCGCTTATGACGGCACGCTAGTAGCGGTAAGAAGTGCAGACGATAGCGAACGCGTTAACATAGCAGACGTTACCGAAAGCGAAATAAAATTAAGGGTTGAAGAAAAAGAAAAACCCGATAATAAAGATAATCACGCGGACGAGGAAAGCGGCGCGGTTGATTATACAGAGTACCACAATATCATAGAAGAAATGAAAGGAGATAATTAACTATGAATTACAAGGGACTTGTAGAGAAAAAGAACGATCTTATTACACGCGCCGAGGCAATACTTAACGACGCAGAAACTAACAAGCGCGAGCTTACCGACGACGAGGCGCAGGAGTTGGCAGAGATCCGCGACGACGTAAGAAAGATTAAAGAGGCGCTTAAGATCCACGACGAGCTTAAGGAAGAAAAGAAAGAGCTTAAGGAAGAGGCAGCAGAGGACGCAGCAGAGGCGCAGGCTATGAAAGAGGCAGCTTGTAAGGAAGAGGCAGACCGTAGAGCTTTTGAGGCTTACGTAAGAGGCGTAGTACTTAATGAGAGAGACGCCGTTAATATGACTAAGGCAGCTAACGGCGCGGTTATACCTACTACTATAGCTAATAAAATTATCGCTATGGTATATAATATTTGCCCTATCCTTGAAAAGTCTACAAAGTACAACGTTAAGGGTAAGCTTGTAATCCCTTACTACGACGAAGATACTAACGCTATTACTGTTAACTATGCGTCCGAGTTTGAAGAGCTTACAAGTAACGTAGGCGCTATGGATAAGATAGAGCTTGACGGTTTCCTTGCGGGAACACTTACACTTATTAGCCGTAGCCTTATCAATAACGCACAGTTTAACATAGTAGACTTTATCGTAGAGCGTATGGCTTACGCTATTAAGAGGTTTATAGAGGATCAGCTACTTAACGGTTACGTGCCAAGCGGAGCAAGCGCAGGCGTTACGGGACTTAGTACACTTACTAACTCTATTACCGCAGCAGCTACAACCGCTATTACTGCGGACGAAGTAGTAAGACTTCACGACGCTATTAAGGACGACTTCCAAGGTAACGCTATTTGGATTATGTCCCCTGCTACACGTACCGCTCTTAGAACTCTTAAGAGTAACACGGGTTACTATTTGCTTAATGACGATATTTCTACACCGTTTGGAACTAGTTTACTTGGTAAGCCCGTTTACGTTTCCGATAATATGCCCGATATGGGAGCAGGGAAAACCGCTATTTACTACGGCGATATGCGAGGACTTGCTACTAAGTTTAGCGAGGAAATGAGTATAGAAGTACTTAGGGAAAAGTACGCAACACAGCACGCCGTAGGTGTGGTAGGTTGGCTTGAGTTTGACGCAAAGGTAGAGGACGCGCAGAAAATAGCTAAGCTTGTTATGGCTGCTAACTAATTAAGGGGGTGGCTATAATGGCTAATACAACTATTAAAGCCCTTATAGGCTTTTCCGACGGCGTTATATCTTTAGGCGTTGGAGATATAGCAAGCATAGAGGCTACTAAGGCTAGCGCTTTTATAAGCGGCGGGCTTGCGGTTGAATATACCGAACCCGTAGAGCCTAGCGGTAGTATCAGTATAAACGCTAACGGTACTTACGACGTAACCGACAAGGCTAGCGCCGTGGTTAATGTATCAGTAAAGACCGTAACTTATGACGTTAACGGCGGTACGGGAGAAGTAGCAGCAGCTACCGCAATAGCGGGCGACTCTATAACACTTAACGACGGTACGGGAATAACCGCGCCCGAGGGTAAAGTGTTTAGCGGTTGGGCTACTACAGACGACGCAGAGGCGGCAGACGTAACAAGCCCTTATACAGTAACCGAGGACGTAACACTATACGCGGTTTACGGAGTAGCCGAGTAAGGGGGCGCTTATGTATAAAGCTAAAGTAAGCTTTAGCGGTGTGGTGTCTATGAACGTGGGCGAAGTCGCAGACATAGCCGACGTTAACATAGCTAAAGACCTTATAAAGGCGGGTTATATCGAAGAGGTAAAGCCCGCCGAAAAGGCTAAGCCCGTTAAAGATACATCAAATAAAAAGCCCACTAGAACGAGGGCAAAAAAGGGGTAACTTATGAATATAGTTACAAAAGTTAGCGAGATCACGGCGCAGGACGTAGCCGAGTACTTGAGGATAGCAGAGCTAACAGAGGACGACGAAAACTTTATAACGTCAACTATAGGCGTAGCTATTGACTATATACTTAAGTATACGGGTATAGAGGACGCCGAAACACTAGACACTTATAACGATATGGTTATAGTTGTATTTGTTTTATGTCAAGATATGTACGACAATAGGGCGCTTTACGTGGATAACTCAAACCTTAACAAGGTAGTTGAGAATATACTAGGCTTACACCAAAGGAACTTATTATAATGGCGAAAGTAGAAAAGAACGCGGGAAAATATAATAGACGTATAAGCATATACCAAGTAACTAAGGGCAAAGACACGGCGGGGTTTCCTGCGGACGTCGAGGCGTTAGTACTTACGGTATACGCAGAGGTAAAGACTACTAAAGGCTTTACTCTTATTATGAATAATACCGACTACGAGAAAGCACTAACACGCTTTACTATACGTTACCCGCAAACGGTTATTACTTACGATATGATTATTAAGTACCGCGGTAAGACCTATACTATAGAGTATATTAACAACGTAGACGAGGCTAACGTAGAGCTAGAGTTAGAATGTAAGGAAGTGTTAAAAGTTGGCAAAGTTTAAAGCAGAATTACCAAACGATTTAATAAAAGCGTTTGACGGGTTAGAAAAAGATACCGAGGAAATGATAGGCGAAATGACACGGGCAGGGGCAGAGATTGTATTACAAAAAATGAAAGCTAGCGCCCCTAACTCTATATCGGGGCATATATTGCTTACAAAGACTTATAAAACGCCTAGCGACGGCGGTATCAATACTAAAGTAGCGGTTTATGGTTATTTGCCATTTATGCCGCCTCGTACGACTTTTTCGCGAGGAAACGGGGGGCGTAGTGGTAAGATATACTCTACAACTAATGGAATACCCGCGGAGTTTTTAGCGATACTATACGAGTATGGACGAAGTACTAGCCCTTTTCCTAAACGTCCGTTTATGCGAAAAGCTTTTAAGGGCGGAGACATAGAAAAGGCTATGTACAAAGTACAAGAAAAGTACTTTAATAAATACGCTTGGACGTCTAGGGGGTAGCTTATGTTATTTAATTTTAACGAAGAAATAGAAACGCTATTAAGCGACTTAGGCGTACCCGTTAGCTTTATGTTTTACGACGGAGACGCTACAACTTACGTTACGTATATGCAGCTAGACAAGGACAACGCGCTAGCAGGCGACGACGAGCTTATAGGTTGCGTACAATATTACGACTTTGACGTATATAGCAAAGGCAACTACTTAAACGTTATAAGTAACTTAATAGATATTATGACGGCGGCGGGGTGGACTTATCAACCTAGCCGAGATAGTCCCGACTTATACGAGCGGGACACTAAATACTATCACAAGACTATATGTTTAGCAAAAGAAAGCGAGGTAATTATAAATGGCTAATATAGGTTTAAATAATATATGGTATAGTCCACTTACCGAGGGCGCAGACGGTACGGCTATATATGAGGGCGCTAAGCAGCTAGGAAAAGCGGTTAGCTGCTCTACATCAATTACAAATAACGAGGCTAAGCTTTACGGGGACGATACTTTGCAGGAAAGCGACACAAGTTTCGCGGGCGGTACTATTACTTTAGGAGTAACAGACGACGACGACGCCGTATTTTGCGAGCTTTTAGGACATACACTTACAGAGGACGGCGAAGTAATTAAGACCGCAAGCGACGCGCCTATATACGTAGGTTTGGGACGTATAGTTACTAAAATGGTAAGCGGCGTTTATAAGTATAAAGTAGAGTTTCTTTATAAGGTTAAGTTTAGCGAGCCAAGTAAAGACGAAAATACTAAGGGCGAAAGTGTAGAGTTTGCAACTCCAAGTATTGAGGGTATTATTTCCGCTCTTGACGACGAGGAAAACACTTGGAACAAATCAAAAACTTTTAATACTAAGAGCGACGCGCTTACTTATCTTAAAAACTTACTTGCAGCGGGTAGCGACGTTTATAGAATTACTTACGATCTTATGGGCGGTACGGGAAATATTGAGGACGAGAGCGTAACCGCAGGCGAAAGCGTAACACTTGACGACGGCAAAAACATAACACCGCCCGAGGGTAAAGAGTTTAGCGGTTGGGCTACTAGCGCTAGCGCTACTACTCCGAACGTAACAAGCCCTTATACACCAAGCGGCAACGTTACACTATACGCGGTTTACGTTGATGAGGTTTAAATAATATATTAAGCAGCTATTAGGGCGGGACTTTTCCGCCCTTTTTGCAAATAATAAAAAAAAGAGAGGTTTTTAACTATGGCAAATAAAAAAAATAACGAAAACACGGGCATAGAATATAAAGGGAATTTTTACAATATATACTTTAATCTTAACGTTATGGAGCAGATACAAGAGGAATACGGGAGCGTGCAGAAATGGGGCGAACTTACAGACACGACAGAAAAAGAGGTAGACGCTAAAGCTCTTAAATTCGGTTTAACTTGTATGATTAACGAGGGCATAGAAATATATAACGAAGAACACGAAGAGCAGAGGGCGCTTTTTACTACTAAACAAGTAGGGCGTATTATAAGCGAAATAGGACTTGCAGAGGCGGCAAGTAAAGTTAATAACACAGTTATAGAAAGCGCCAAGAGTGACGAAAAAAACTAATAATCCACGACGAAGTAACAGACCCTACCATTAACTTTTCGTGGTTTAGATTTATAGGTAGGACTAAATTAAGACTAACCAACCACGAAGTAGGGCGCCTTACTTTAAGAGAGTTTAACGCCGAGTATCAGTTATACAAAGACGATTTCGACTTAGAGCTTATGCTTAGAGTAACGCGCACTACTTACGCGCAGGCTAAAAAGAAAGCAAGGCAGGCGGAAGAGTGGTTTTAAGGGGGTGCAGATATGGCGGGCTTTGGCGGTAGCGTAAAACTTACGGGCGAAACAGAATATAAAAAAGCGCTTAAAAATATACAAACGGGCTTAAGAGAAGTAAGTAGCGAAATGAAACTTGTTAGCGCACAATTTGCTAGCAACGATAAAAACACGGCTAACCTTGCAGCTACAAGCGCCGACCTTGCTAAGAAAATAAACGAGCAAAAGAAAGCTATAACGGATCTAAAAAGCGCTTATAAGGATATGGCGGCGGAGTATGACGCGCAGACCAAGAAAACGGCTAGTTTACAAAAAGCCTACGATAGCGAAAAGGCTAAGCTAGACCAAATAAAAGCTACTCTTGGAACGTCGTCTAGTGCTTATAAGGAACAAGCGGCGGTAGTTGATAAGTTAGAGGCAGAGCTTAAGGAAAGTACTAAGGCACAAGAGGGAATGGCTACAAGCCTTAGTAATATGCGCGTGCAGATTAACAACGCCGAGACAAGCTTAACTAAATCACAAAACGCTTTAGATAAATTTAACGAAGAGCTAGCAGAAACCGACGACGAGGCAGAAAAAGCTACTGAGGGTATGGACGAGCTAGGCGACGGAGTAGAAAAAGCGGGCGGAAAGTTTGAGGGCTTTAAGACCGTAGCGAGTGGAGCTTTAAAAGTTGTAGCGGCAGGAATAGCAGCGGCGGCGGCGGGAGCGGTAGCACTTACTAAAAGCGCTATTTCCGCTTATGCAGATTATGAGCAATTAGTAGGCGGAGTAGAAACGCTTTTTGGTACGGGCGGCAAAAGCTTAGAGACTTACGCCGCTAGCGTAGGTAAGTCTATAGACGAGGCTAGGGGCGAGTATTACCGCTTAGAGCAGGCACAAAAAGAAGTATTAGCAAACGCCGACAACGCGTATAAAACCGCGGGTATGAGTGCTAACGACTATATGGAAACCGTAACAAGCTTTAGCGCGTCCCTTATATCGTCACTTGAAGGCGACACGGCTAAAGCTGCTAAAGTCGCAGATATGGCTATAACCGATATGAGCGACAACGCTAATAAAATGGGTACGGACATAGAAAGCATACAAAACGCCTACCAAGGTTTCGCTAAGCAAAATTACACTATGTTAGATAACCTTAAGTTAGGTTACGGCGGAACTAAAGAGGAAATGGAGCGACTACTTGAGGACGCCGAAAAAATAAGCGGCATAGAGTACGATATAAGCAGCTTAGACGACGTTTATAACGCTATACACGTAGTACAAGAAGAAATGGGCATAACGGGAACTACGGCGAAAGAGGCGGCGACTACTATAAGCGGATCTACTGCAAGTATGAAAGCCGCGTGGACTAATCTATTAGCAGGAATGGCGGACGATAATTCTAACTTTGAGGGGCTAGTAAGTAACTTTGTAGATAGCGTAGTAACGGTAGCTAATAACCTAGTACCGCGTATAAGTGTAGTATTAGGAAACTTAGGCACGTTAGTAACGGGACTTATAGAGGAAACTTTACCCCTTATACTAAACGAAGTACCCGCACTATTAGAGCAACTAATACCCGAGTGCGTTACCGCCGTAGACACTATCATAGCAAGCGTAGCTAACGTACTACCCGATATTATAACCGTAGTAGCGGATCTAATCCCCGATATTATAAGTAGTATTGGGGCTATGTTACCTAAGTTAGTAAACGTTGGCGTACAAATGGTAACTAAGATAGCCGACGGATTAGCTAAAGCTTTACCAAGTATAGTTAAGACGCTAGCCGACCTTATACCGCAGCTAGTAACTACTTTAGTTAAAGGGCTACCAAATATTATTAAAGCTGCTACTACTTTGTTTAACGGTATTATCCAAGCTATACCTAAAATAATCACTAGCTTAGTATCACAAATACCAACTATTATTAACACGATAGTAGAGGGGTTAACTAATAGCGTAGACGCGGTAGTACAAGGCGCTTTAACCTTGCTTAACGGAATAATTGAGGCTATACCGCTTATAATAGAGCAAATAATACCATTATTACCAACTATTATAGACACTATAGTAAACGGCTTAGTATCGAGCGTAGACGCGGTAGTACAAGGCGCTTTAGCCCTGCTTATGGGAATAGTTGACGCTATACCGTTGCTTATAAATGCCTTAGTACCGCAAATACCAACTATAGTTAACTCTATAGTTACGGCTTTAATAGATAATATAGACGTCTTAATAGACGGAGCTTTAGCTTTACTTGAGGGTATTATAGACGCTATACCGTTACTTATAGCGGAGTTAGTGCCACAAATACCAAGTATAGTTAATACAGTAATAGAAAACTTGCTAAGTATGGCGGGGGATCTTTTAAGCGCTGCTTTTGATTTCTTTATGGAGATAGTAAACGGACTAGGCGAGGCTATAGTAGAACTTGCGGCAAAGCTACCCGAGGTATTAACTACAGTTACTAGCGGTTTAGTAGAGCCTATGCTTAATTTGTTTAAAACGCTATGGACTAATATAAAAAATGTATTTAAGGACGTAGTTAATTTCTTTAAGGATAAGTTTAAGGCAGCTTGGGACGCTATTAAAAACGTATTTAGCGGAGTTAAAGACTTTTTCTTAGGAATATGGGACAAAATAAGTAGCGTGTTTAGCGACTTGGGTACAAAGATAGGCGACGCTATAAGCGGAGCGGTTAAGTCGGGTATAAATGGTATTATATCCCTTATCGAAAAGACGATAAACGCGGGTATTAAGCTTATAAACGGCGCTATTAACATTATTAACTATATACCAGGGGTTGAAATAGGAAAGATAGACCTATTAGACTTACCTAGACTTGCAAAGGGTGGTATAGTTGACCGTCCGACACTTGCAGAAATAGGAGAGAACGGACGCGAGGCGGTTATACCGTTAGAAAATAATAAAGGTTGGATAAAAGAACTAGCGGCGGAGCTTTCTAACATAATGTTAACAAGCATAACAACCGCAAACGAAAGCGCCGTAGCGCAGGCTAACGAGCTAGCGGGCTATGATAGCGTAGTAAATGCGTTTAAAGACGCTTTGGGACAAATGAAAGTAGTGTTAGACGACGAGCAGCTAGGCACTTTTGTAGAAAAAACGGTAGCCGACGCTATTTATACATAAGGGGGCTATATGGCTTATATAATTATAAACGGCGTTTCGTCCAAGACTATAGAGGGCTTACTTATACAGACTTTACCGCCTATAAGTAAGCCGAAAATAAGGACGAGCGCGGAAGAAATAGACGGCAGAGACGGCGACGTAGTTACTACTTTAGGCTACGCCGCCTACGATAAACCTTTTAAGATAGGACTAAAGGGCGACTATAACGTAGACGACGTTATAAAGTTTTTTGACACAAGCGGGCAAGTTACTTTTTCTAATGAGGCGGATAAGTACTATAACTTTGCTATTTATAACCAAATAGACTTTGAAAAACTTATAAGATTTAAAACCGCTAACGTAAATATGCACGTACAACCGTTTAAATACTCAATAGACGAAACGGAGCTAGTTTTTAATAATCCAAGCGACGAAACTATAGCAGACTTAAACATAAGAAACAACGGTAATATATATAGCAAGCCTACTATAACAATACAAGGCGCGGGAGCTATAAACGTGTATATAGGCACTACGCAAATATTACTAATTAACTTGTCTAGTGCAGGCGAAACTATAATATTAAACGTTGAAGATATGAACGCCTACGACCCTAACGGCAACTACTTAAATAGACAAGTTACGGGAGACTTAAATAACTTAGTATTTAATGCAGGCATTACTAATTTAAAAGTAACGGGAGCTTATGAAAGTATAAAAATAGATAAGTATAGTAGGTGGATATAGAAAGGGGGTTAATATGCTTAACAAACAAGATTTTTACAACGCTTTAAACCGAGACATAGAGATAGTACGAGGCGATACTTTAAGCTTTTGTTTTGAGTTAGTAGGGTTACAAGGGGCAACCCCCGACTTTACTTTTACTTGTAAAGACCATTACGACGGCGATATAGTATTTAGTGCAGATAACGAGAGCGGCATAAGCTTAGATAACTATAACGAGGCAAACGACACGGCATTATTTACCGTTTGGATAGATCCAAATAAAACTAAAGACTTAGAGTTAACTAGGTATTATTACGACTTGGAAATGAGACTAGACGACGACGTAATAACGCTTATGAGGGGGCGCTTTACTCTTTTATATGACGTTACAAGGGGGTAACTTATGGCTAATTATAAGATAGAAAAAACAATAATGCTTAAAGGCGAAAGAGGCGAAAAAGGCGACGCAGAGGACGGAGACGTAACCGCTCCGTTAAATGCTATTATAATGGTAGTAGATAACGCCGAAATACCCGCGGGTTACGAACTATACGAAGAGGGGGCAAACAATGAATAATATATTTTTTAAAACACTATTTAAAAAGGGCGCTAAAGGTGCTAAAGGCGAAAAAGGCACAAGCTACGAAGTACCTACCAACGGTATAATAGGCTTTGACGACGAGGACGGCGAGCTAGATATACCCGCAGGATATGACGACGCAACTATACCGCCTTACTTAATTAGAAAAGTTATAAAAACTAATGGATCATATAGCGCAGCAGACGAGGGCGCGTTTGGCTATTCCGAGGTAGACGTAGAGATAAAAAACACGCCTACTTTAGTAAGTAAGACTATTACAGAAAACGGAACATATGACCCCGCAGACGATAACGCCGACGGCTACTTAGACGTAAACGTTAACGTAAGCGGCGGCGGGGGTGGCGAAAGTATAGACGGGATATATTATGACGGTACAACAGATAACCGTTTAAGGCTGCCTTTTTACGCGCAAGATTACGAAGTAGAAGTCGATTTTTATATACCGTCTTTTCAATCTAATACAAATATATTTTCAGTAACGGCGCAAAATTGCCCAATTTGTTTTATGATTACAGACAATAACGTAGATTGCTTTCGCATAAATAATGGTAGCGGCGGGCAAATAGATTATATACCAAACTCATTTAATGGCGACCATACTTTAATACTTAACCGATTAAATGATAGAGCGATTATATTTGACGAGGAAAATTTAGGGACATACGGGACTAATTACTTTACTAATAGCCCTTTCGAAATTGGTTATAACTCATATTTTGGCGTATACGCGGCGGAGTTTATTTTAAAAAGATTTAAACTTACAGACCATAGCACGGGCGAAATAATAGCAGACTACAAGGCGGGCTTTAGAGTTTTAAAAGACAAATATAAAATACCTTGCTTATTCAATGAAGTAAACGGCACGTTTTTAGACTTAAACACGGGTAAACCGTCGGGAAATAATAACGGGCATATAATGTTATGCCAAAAGGAAACTAGACAACTAGATCCTAATTATAATTACTATACTTATGATGATGAAAAAATAGTAGTAAGAGTATACCACGAGGGGCAGGAAGACGAGGAAATACGTTGGTATTTCCATAACTTTAGTATGCCTACTGGAAGACAAACTTTCCCTACAGAATTAGCAAGGTTTTACACCGCGGGCGCTAATAATCAAAGTGCTAAGTCGTATACCATAAATACGCAAAACGTTAACGGTTGGACGATATTAAGCGACTACTTAGGCGGAAGTATTAACGAATACAATACGGGCTACTCTAGGGTAGAAAGCCAAGCTTTTGACGCTATGGTAATTATAGGGGACGGAGAAGAACAAGACACAGTATATACAGACCCTTACGTATATTT
>JAGBKP010000142.1 GCA_017635875.1 Selenomonadaceae bacterium | reverse complement strand
GGCAAAACCGCTTTAAGCTGGAGCGAATGGGCGAAGAATAATTAAAGGGCGTCTCTAAAAACCGTACTTTTCTTTCTTTTTCTCGAATACCCAAAGGGCACAGGCGAAAAAGAAAGAAAAGAAGCAAAAGAAAGAAAAAGAATTTTAATATAAAATATAAAAATGTAATGTTTAAAGTCTGATTTTAAGCTAATAAAGTTTTTTCTTTTCTCTTTTTCTTTGTTACTTTTTAGAATTTCTTATCGGTTTACCGATTAGAAATTCTTATACTCTTGAGTGCTTTTTCTCTTTTCTTTTTTTCAAAAAAGAAAAGAGAAAAAGAAAGTAAGGTTTTTAGAGATGCCCTTAAAATTTTTCCATAAACTCATAATCCGTTACATTTGAAAGTAGCGGCGTTACGGAAATATTTCCCTCGTTTACCGCGAAAATATCCGTATCTTCGCTTTTGTCAATATCCAAAGGTTCGCCGCCTATAACGTAAAAAACTTTCCCGTCTTTTTCTTTTCTTTGAAAAGCGTTTATATAATCCCTTACGCCCAGACGGCAATATTTGAATTTCGGGTTATCGTTAAATTTTTTCGGGAAATTTATGTTTAAAAAGAACAGTTTTTTATTTTTATATACTTCTTCGATAAAGTCTACGGTTTTTTTCGCTATCTCCTCATAAGATATAACGGAGGCTTTGTCGCGTGACACTGCTACTGCGGGAATATTGTGCAAAAATCCCTCCAGAGCCGCGCCCACAGTACCCGAATATGTCACATCGGTAGCGAGGTTTGCGCCGTTGTTCACTCCCGAAAACACTATATCGGGCTTTTCGCTTGCGATAGCTTCCATATATATTTTAACAGCGTCCGTAGGCGTTCCGTCTATGGCGTAAGCTCTTATTACTTCTATCGGAAATTTTGGCTCTGTCACTTCAATCTCTCGTCTTGCGGTAAGCGCGTGACATTTACCGCTCTGCTCCCTTTTTGGCGCGGCGATTACTACATCGTGATTTTCGCTTAAAATTTTAGCAAGCGCGATAAGTCCCTCGCCCTCTATGCCGTCGTCGTTTGTTATTAAAACTCTCAATCGATTTCCTCCAACTTTGCTTTTAATTCCTCAATAGAAGACAGAAAAATCAAGGATTCGTAAAATTCCTTTTCTAAAAATCCCTTTTCTACCATATCTTCAAAAAATTTTTTCAGCGGCTCGTAATAATTTTCGATATTTAAAAAGTAAAAGGGTTTATTTACTTTTCCTATTTTACTTAACGACATAAGTTCGGTTATCTCTTCAAGCGTACCTATACCGCCCGGAAACACCACAAAAACATCGCCCTTTTCAATAAGTATAGCTTTTCGTTCCGCCATAGTTTTCGTTACGATAAGTTCGGTTATGCCAACGTGTTGCATTTCGACATCAACAAAAAATTTCGGCTCTACCCCTATTACTTTTCCGCCTTTTTCAAGCACGCCGTCCGCGAGTACTCCCATAAGCCCCACGGTAGAGCCGCCGTATATAAGCGTGTGATTATGTTCTCCTATAAAATTTCCTAACTTTTTCGCTTCTTTTTTAAATATTTCGTTTTTACCGTCAAAAGAGCCTAAATAAACGGTTATATTCAAATTATCGCCTCTTGTCGTATATAATTTTTTATGTTATAATGAGACTGCGCGGTTGTAGCTCAGCAGGATAGAGCAACTGCCTCCTAAGCAGTAGGTCGGGCGTTCGAATCGCCCCAATCGCACCATTTCAAAAATTTTTGCGTGAGATTTCTCTCACGCATTTTTTATTTCCACTTGACAGGCTTTCATCACATTTAGAGCCTCTTTGTGGCTTTCGGGCGTTACGCCGGCAGAGCAATTTGCGTCAACCGAAACTGTTTTTTCGGGGAAGAAGGCTTTTAAAATAAGCGCGTTAGACACGACACAAATATCCGTGCAAAGCCCGCAAAGCTCCACTTCGTCGTATTTTGACACAACAGAGGGTAAGCGCGTAGAGCCGAATGATTTTTTTTCAATTACTTCGGCATTCGGTAAAAACTCCGAAAGAGCGGGGAAAATTTGCCAGCCTTCGGTGTTTTTTATGCAATGTTTTACGGGAAGGCGTTTTCCTTCCTGCGTTTCAAGATAATTTTCCTTATGGGTATCCTGCGTAAAAACAAGATGCGCGTCCTTTTCGTTTTTCAGTTTTTCAACCAAGCGAGGAATCATTTCTTCCGCTTCTTTCGTGCCGAGCGCGCCGTTTACAAAATCGTTTTGAACGTCTATGACAACAATACATTTATTCATAGTAAACTCTCCTTGAAATAATATCGACTCTTACTTCTATAAAATTTTTATAAATCCTGCAAAAAAATTCTAAAGTTATTTTATTTACAAAATCATTTTAAAAGCGTACAATGTAAAAACATTTTAAAATAAGGTTGTGTTTTTATTGTTGTCGAACAGAAGTAAAGTAATGCTCGCCGGCGTTCGGGACGGAGTGCCTATCGCGCTCGGTTATCTGGTGGTGTCATTTACTCTTGGCATAATCGCCCGCGAGGCGGGGTTAAACGATTTTGAAGGCGCGATTGCAAGTTTTTTTAATCTTGCGTCCGCGGGCGAATACGCAGGTTTTATGACCATAAAAGCGGATGCGCCGTATCTTGAAATTGTTTTAATCACGCTTGTCGCTAACGCTCGTTATATGCTTATGACCTGCGTTTTAAGCCAAAAGTTTTCCGATAAAACGCCGTTTGTACATAGGATTTTTGTCGGCTTTGGCGCAACGGATGAAATCTTTGGCATAACAGTAAGGAGAAAAGGCGCGCTAAACCCATATTACAACTACGGCGCGATGCTAATAGCCGTGCCTGCTTGGACTATCGGCACAGCCATCGGTATTGATATGGGAAATATATTGCCGAATCATGCGGTGTCTGCTCTTGGGGTAGCGCTTTACGGAATGTTTCTTGCTGTCATCATTCCTCCCATTAAAGAGGAAAAAATATTGGGGATTTTAATTTTAATAAGTTTTGTAGCAAGTTTTATAGCGGCAAATCTGCCTTTGGTGTCGGAAGTTTCCGCAGGTACGAGAACTATTGTACTCACCCTCATTATAGCGGGCGGCGCGGCATACTTTAAACCTGTCGCGGAGGATAAAAAATGACTCACAATATATATATTTACATATTTTTAATGGCGGCTGTTACAATTTTAATCAGGCTATTGCCCCTTACCCTTATTCGCCGCGAAATAAAGCAGCCCTTTTTGCGTTCCTTTTTGCACTATGTGCCTTACGTTACCCTTGCGGTTATGACCGTGCCGGGGATATTTTACGCGACACTGACTCCGATATCCGGCGTCATAGCCTTTATCGTCGCGAGCTGTTTCGCGTTTTTTACCGACAGTATTTTTTACGTAGCCGCTGCCGCCTGCGTCGCGGTATATGTTACGGAATTGTTTTTGTTTTAAAACATTAATTTTCGTTATTTTTTACATAATCGTCATAGATATCTTCGATAATTATTTTGCAGGTCGTAACGACGGGTACCGCTAAAAACATTCCCATCGCGCCCAAAAGTTCGCCGCCTAAAACTATGCTTAAAATTATGGCGACGGGGTGAATATTTAGCTTTTTCCCTATTATCGTGGGGTAGACTACGTTGTGGTTTACCTGCGTTAAAATCAGATAAAACAATGCGGTTTGAAGGGACAGAATAGGGGAAATCGTAAGCGTTATCAAAATGCCGAACACGGAAGCGACGGTAGGCCCTAATACGGGGATAAATTCCGCGACGGCAGATATTACCGCAAACACCGGCGCGTATGGAATATCCCTCAACATATAGTATACGAACACTATAAGACCCGTGTTCATACATATTATGAGTTGCCCCGAAAGATACGCGTGAAGAGCCGTCAAAATGTTTTTGATTAGCGTTGAAACGCGTTCTTTTGCGCTTTTTGGAAATAAATTTGTAATCTGCGATTTTAAATACGCGCTGTCTTCAATAAAATAAAAAGCGACAAACAATATCACAACCCCGTCTATGACTTTGTTAAAAAGGGAGAGGAGCAAGCCTAAAGAGGATTTTAACGCGACTATTCCCGTATTAAACAGTTCGTTCCATATATTATCCAAATCCGTCGTTAAAAATGTGAGGTTAAGCGCGTTTGTGCGCTCGTAAAACTGTCTTGAAATGTTCGGAAAATCCGCAATAAATGCAGTAAAAGCGGGCAAAAAACTCTGCGTAATTATAGTTATTAAAGTTACGAAAAAAGATATAAAAGCTACAAGAGAAATTCCCGTTGCCAAAGCGCGCGGCAATTTTTTTGCAAGCGTGTCCGCCAAAGGCTTTAACAAGAGCGCAAGGAGCACCGAAAGAAAAATAATAATCGCAAGCGACTGCATAAACCAAAACAACGATATTGTCAAAACGGCTAAAATTATTATAAATATCGAAACTCTGTACGGTTTTAAGTTCATATATACTTACCTTTCCAAAAGAAACGGGAGCGATTTTTACGCTCCCGTTTTTTTATTAATCGTCCTTATCTTCGTCCTTATCTTTTTTAGGTGGGTACGCGGTTTTTATAAAATCGAGGCGTTCTTGGAGCACATTTATGGGCTCGTCATCGTTTAACGGCTGCATAATGGCTTGCGCGCCCATATATAAAACGCCGTCCTTTGCGGTCACTTCCTCCTTATCGTAGCCGCTTCTGTATGCGGCGGCAAGATTTCCCGCTATGAAATATGCGCGTTCGTTCGCGCTCATATCCTGCGTGGCTGAAATGTCCGTAAACTTTTGTCCGTTTATCTTCACGGTGTTTTTTTCAACGGAAACGGTTTTTTTGCTGTATTCGTAAAGTTTTTTCGCGTATTCGTCCCTGCGCGACGCGTGTGAAGGGTGATCCGAGCCGCCAGCGAGAAAAGTTAGGAAGTTGTCGGGATTATCGCCGGATTGATCTATTACTCTTTGCCAAACTGCGGCGCAAGCTCCGGGGTTATAATTTGAATGTGTGATGTATTCAAAAGCGAGCGCGTCCGCCTCTTTTTCCATCGGTTTGGTTATGCCTTGATTATTAAGAGCGTTTGCAAGTATAAGCCCGCCTATGTTGTCGACGGTTGAGGCGACTATCATGGGAAGAATGGATTTTCTCGCGCCCTTTGCGGGGTGGTCTTTTTGTCCGTGCCCCATTTCGTGACCTAAAATAACCGCGATTTCATCATCGTTTTTTATGTAGTTAAAAATTCCCGTATTTACCGACATATTATGTCCCAACGTGCAAAAAGCGTTAAGGCTCGTGTCCTTGTTTATGAAATAATTGTACGGCTTTTTTTCGATGGATGGGTCTACCTTTGCTATGGCTTCCGTGAGATTTGCCATAATGTTGTCAAGCCTTTGATTTAGTTCGGGGTCTTCATTTACGCCGTACTGTTGCTTTAATCTTTGAAAAAATTGTTGTCTTCCCTGCTCGTCGTTATTAACGGCTCTTATTTCGTTGTCAAGCTGCGTCGCGTATACCGCGCCGCCGATTAAAACGCCCCATATATTTGCCGCCTCCGCTTCAGGCGCGGGAGCAGGCGCATACGACAGCGTAAAAGCTAAAGCCGTCGCGCTTAAAGCCGCGGTTATTTTTTTTGTTAAAGCTGAAAGTTTCATTTATTTTCCTCCTATAGCAATTTTCAATTTTATTGTCATAAATATT
>JAGBKP010000141.1 GCA_017635875.1 Selenomonadaceae bacterium | reverse complement strand
CAGTTGAATATTTCCCAATATCGTGATAAAGTCCCGCTAATCTGCCGAAATTTCCCTCATCAAAAGCAGCGGCAAAACATTCTGATAGTTTAGCGGTTCCTTGGAGATGGTCGATTAATTTTTGTTCTCTTTCGTCCTCGTGATTTATATGCGCTAGATACTTCAAAAGTTTACCCTCCAAACATAACAAATATTAGTTATAAAAAGAAGTCCTATCATAGTAATAACTTTTCAAGGACTTCTCTCTTTTTTACGCTTTTCTTTTAGCAAAAATGCCGTTTTCCTTTGGGATGAGTATGCGGCAACTGTTTAACACAACCGCAAGGGTCGCGGTGTTATGTATTACCGCCGCCAAAAGCGGACTGATTTTCCCCAGCGCGCCGAGGAGCATCGCGGACGAATTGACCAAAATCGTCACCATAAAGTTTTGATGCACCAAATCCATTGTTTTTCGCCCTATGGTGAGGGCGTCCATAAGTTTTGCGGGGTCTTCGGAGTGAATGGTAACGGCGGAAGATTCCGCGGCAATATCCGTTTGCCTGCCGCCAAGCGATACGCCAACATCCGCAAAAGCGAGCGCAGGCGCGTCGTTTATGCCGTCGCCAACCATCATTACCGTACCGCGTTGTTTTAGTTTGTTTACATAGTTTGATTTATCCTCAGGCAGGATTTCCGCATAGTAAAAATCAATATCCATACGCTCCGCCACGTCTTCCGCTACGACGCTTGAATCGCCCGTCAGCATTATCACTTCGTCAACGCCGTAGCGGCGCATTTGATTGAGCGTCTTTTTCATCTGCGGTCGAATCGGGTCTTCTATCACGATTACGCCTAAAAGTTTGTCGTCCCGCGCAACGTAAATAATATTTTTACCGAAAAATTCTTTAGCAAGATTTTCGTGGTCGTTAATGCCGTTTTCGTTTAAAAATTTCAAACTGCCGACACGAACGACGCCGCCTTTGTAATCCTCAAAATCGGGAACTTCGGCTTGCATACCCCTTGCGACAATCGTTTCAGAGGAAATATGCTGCGGCGAAACCCAATTTTGTTCTTTAACGTATTTTTGAATCGCAACGGCAAGCGGATGCACCGAATGTTGCTCCGCAGAAGACGCTAGAAGTATCATCTCTTTTTCTTCAACGCCTTTTGCCGTTTTAATCAAGGCGATTTGCGGCGCGCCTATGGTGACCGTGCCTGTTTTGTCGAGCACAACCGTGTCTGTTTCCGCAAGCGCTTCTATATAGTTTCCGCCTTTGACCAAAATTCCACGTTTAGCCGCAGCGCCTATGGCGGCGGAAATTGCCGTCGCGGTCGAAAGTTTTAACCCGCAGGAAAAATCGATAAAGAGCAAATTTAAAACCCGCTGCCAATCGCGCGTTGCGCCGTACACTATACCCGCGCCTATAAAAGATATGGGCACGAGGAAATTTGCCATTTTATCCGCAAAATTTTGCACCGGAGCTTTTCTGTTTTGCGCCTCCTCAACGAGATGAACTATATGTGCAAGAGATGTGTCTTTGCCGACTTTTTCGACTTTTATGATAAGTTCGCCGGCTTCCACCACGCTGCCCGCGTATACGGGCGAATCCTTATGCTTCATCGCGGGATTTGATTCGCCCGTTATGGACGCCTGATTTACCGCCGCGTTTCCCTTTATTACATGACCGTCAATCACGATTTTTTCTCCCGCGTGAGCGGCTATCGTGTCCCCTACTTTTACTTTTTCCACGGGAATTTTCGTTTCAACGTTGTTCTCAATAAGCCAAACATAACGCTGATCCAGCGACAATAAACCTGAAATATGGGCGCGAGCCGTTTCGGCGGCGTAACTTGTAAGCATTTCCGCGCCGTTAGAGAGCGTTAAAAGCGTCAGACTTGACTCCGGCTTTCCCGCGAGAACGGAGGCGATTACAGCAGTCGCGGTTAAAGTATCGGCGTTCGGTTGATGTTCTTTTACAATGCCTTCTATGCCGTTTTTGATGAATTTTCTCGCTATAAAGAATACAAGCGCGCTCCTAAGCCCCGTTATGCTTGCAAACATCGTCGGAGAACTGCGCTTTATAATCTCCATAGCGGCGAAAATGACAAAAGATATAATCGCATCGCGGCGGTATTCCGCCAACCTCTCACGTGGGGTTATGCTTGCTTCTTTTATATTTTTCACTACGTTTATAAGCATCTTGTGAATTTTTTGCAGATGATACGGGGGCATTTCCTTTTTATACCAAATATGAACGCGGCTTTCTTCAACGCATACCGCCGCCACATATTTGTTTTTTCTGATATTTGCCGCAAGTTTTGCCCCTTCTTCCCTAGACAAATATACTTGCAAACTGAAGGAACAATTCTTATACGTCATACGCCTTTAGTCCCCCTCATCAAAGACACCGCCCACCAAAGCATCTGTATTCCGCTTGGAAATTCGCCGTTTAAAATTACTTTTCTAAAACCAAATATAGCGAATATAGCGGAAGACAGCGAACGAATATCAAAGAGTCCGTGAGTTTCGCGTATCAATATGTGGGATATATGGCGAAGGGTACTCTTTACGCTTTTTGTGATACTGCCGTAAAAAATTTGATTGAGCTTGCGGTCGCGCTTGTATTCCGCGTAATTTTCCGAAAACAAGTGCTTTTTTATCCAATGAGCAATTTCGTCGATTTTATCCAAGTCACTTTCCTCAAACGTGATTAAAACGCTCCCCGTATCGGCGTTTACTCTTATGGTTTGCACATAATCAAGCTTTGATAAATTTTCCTCCATAATAACGGCAAGTTCTTTTGAAATAGCGGACGCTCTGTAGCGACGACGCCCCGGAAGCGCGGACACAAGCTCAAAAGAAGGCTTTGAAGGCGCCGGAGCAGTTTGCGCCGATGGCATTTGAAAAGAGGAGAAATCCGAAAAATTCGCGGGAGTTTTTTTGCCTCTGCCCATACCGCCTCTGTTTTCGCCGCTTCCTAACATTCCCAGTACGCTCTCCATAGGATTGGTTTTTCCCCTCATAGAGCCGCCCATTCCTCCCATAGCGGAAGATGCTCCAAACAGTCCTTTTGCCGCTTGCACCAAACCCATTCCGAGCATAAGTCCCGAGCCATAATTCATATTTATTTCCTCCTTGCTTTTAGCGCGATATATTCTTCAACTTTTTTAAGTTCTTTATTTTTTCGTAAATTTTCCGAGTCATACATAATAAGTATAGAGCCTGAAACAGTATTTACGCTTACTTCCGTAATTTCCGAAAACTCCGCAAGGGCATCTTTTATTTTTTTTGACAGCGCGTCGTTTCCTATAAGTTCGTTACTGTATAATCGCGCCCTGCCCGGTATATACGAAGCCACCTCGCAGGAGCGCGCAAAAAAATCTAGTTTGGTCGTAGGTATCTGCAGTATTTCGGCTATATTCAGAATTTGTCACCCCTTTTTTGCATATAAATAAAGGCTGTCATATTGACAGCCCCTTTCTTTTTATTTAGCTTTTTTTGCCTGTTCCGCCGCTATCAAATCTTCAAGCTCTTCTTTTTGACGGGTAAGTTCCGCCATAGAAAGTTCTCCGGCGATAGGCGCAGGCTCCAATGCGGCAAGCTGCGCTTCTCTTTCCTGCAAGAAGCGATAACCGAAAACGCCGGCTACAACGCCAACGGCAAACCCAATCCAAAAATCTGTTTTCTGAAACATAATTTACCTCCTATAATACAATAAATTATTAAAATAACAATGACAACTATCTTTGTGAAAAATTATACTCTTATTGAAAATAATTGTCAAGTAGAAATAGCGCAAAATTTTAAGCTCATCGTCGCTATCAGAGTGAAAACAAATCATTCAAAGAATTAACCAACCCCTGTATGGTATATTCTTTCGCGATAATTTCAGGCTCTATTCCCTCTTTTTTTAGCGTCTCCGCAGTAACGGGGCCTATGCAAGCCGTTTTTACGCTTTTTAACAAATTCGCATCGCCTACGAGTTTTACAAAATTTGTAACAGTTGAAGAGCTTGTAAACGTTACAATATCTATTTCGCCGTTTAAGAGCATTTCGCGGATTTTTTCGCCGTTTTCCGTCTCCGTTACAGTTTTATAAACCGACGCGACCGTTACTTTTGCGCCAAATTCTTCAAGCGATTTTGCCAAAATTTCCCGCGCGACTTCCGCTCTCGGTATTAAAATATTGTCATTTTTGTCAATTTTATCTTTTAGCGCGTCTATTACTCCCTCCGCGCGAAATTCTTTTGGCACAATATCCGCATTTATTCCGTAAGCCGAAAGACCTTCCGCCGTAGCTTTGCCAATGGCAACTACTTTTGCGCCGTTAAGGGCGCGGGCGTCTTTTTTTGCAAAATAAAGTCTGGCAAAAAATTCTCTAACGCCGTTTGCGCTTGTAAATATAAGATATGAGAATTTCTCTATGTTTTGTATGGCGCCGTCTATTGCCGCATAGTTATCTGCGGGCGGCTCGATTTTTATTACAGGGGCTTCCGTCACGCTTGCGCCTTGTTCTTCCAAAAGTTCCGTCAACGCGGAGGCTTGCGCTCTTGCTCTTGTCACAAGTATTCTCTTACCGAAAAGCGGCGAATTGTCAAACCATTGAAGTTTTTCCCTTAACTTTACGACTTCGCCCACGATAAACACCGCAGGCGGTTTTAATCCCGCTTTTAGAGCATCTTTTGCGGCGTTTTCAACGGTTGTTACCAAAACTTCCTGCTCTGCTCTTGTTCCCCAGCGCACAAGAGCCGCAGGCGTGTTTTTGTCCCTGCCGTTTTCTGTAAGTTTTCGCGTAATTTTCGGTAAATTTTCAACGCCCATTAAAAAAACAACGGTATCCGTCGCCGTTGCAAGTTCTTTCCAACGAATCGACGAATCCGCCTTTGTGGGGTCTTCATGCCCAGTAACCACGGCAAAAGACGCGGCGATTTTTCTGTGCGTCACCGGAATCCCCGCATACGCCGCCGCAGCTATCGCGCTTGTTACGCCAGGCACTATGACAAAGGGCAAATTTTCCTCTTTTAACGCGAGAGCTTCTTCGCCGCCCCTGCCAAACACGAATGGGTCTCCGCCTTTTAATCTTACGACGGTTTTGCCTTCTTTTGCTTTTTGCACCAATAATTTATTTATGTCTTCCTGCTTCATCGCGTGATTACTCGACGCTTTGCCCACATAAATTTTTTCGCAACCAAAAGGCGCAAAGGACAAAATCCTCTCCTCCGCCAGCCTATCATATACTAAAACTTCCGCCTTTTTAAGCGCGTCAACGGCTTTTAGCGTCAAAAGCCCGACGTCCCCGGGACCTGCTCCTATCAAATATACTATTCCCTTTTTTTCTTCGTTCATTTTAAAAGCCCAAGCTCCTCTAAAATTTCTCGTCCACCCATATTTAAGAGTTCTTCCGCTAAACTTTCTCCCGTAATCTCCGCATTTTTCACATCGGCCGTTACGGATTTTTTATACAACTTTTCCCCGTCAAGCGACGCGATAACTCCTGTTAAATTCAGTTTATCGCCTAAAACTTCGCCGTAAACTCCAACCGGCACTTGACAGCCGCCTTCAACTCTCGTCAGAAAAGCGCGTTCCGCCGTTGCGGCGATTTTTGTATCTCTGTCGTTTAAAAAATCCACTATTTCTTTTATTTCAGCATCGTTTTCGCGTGTTTCAACGGCAAGCGCGCCTTGCCCCACGGCGGGAATTATTATGTCTTTAGAGAAAATTTCTTTTATTTTATCCTCGAAACCAAGCCGTTTTAATCCCGCCGCCGCCAAAACAACGGCGTCAAAATCTTCGTCCTTCATCTTTCTTAAACGCGTTTCCACGTTTCCCCGAAGGCTCAAAATTTTTAAATCTTTTCTTATATGCAAGAGTTGCGCTTTTCTTCTTAAAGAGCTCGTGCCCACTTTGGCGTTTTTCGGCAAATCTGCGAAACTTTCGTATTTGTCGCTTACAAACGCGTCGCCCTCGTCGTATCGCTTCGTAATTGTCGCGATTTCCAGTCCTTTTGGAAGCGCGGTGGGCATATCCTTTAAGCTGTGTACCGCAAAATCTACTTCGCCCTTTAAAATCGCGTCTTCAAGCTCTTTTGTAAAAAGTCCCTTGCCGCCGATTTTAGACAGCGGCGCATCTAGTATTTTATCTCCCTTGGTCAGCGTTTTTTTCAGAGTTACCTTTATATTCGGATATTTTTTTTCCAGTTCGCCCTTCACGAAATTCGCTTGCCACAGAGCGAGATTACTCGTTCGCGTACCTATAATTATCTCTTTCAACCGTATTTTCTCCTATGTTTTCCAAGCGGAAAAGGCTTCTCATCGCGTTTATATAAAAATCTTGTCGAACAGTTCCCGCCGACGCGTTAAGTTCCATCATCGGAAGTCTTAAGAGTTTCCTCACTATCATCCGCGTCATCTGATTAAGCCGTTTTAAATCAGATTCTGACATATCGCTAAATTTAGAGAGCGCGCGGCGCACTTCCCTCTCTCGTATCGTCTCCGCGCGGGCGGCAAGTTCCGCCATAAGCGGGCGAAACGTGAGATAGCGAAGCCTTTTTACGATATAGTCCACTTCTTCGGCAACCATTTTTTCCGCAACAGCCGCTTCATTCTCGCGATCTTTTATGTGGTCGTCCACAACGGATTCGAGCGCGTCTATGTTGTAAAGCGTTACGCCTTGAATTTCGGCAACTTCCGGGTCTACGTCGCGGGGTACCGCTATATCTATAATAAAAAGCGGTCTGTTCCTGCGTTTTGCCATAAGTTTTCGCGTTTCCCAAGGGCGTATGATATAATGCGGCGCGCCCGTTGACGTTACTATTATATCCGCATTTTTTGCGACTGCGAGCGCGTCCTTTAAATTTATCGCCTCGCCTCCGATTTCGTTTGCAAGAGCCGTCGCCGTGTCAAAACTTCTGTTGGCGACAAAAATTTTCTCTATGCTATGAGATTTTAAATGCTCCGCCGTAAGGCGCGCCATTTTTCCCGCTCCGAAGAGGAGAGCGCATTTGCCCGTAAGTTCGCCCAGCTTTGTCTTTGCAAGTTCCACCGCCGCATAACTTACCGAAACGGATTGAAAAGCGATTTTCGTTTCCGTCCGCACGCGTTTTCCCAAAGCTATGGCGTGATGAAAGAGCAAGTTGAGTTCCGTGCTGGTTGCGCCCACTTCTTTTGCTAAAGTGTACGCCGCTTTTACCTGCGAAAGTATTTGCCCTTCGCCTATTACGAGGGAATCAAGGCTTGCCGCCACTCTAAAGAGATGAGTCGCCGCGTCTTCTTGCGCGTATGAAAACAAATATTCTTCCGTAGTTTCGTCCGCGCCCGTAAGGTCGAAGAGAAATTCTTTCATTTCGCCTAAACCTTCCTCAACGTCGTCCGCCACGGCATAGAGTTCGCATCTGTTGCAAGTGGAAAGGATAACCGCCTCCGTTAAAACTTCGTAATTATCAAGGTGCAAAAGAGCGTCCCGCACCACTTCGCGCGTCAGTGAAAAACACTCGCGCACCTCAACGGGCGCGGTCTTATGGTTTAGCCCAATCACAAGAAACGCCATCTCTTAACTCTACCTCCGCCTCTTTTAATCTGCCCTCTTTTAAAAGCGTAAAAATCTTCTTATTCAAAGCCTTTCGCCAAAAATTTTCCCTATCCTTACTGGTTTTTAATTTTTCTTTCATATCTTTACGAATATCTTTTAAAAATTTTAACCATTCGTCTATATTTTTCGGCACAAACTCTCCAATTTCCTCTTTTATTATACGAGATAATGCGGGAGATATTCCCTCCGTCGTTACTGCAACGCTTAAATCCCCGCGTCGCATAACGGCCGGCACGCTAAAATCCGAAAGCGCGGGATTCGCGGGTGCGTTTACAAGCGCGCCGAAACTTTTCGCCTCGTTTATGGCAAGAATATTTGCCTCTTCGCTGTTCGTCGCGGCGATAAGCAAAAAATAACCTTTTGCCATACCGCTTTTATACGCGTCTTGTATCCATATTATTTTTTTTTCGTTCGCTAAAATCTTTAAATTTTCCGTAATTTCGGGAGAAATAACGGTAACCTCGCCGCCGGCGACAAGAAGCCCCGAAACTTTGCGCTCCGCGACGCTTCCTCCGCCGACGACCAAGCATTTTTTATCTTTTAAGTTTAAATTTATAGGATAACTCATAATGTTTTTTATATTAAAGTTTTTTTCTCTTTTCTTTCTTTGCTACTTTCTTTCTTTTCTCTTTTTTTACAAAAAAAGAGAAAAGAAAGAAAGTAGATAATAAACCTTACCCAAAATAATCGGAAATGCCGTCCGCTATGGCAGTAGCGGCTTTTCTTACGCCTTCTTTGGAGGTTAAGAGTTTTTCTTCGTCCGGGTAAGAGATAAAGGCGACCTCGATTAAAGTAGCGGGCATATCCGTATGTTTTACAACGTAAAAGTTGCAGGTCTGCGTGCCGCGACTCATTGTGCCAAGTTGGTCTACGATATTTGCGCGAACCTTATCCGCCAAACTTCTTGAGGTAGAGCCGCCCGCGCCGAAATAATACCCCGTAGTGCCTCTTGCCGTGCGGTTGGTAAAAGAATCCATATGAATCGACAAAAATATATCCGCTTTTGATTCGTTTGCTATATCCACTCGCGCTTGAAGTTCTTCAACATCTGTGGCTTTGGATTTTTTAGGCGAAACTTCCACGTCGCTTTCGCGAGTCATTACAACGGTCGCGCCGTCGTCTTCCAATATTTTTTTAAGTTCTAAACAAATATCAAGCGTAACGTTTTTTTCCATCGCGCCGGTAGGTCCTATCGCTCCCGCATCGCTTCCGCCGTGTCCCGGATCTATCGCGATTATTTTGCCGCCCAGCCCGGTAAGCGCGGCAATTTCTCTGTCAATTTCGTTATCCGCAACAGGTCGTATTTCTTCTCTTTTACGCTTTTCTTCTTTTTTTTCTTCCTTATTTTTTTCTTTCTTTTCCTTAACGGCAGTATCTTTCTTTGTTTCTTTTTTTGCTTCCGACTTTGGCTCTATCTTAGGCTCTGTCTTTTTTGCGACTATGTTGCCGTTTCCTATGTCTATAACCACTCGATGCGGATTTTCCATTGTAAACACATTATGATTGGAATTCAAGGTATTTATCACAACGCGCACGGTTTTTGGATTAAATTGCGCTATTTTTATATGAGAGCCGAATTTACTCCTTACGTCAATATCCTTCTTTGCGTCTTTATTAAGAGACGCGTTTTTTATATCCACCACAACGCGCACGGGATTAGAGAGTATAATCTTTTTTACTTCAACATTTTTATCTATGTCAACCACCACGCGAAGGCGATTATCGTCCGTAGAATAGCGCAGACCGCTTACGATGGCGTTATCTGCCGCAAATGAAAAGTTGGCAAGCAAATTTATGAATACAAACGAAAATAAAACAATCCGAAAACAGCGCAAAAAAATCACTCCAAAGAAAAAACTATGTCCCTATTATCCGCTTTTATACAAAAAAAAGCAAGTAAAAATATGAAATTTAATCAACGTAGGGTCAAGGATGTAACTCTATCTACATATTTCAGCAAATTTTTATTGTGAGTGATAAGTATTATGGCTTTATCCGAAATTGTAAGAATATTTTTTACAATTTCTTCCGCGTTTTTCGCGTCAAGTCCTAAAGTCGGCTCGTCCAAAATCAAAATCGGCGCGGGTCTTATGAGAGCCAGAGCCGTTAGTAATCTTGTCCGTTCGCCGCCGGATAAATTATTGCCGTCCGTTCCTATTTTTAAGTTTAAATCAAAATTCAAATTGCATAGTTTAAGGGCGGATATAATCTCTTTATCGCTTATATCGCCGTATAAAAACTTAAAGTTATCTCTTACTGTTCCGTTAAAAATATGAGTGTTTTGCAAGAGCGCGGAAAAATTTTTGCGTATGTTTTCGCTTGTTAAATTATCATAATTTTCACCGTTTATATAAATATCGCCGGAAGTTTTTTCATATAAGTTTAAAAGAACATAGGAAAGCGTAGTTTTCCCCGCGCCGCTCTCCCCTATTATAGCTAGTTTTTCGCCGCTGTTTACGGTAAAAGAAATATTTTGAAGTATATTTTCATTTTTGTTATATCCGAAAGAAAGATTTTTTACTTCCAAAAGAGGAGGATTTTCTTTTAAAATATTTTTTGAGGATATTTTACGACTGACTTTCATTTCTAAATCTTTAGCGTAAACAACGCTTTCTTTACCTTGACGAACAGAAATTGAAATTTGCGAAAATTCTTCAAGTATCGTTAAAATCAAAAACGTATATACGGATAGCCAAACTATATTGACAACTTCTTTTTGATAAACATTAACCAAAGCCGCAAAAATAAAAACAAACGCTAAATTCCTCACACATTCCAATATAAAATCAGCTCTTAAATTTTGTATCTTTTGAAAGGATTTTATATTTGACAGCGCGTCTGATTTTTCGTTTAATGCGGGTAAAATATTTCTTGCGCTGCCTGCAAAATAAATTAAAATTTTCCCAAAAATTCTATCCGATAATATGCTTCTGTATTCGACGGATAAATTTTTTTCGGTTTCATTGTTTTTTATAACAAACGGCAAACTTAAATGAATTATCCAAACAAATATAATAACAACAGCCGTGTATCCGATTATATGAAAAATTACTACAAAAGTTGTCAATGCAAGAATAAAAGTAAGAATTATCGGATTTAACGCTCTGATAAAAAAATCACGTAAAATTTGCGCGCCTTTTATTACGCCGTTTAAAAAATTTTTTTCAAATATTTCCCCTTCTTTTGCGGGAAGGACTCGTATTGCTTTTTCGTAATAATTAAGTCTTAAATTCTCCTCAATCTTAAACGCCGCGCTATGCGTTATTATGCGTTCCAAATATTTAAACACGGCGCGGAAAAGCCCTGCGGCGCGTACTAAAGTTATAGCCGCGCCTAAAGTATAAAGAGGCGGCGAAAAAGCGGCGGAAGTTATTAAGTAGGCAGACACAGAAAAAAGCAGTATTGATGATAACGCGCTTAAAAAAGAAAACGTGAGGGCGAGAAATAATGTTTTGTTTATGAATTTAAAGAAAAATTTTATTTCATTCAATCAATTTTCCACCGTCCAATATTATATGATTTTTAAATCTTGTAATAACTTGCTCTCTGTGAGTTGCAAACAATACCGTTTTTCGTCTTGAAATTTCCTCTATATTATTTAGCACAATTTCTTCCGTTTTTGCGTCAAGTCCCGCCGTAACTTCGTCCAACAAAAGCAGAGGCGAGCCGGCAAGTATTGCGCGGGCAAGTCCTATTCTTCTTCTTTCCCCCGCGCTTAAACTTATTCCCTCTTTTCCCATAATCGTATCTAATCCGTTAGGCAAATTTTCGTAAAAATTCATAAGAGCTGCAAGTTTTATTGACTCTATGATTTTATCTTCCGATACTTCTTTAAAAACAGTTAAGTTTTCTCTTAACGTGTCATTAAAAATATATGGCGTTTGTGGCGCGTAAGAAATATGTTTCAAAAAATTTTCCGGCGCAATATTTTTTATTGGATAGTTTTCAATTAAAATTTCACCCTCAAAATCATCTTCATAATTTGCAATTAAATTTAACAAAGTGGATTTCCCCGAGCCGGATTCGCCCAATAAAAGCGTAAAGGAATTTGGGGGTAAAGTAAGCGAAATATTTGAAAGAGTCGCTTTATCATTTTTAACGTATGAAAAAATCAAATTTTATATCGTTAAAGAAGGGGGATTCATAATTTTTTACGTTATTCTGGTAATGTTTTT
>JAGBKP010000140.1 GCA_017635875.1 Selenomonadaceae bacterium | reverse complement strand
CTTACGTATATTTATAAACAGAAAGAGAGGGCTAAAAAATGAAATATATTAAAAAAGTAGCGGAGACACCGCTAAACGAAGAGGCTAACGTAGTAGATAGTTTAGTTAGTGGCGACGATCCTATAAGAAACGCCCCAAGTATTAACGCCGTTAAAGAGGCAATAAAAGCAGCTTGGCAAATTATATACCCCGTAGGTAGTATATATATAACTACGGACACGGTAGACCCTGCGGTAAGGTTTGGCGGAACTTGGGAACAGTTAAAGCAAAAGTTTTTAATAGCGGCAGACGACGAAAGCGAAAACTACAAAAACCAAGCAACGGGCGGAGCTTTTAGCAGGAATTACACGCCAAGCGGTACGGTAGGCGGACACGCTCTTACAGTTAACGAGATACCAAGCCATAACCACGGCGTTAGCATATATGGTTATAGCACACAGAAAGGCTATTTAGCAGAAAGCGGCACGGGAGTATTAAGCGATTACGTTAACGACCCCGTAGCAGGCAATACAGATAACCGAGGCGGGGGCGCTACTCATAATCACGATTTTACGGGGGCGCAAAGTACTATAGACACTACACCGCCTTACTTAGCGGTTTATATGTGGAAAAGAATAGCTTAAGGGGGTTAATATGTCGCCGACAATTATAACTTTAATATCAACTATAGGCGTGGCGCTAATAAGCCTTATAGGCACAGTATTAACGACCAAAATAGGCAACGACAAAATACAACACGATTTAGACAAACATAACGCCGTACAAGATACCAAGCTAGAGGAATTAACTAGAGAAGTTAGGCAGCATAACGATTTTGCTACTCGTATACCCGTTATAGAACAGAGGGTAACGGCGTTAGAAAAGGAAACATTTAGGAATAAATAAAGGGGGCGCTTAGTATGATAAGAGCGTTTAACGCTACCGATAAGTTATATAATACTAACGGCGAGGTTGTAATAGCTGCTATTAAAGCTAGGGTTAAAAACTCCGATAACGGCGACTATTACTTAGAACTTACTTGCGGTACGGAATATAACGAGTATATACAAGCTAATAATATCATAGTAGCGCCGACACCAAGAGGCGACCAAGCTTTTAGAATAAGAACGGTTACAAAGAAAAGCAAAAGACTAGAGGCTAAAGCGTGGCACGTTTTTTACGACACACAAAACTACTTAATAGCGGATAGTTACGCCGTTAATATGAATTGTAACGCCGCCTTAAATCATTTTAACGCCGCCACGGATAACCCTAGCCCGTTTACTATGAGTAGTAATATAAATATTATTAACACGTATAGGTGTGTTAGGACGTCACTAGCGGAATGTATAAGCACAGTTATAGAACGTTGGGGCGGGCATTTAGTGCGCGATAATTGGAATATAAGTTTATTATCCGATATAGGCGTAGACAACGGCATAACTATAGAATACAAGAAAAACTTAAAAGAGCTAACCGCGTCTTATGATTGGGGCGGCGTTTGTACTAAGATTATGCCCGTAGGTAAAGACGGCATACTATTAGACGAGCTATACTTATATAGCGATATACAATACGATATACCGTATACTAAGTGTATAAGTTTCGACCAAGACATAGACGAAGAGGACTACAAAGACAGTAGCGGAGAACTTGACGAGGCAGCATATACCGCGGCGCTTAAAAATGACTTAAGAGCGCAGGCGGTTAATTACTTAAAAAACTCTAGCATACCCGTAGTTAATTACACCCTTAAAGGAAACCCCGAAAAAGTAACCGACATAGGGGACACTATAGAAGTAATAGACGAGCGTATAGGCGTTAAGATACTTACCGAGGTTATAGCTTACGAGTACGACGCAATCACTAAAAGATACGTCAATTTAGAGTTTGGAAACTTTACTAATACTTTAAGCGACTTACTTAACAATATAAGCGGATCTACTAACGAGCAAGTAAGTAACGCCGTAATATCATTAACGAGTGAACTAAGCGACGCTATAGCAACCGCTCAAGATAAAATATGGAACGCTTTAAGCTCTTCTTATTGTATATATGAGGGCGATAAAATACTTATAGTTGATAAGATACCCGCAAGTAGGGCAACTAATGTTATTATGATAAATAGCGCGGGTATAGGCTTTAGTAACACGGGTATAAACGGACAGTTTACGACGGCGTGGACTATAGACGGTACGTTTAACGCGCAGGCGGTTAATATTATTAACTTAACGGCGGATCTAATTAAGGGCGGTACGCTTAAACTTGGTAGCCTGCTTAACCAAAGCGGAAAAATCGAAGTATACGACGAGGCTAATACTTTAATTTGCACGATAGATAAAAACGGGCTTATTATGTATGCGTCTAACGGTAGTTACGTAGTACTTAACCAAGACGTAGGCTTAGTAGGTTACGACGGAGCGGGAAACCCTATTTATTGGGTTAGCGACGATAGCTTTTGTATGAGCAAGTCGGTAGTAACGCAGGAAATAACACTTTGCAGCAAGGTAAGATTTTTACCTATGCAGATTACAGAAAACGACGTAGTAGTAAACGACGGTATAGGCTTAGTAAGCTACTACGAAGAGTAAGGGGGTATTTATGGCAAGTAGCGGAAAAGTAAGTAGTAACGGCTACGAGGGGCGTTATATTACTTTTAGTTGGAGTTTAACAACGCAGAGTATAGCCGCTAATACCTCTACTATAGCGTGGAGACTAGAGGGCGACGGACAAGCGGAAACGTCCCGTTATAAGGCGGGTAACTTTAAGGTAGTTATAGACGGCGTAACCGTATATAGTACATCGCAAGATGATAGAATATGGCTTTATGACGGCACTTTAGTGGCAAGCGGAAACTATACCTTTAACCATAATAACCAAGGCGAAAAAAGCTTTAGCGTGCAGATACAAGCGGGTATATATTACTACGCCGTAAACTGTACGGGTAGCGGTAGCTTTGCTTTACCAACTATTAACCGTATTTCCGATATAACGGCGGTTGGGGGATCTAATACAAGCGACGAGTTAAGCGTAACTTATACGGAGTATGTAGCAGCTTATACTAATAACCTTATAATTAAGCTTGGTAGTACCACTTTACAAACTATTAACGACTATCAAAGCGGCGCAAGTTTTACGCTTATAGATAGTGCGCTTAATACTATTTATAGCACCGTTACAACCGCTAAAACGGTAACGCTAAGCTTTAGTTTACAAACTTATAGCGGTAGCTTGTTTATAGGTACTAGCGACGCCGTAAGCAAAACCCTAACTATTAACGATAGTAACCCAACTATAGGGGGTATAACTTATAAAGATAGTAATAACACTACGGCGGCTATAACTACAGATAATCAATATATAATACGTAATTACTCTACTTTACAAGTTACAGTAAGCAACCTAAAAGCACTTAATAGCGCCACACTTTCGAGTATCACAGTAGCAGGCGGCGGAGTATCACAGACGCGGAGCTTAAGCGGATCTACAGACGCTAGCGAAGTATTTAACCTTGGTACTATTAACCAAAGTAGTAACTTTACGCTTACGGTTACGCTTACAGATAGCCGAGGCTTTACCGCTACTAAGAGTATAAATATATTAGTATATGATTATAACCTACCAACGGCGACTATAAGCGCCTTAAGAGTAGATAACTACTATACAACTACTAACGTAACAGTTAACGCAAATTACGCGAGCATAGGCGGGCATAATACGCTTAGTATTACCGCTCAATATAAAAAGACTAGCGAAAGCAGCTACGGCGCAGCGGTTACACTTTCCGACGGCGTAACGTCTACGTTATCGCTTGATAATAATTACGAGTGGAACTTAAAAGTTATAGTAGCGGATAGTTTAGGATCTACGACTTATAACTTAATAATAGGGCGTGGCTTGCCTATATGGTTTGTAGATAGGCTGCTTAGCTCCGTGGGTATAAATTGCTTTCCGCTTGAAAATGATAGTTTAGAAGTTAACGGGCTGCGCCTTGATGATAAGATTTATATAGGATCACAAAGCATATACGACTATTACGAAACTAGCGCGCAGGGCGAAACCGTAGTAGCTACCGCTTACGATTATAGACTAATTGAGGGCGTTTTTTCGGGTATTAACATACCAAGCAACTACGAAAAGGCTTATAAAATAACTTTTCAATATACAACCGCAAATAGTAACGGCGTAAAGGTTAAGCTTAATAACATATTGTCTAATAATTGTAATACTTGGTCACAAGATAAATTTAGAAGTTTAGGCGGTACACGGCTTTTTAAACAAAGCGAGTTAACACTAGAACAATGCAGCGGCTACAGTAGAAACGGGCTTAACTTATATATAAGCAATAGCGAGGCGTACACGGCTAAACTATGGAATATAACATTACATGGCTATTTAGTAAATAAAGATACTAATTTAAGTATTTCTAGTTATAACTTGCCCGACGACGATTTCGAGCATGCTTAAAAAGCTTATTTAAGCGTTTTAAATGAATATACGTATAAATTGCCACTAGGCAATTAAAAAGCCCTTAAACGAGCCGTAGCGCCGTCTAGGGGCTTTTTGTTTTAGTCCTCGTATATTGAGTAATAATTATCTAAGCCGTGTATATGCCTTAATAGTAACTCTTTAATAAGTCCTTGGACGTTATTAACGTCGTTGTGTAAGTATTCTAGTATAAGCTCGTCTTTTTCCTTATTGAGCTTTAAGTAGATCCCTTTAGTATGCTCTTTATCATACTTAGCGCTTGCCCTGCTTTGTGCTTTACTTGCCATATTATTAGCCCCTTTCTATAAAGTCGTTAAGTGTTAATTGCCTGCTTTCTTGCTCCAAGCTTTCTATAAGCTCTTTAGAGGCGTTAAGACAATCTATATAATTATTATACCACGGCGTTAATTGAACGGGTGGCGGTATTATTTCTAAAGTAGACGTATCTTTAAGTACACGGTATACCGTACCGTCTCTATCAATAATAGCCGCTAGCTCTTTGTTTTCTAAAGTATCGCTATAAAACTTACTCATGTCTTTAGTAATCCAAACGCCCAAGCTTTTAATATAATTATAGGCTTGCTTATTCTTTTTAAAATGCAGGACTTTTTTAGGCTGCTTTTTATAAAGTGTATAGTCGTATACATCATGCCCGTATACGTTATACCCTGCAAACTTATCTTTTATATAATAATCTTTATAGGACGGGCAACCGCCGCCCGTCCGAGTAAACTTTATCATATTACGCCCCTTTCTTGGTTTCCCGCTCTATCCACTTGTTAACTATATCTATAAAAAAGTTTATTTCGTATATCATATGCTTTTTACTCATATAAGTATAGCTTTCAAAGTCTTTAAAAGGATCTAAATATTTAACTACATTTATACCAAAGCTATAAGGGTATATTTTACGATCATGCCATTTATACTTTTCTATAAGCCCCTCTATGGTTTCTATAGTAGCTTGTACTTGGTTATTATCTAACCCTTTAATTTTATTTAACATATTGCCACCTTTCCGCCCGTCCTGCCGTTAGCGCAGCTTTTACTATTTAGAAAGTGCCTAAAAATACGTCTATAGTTTCTATATACTCTTTACCCTTATAGATTTTACAGTAGTTAACGTCATCACGCTTTAACAACTCGTTAGCTTTTGCCCTTGCCTCGTCAAGAGTGAACTTTATAGTTTTATAGTCCTGCGTTAAAGTTATAAGCCCGTAAGCGTCGGTATATTTTACTCTTATACTATATTTTTTCATAAGCTCCACCTTTTGCCCTTTCTTAGTCCTCTATACAGATACCGCCGTAATTACAAGCTACGTTAGGAGCGTCTTTTAATAATGCTCTTACCATTCTACTAGCGGTAGCGTAGTTTTTAGCCTCAACTACTATACTTATTTCGTTTTCCTCGTAAGTTTCCATTGTTTGAGTAAATCCCTCTTTTAACTCGATATTAAACTTAACTTTCATATTGTACCCCTTTCTTAAAAATGCCGTTTTTATTTATCAGTATATACCTATATTTTAAAATTGCAATATTGGAAAAGTTAACAATGTTTTTAGAAATGTTTTGTTAGTTTTTACTAAAGAGAAATAATTAAGAATTTTTAAGTTTTCAAAGATAAGGCGTACTATTTCCGCCTCTTTAGGGTCGGCAACAAGCACAAAGCCGCGCCCGTCTTTTACCTTAGTATAGCCGTATGGGGTAATAGATCCCGTATAGTAGCCCTCTTTCATAGTCTGGGCGCGTCCTCTTTCCATACGACGGCGTATTATCTTATATTCACGCCTAGACATGAATAAAGAAAACTCGAAAAACTCTTCGTCTATTTCCTCTTTACTTAAGTCGTATATCTTTTGTAGTGTATATATCTTTGTATTACTCTTTTTAAAAACTTCTAATATTTCGCATTGGTCTATTTGATTACCACGGCTAAGCCTTTCTATTTCTATACATACAACGCCCGTATAAAGCCCTAAGTTAACGTCCTCTAATAGTCGTTGCATTTCGGGGCGGTTAGCTATGCTTTCACCGCTAACCACCTCTTTATATATTGCTACGACATTTAATTTATTACGTTTGCAATAATCATTTAACATTTTTTCATGGCGGGCTAAAGTTTCCTCTTTAGCCTCGTTATCCTCGTCCCTTGACTTTCTTAAGTATATCGCCACTTTATCAACCATTATTTAACCTACTTTCTTTTAGCATTTTACCAAAGTTAGCTATTAACTCTAATTCCTGCTTAGTATATTCGTATTCGGTAAAGTGTACCGACGTAAACGTATCGCCGTTTATAAGTACCTCTAACGATACGTTAAAATAGCTAGCTATAGCCTTTAAAACTTTTATATTGACCTTTTCAGATCCGCGAGCGTACCAAGAGTTAATAGTACTTGGCGCTACGTCAATAGCCCGCGCTAAGTCCGCGCGTTTCATACCGTTACTTTTTAGTAACAAGTCTAAATTTGTTAAAAAATCCACCTTTAAAAAACCTCTTCCATAAACCATATTTTTAACTTGATCGTTCAAAATTATATTTGAACGTTTGCTTTTTATTATTCGTAATGATTATAGCGAAAACGCGTTTAATTTGCATTACTAAATTGACAATTTAAAAAAATAAATTTTCTTGTTGACATATTAAAACGGCGGTATTACTATTTATGACATAAGGGGCAAACGCAAAAGCGCTTAACCTTATACCAAAGGCAACGCGAACGCAACGACCGACGCGACCGAGATAAAACTAAAGAAAGGGGGCGAGATAATGCAGAAAAAGACGCTATTATATCCAAACATACACGCAGAACTAGCACGCAGCGGGTTAACGGTAGCTATGCTAGCCGACTATATGGGAATGACGGCGCAAAACTTATACGGCAAGCTTAAGGGTGCTACCGCCGTTACTGAAAAGGATATGAAAGCTATACAAGAGTTTTTTAAAGCGAAAGGGGGCGGCGCTTTCACACTCGACTATTTATTTAGTAATGGCGAGTAAAATAACTATACGCAGGAATAAACCAACCGCCGCTATTTTGACTAATCTATACGACTATATCAATAAGACATTTCAAGACAACGACTTATTTTATACCAAAGAAGAAACCGAAAAATTAAAAGAAAATGACAATTTTATATTTTTAGAAAGGGGCAAGTAATGGGAATTATAGAGACATTAGACGCTAAAGAGTGGTTAGGGTTTAACGCCCGCTTGCAGGCTAAAAAGAACGCCTTAAGAAAAGCTTTAAAAGAAAAGGGAGTACTTAAAAAGGGGGGCGTTAATGATTACGACAAGTATAGCTATTTTAGCGAGGCTCAATATAAAGAACTATTTACGGAGCTTTTTAGCGACGCAGGCTTAGAGCTTAGCTTTAACGAGGTAGAGTATAACACTTTTACGGGTAGCGAAAAGCAGGCTAACGGACGTATGCCAAAGCTTAATTTTATCCTTACAGACATAGAAACGGGCTTTTATGAGGTTACGACTATAACGGGCGAGGGCATAGACAAAGGCGACAAGGCAGGCTATAAGGCTTATACGGGGGCGCTTAAATATTACTTAGCTAATACGTTTATGGTAGCTACGGGGGACGATCCCGAAAAGGAAAGCCCAAGCCACACTATGAACGATAAGCAGGAAAAGAAAGCAACCGCTAAGCAAATAGAGCTTATACGTAAGATAGCCGAAGAGCAGGGCAAAGAGCTAGACGAGGAAGTAGTAAAAGCTTGGAGCATGAAACAAGCTAGCGATTTTATAAGTAAATATAAGGGGGCTAAGTAATGGAGTTAATTAAGTTATACGGAGAGGCGGCTATACTTGACGGTACAACCGCTAAGCATATAGCAGAGTTTGAGAAAATGGCTAAAGAGATTAAAGCCAAAGAGGACGAGCTTAAAAAAGAGATCCTTAAGGAAATGGAAAGCAAGGGCATAATTAAACTAGATACCGACGAGTTAAGTATATCATACGTAGCGCCTACGGATAGGGAAACGCTAGACACTAAGACACTAAGGGAAGAACTACCCGACATATACGACACTTACGTAAAAATAAGCCCCGTTAAGTCCTCTATAAGAATAAAGTTAAAGGGGTAGTTTATGGAAAGTTGGGAAATAAACGGCTATACGTTGGAGTATGACGACGAAAGCCACACGTACATAGTAGACGGCGTTATAGTGCCAAGCGTAACCCAAATACTAGGCATTAAGTTTGGTAATAAGTACGCAGGCGTTAACCGCTCCACGTTAGAGCGTGCAGCTAATAGGGGTACGGCGATACATGAGGCTATAGAAAGCTTTTGTAAATATGGCAAAGATAGCGAACTAAAAGAGGTACATAACTTTAGATTTTTAGCGGCTTATTATGAGTTTAGAGTATTTGAGAATGAAACGCCGATAATTATAGCTAAAGACGGTACGCCGATAGCTGCGGGGCGCTTGGATTTAATACTAGACATAAACGGAGATACGGCTATAGCGGATATAAAGACAACCGCTACACTTGACAAAGAGTACTTAGCTTACCAACTTAACTTATACCGTATAGGCTATATGCAAAGCTACGGTATAGAGATAACGCAGCTATACGGCGTACATCTAAGAGAGGATAAGCGAAAGTTTGTTAATATACCCGTTAACGAGGGGATAGCGTGGGACATTATAGACGAATACGAAAGGGGCAAACAATGAATAAAGTAATATTAGTAGGGAGATTAACAAGAGATCCCGAAACGAGGCAGGCAGGCGACACAACCGTAACAAGGTTTAGCTTAGCGGTAGATAGACGCTTTAGAAAAGCAGGGGACGAGACAAGCCCGAGCGCAGACTTCCCAAGCTGCGTAGCTTTCGGAAAAACGGCGGAGTTTATAAGTAAGTACTTTAAGCAGGGCGTAAAAATGGCACTTGAGGGGCGCTTACAGACGGGCAGCTATGAAAAGGACGGAGTAAAACACTATACAACCGACGTTATAGCGGAGCAAGTAGAGTTTGCGGAAAGCAAAAAAGCAGAGGATAACCCGCCGCCAAGCTCTAACGAGTGGGTAGCAATACCCGAGGGTATAGAAAACGATTTACCATTTAAGTAAAGAAAGGGGATATAAAAACATGAGTAAAAAAGAAATGGATATAGAGGAAATGATAGCAGAAGCAAAGGCAGAGGAAGAGGTAGCAAGAGAGCAGGCAAAGGCAGCTAAAGAAGAAAAGGCAAGAGAGGACTTTAGAAACGCACTTAGAAAGGGACTTAACGAGGATTTAAGTAATAAAGACGATAGTAAAGTAACGGTAAGCTTAAAAGAGTACGTAATACTTAAGCAGAAAGAGCAGGACTTAGACCGCATTATGAGCGCAATAATTGACGACTTAGGGCTTAGCTATAATAACGAATACTTAAGAATAAGTAGCGGCGATAATATTGTAGACGCCTTTAGGGTATTATATCCGACCGCCTACGATACTATTTTTGAGGCAGAACTAGAGCGCGCAGAAAATGAGGGTAAATAATGGATCTATACGAAGAGATACAACGGTTAATGTTAGAGCTTACGGCGTCTATAAGAAAGTTAAGAGACAACGGGGCAAAACTAGCCGAGGCGGAGCGGGACTATAAGTTAACGTTACGCCAAGAGGCTTTAAGGTTAAGGGCGGGCGAAATGCCCGTAACCTTAATCAATAATATTATTTACGGAGTACCCGAGGTAGCAGAGAAACGCTTTAAAAGGGACGTAGAGCAAGCTAACTACGACGCTAATAAAGAGCATATAAACGTTACTAAGCTAAAGCTAAGATTATTAGAGGCGCAACTAAGTAGAGAGTGGACTAACGCAGGAAATAACGGACTATAAGGGGGCTTTTTATGCAAGAAATATTTAAAGATATAAAAGGCTATAGAGGGCTTTATAAAATCAGTAATAAAGGCAGGGTTAGAAGTACGGGGGGAATATTAACCCCTACGGATAACGGCAAAGGTTATTTAATTATAGGCTTATGTAAAGACGGCAAAAGAAAAAACTTTTATATACATAGGTTAGTAGCCGAGGCTTTTATAGATAACCCCGAAAAAAAGCCCGTAGTTAATCATAAGGACTATAACACTAGAAACAACGACGTTAATAACTTGGAGTGGGTAACACAAAAGGATAATATAAACCATTCTATAGTTAATATGAGACATAAAAAAGCTATAACTCACAGTAACACGGGCGAGAAATATATAAGCTATAGAGCTAGTAAAAATCATTATAGAGTGATTATAAATAAAAAAGAGTATGGAGCTTTTAAAACCTTAAAAGAGGCTATAACTGTAAGAGATAACATACTAAAAGGGGCGGAGATGTGAAAAAATCTATATTACAACGTAACAAAGCTTGTTATATCTGCGGCACTACTTTAAATTTGCACTTGCACCACATATATGGGGGCACGGCTAACCGTAAGTTAAGCGACGCGGACGGGTGCGTAGTTTACTTATGCCAAAGACACCACACGGGGGCGCAGGGCGTACACTTCAATAAAAAGATAGACTTAACGCTTAAGGCTCGTTGTGAGTTGGAGTGGTTAAAGCAGAATAACAAGACTATAGAGGACTTTATAGAGAGATACGGGCGCAATTATTTATAAAGCGCCCTTATAATTAACTTAATAAGCACGCTAACGCGTCTAGGACGCACGAGAAAGCGTTTTAAATTAAAAAAGGTATAAATATATACCTTAACGCTTAAAACGTGAAAATAAGGCAAATAAAGGGGGTATTACATGAGTTTAAAAAACTTTATGAGAATAGAGGACGAACTAAGACCGATACTAAAGCAAAGCGAGGCGGCACGCTCCGACGATATGGCTTTATATGGCTATTACGTACGACGCAAGACCGAGGACTTAGGGTTAGGCGATACTTGGTTAAGACGTGTATTTTTTGATAGTGATTTTAGGAAAAAATATAAAATAGCGGCTTTTTCGTCCGTGGTAAGAATACGTCGCAAAATGCAGATACAAGACTACACTCTAAGACCTACTAAGGACGTCTTAGACGAAAGGAAAGACCACGAAATAGACTTTAGAGACTACGCAAACGCAGAGGGAAAGGGGGCGAAGTAATGCAGGCTATAGCAATAACGATAATAATATGCGCGACGCTTATATTTATGGCGTGGCTAAATAAGGATAAGTAAGGGGGCGATATTATGAGCAGATCACGAAAGAGAACTAAAAACAAGATACTAAAGACACTAGCAGCGGTTAACGTTATATCTATGATACTTACTGGCATGGCGTTAGATAGCCCTAGTTATATACCTATGATTATATGCGGGGTAAATATTTTATTTTTATTCTTATTTACACTAGCAAACGCGCCGAGGGGGTAGAGTATGAACTTATTAGAGTATATAGAGGTTTTAGAGCCTAACACTTATATAAAAGTAGGAGCAGATAAAGGAAACGGCTTTATTTACTGCGGAAAAGCGGGAGAGTTTAAAGATTGGTTTATCAAAGAGAAAGTTAACGAAAGAGAACGCCAAAAGATAGTTAATATTATTGAGGCTAAAAAAGTATATCTTTCTAACTTTCCAAATAATTGGAAAAGGGAGTATAACCGACGTACTAGCGATTATAAGAAAGCTAAAGAAGAGGGCAGGAAAGACCGACGCTACAAAGCGTTTGCTACGTTAGGGCTATATAAGAACCATTTACAAAAAGAAAAGATAAAAAGAATAAATAGCACTATTGCCTTAATTAATAGATATGAGCAAAGGCTAGCAGAGTTTACTCCGGTAGATACTAGGGACGTCGTAGAAACCTACGATAGCTTATTACTCAACGAGGACGGCTTTTTAGATCATATAGTTATATATAGCGGTTTAGAGGCGGCGCAGGCTTGGGACTTGACGGAGTTTAGACACGGAGTAGCTAAAGAGGACTTAGAGGGGGGCATATAATGGCAGAACGTAGAATGTTTGCAAAAACAATCATAGATAGTGACGCGTTTTTAGATATGCCTATGAGTACGCAGGCGCTATACTTCCATTTATCCATGAGAGCGGACGACGACGGCTTTATAAATAACCCTAAACGTATCCAACGTATGATAGGGGCAAGCGACGACGACTTAAAGCTACTTATAGCTAAGTCTTTTATAATCGTATTTGAAAGCGGCGTAGTAGTTATTAAACATTGGAAAATACATAATTATATACAAGGCGACCGCTATAAGCCTACCGTATACGCAGAGGAAAAGAGCTTACTAGACGTTAAGAAAAATAAAGCCTATACACTTAGTAACGGGGAATGTATACAAAATGGATACATAACGGATACGCAGGATAGGTTAGGTAAGGATAGGTTAGGTAAGGATAGGTTAGGTAAGGATAGGTTAGAGTTAGGTAAGGATAGTATAGAGATAGAAGAGCCTAAAAGTAAAGCTAAGCGCTTTACACCGCCCACGCTTGAAGAGGTAACGGCTTATTGTATTGAGCGTAATAATAGCGTAGACGCCCAACACTTTATAGATTATTACACTAGTAACGGTTGGTTAGTTGGTAAAAATAAAATGAAAGATTGGAAAGCAGCCGTTAGAACCTGGGAACGTAACGGATATAGCAGCTCTAAGACAAGTAGACCAAATACTAAGGCGCAGGAACTCGACGACTTTTACAACATGGCTAGCGAGTGGGCGGAAAGTGAGGGCGAGTAATTGAGGCATGCGCTATATGTAAAGAAAGTAGGGACTTTATCGAAAACAATTATAACAGTAT
>JAGBKP010000139.1 GCA_017635875.1 Selenomonadaceae bacterium | reverse complement strand
TGTACGTGTAGTATTGGTTTTTGCCCTTTCTGATAAGATAGGGCGGCGGCTGCGCTATAAAGACGTGACCATGCTCTATCAGAGGCTTCATATAGCGATAGAAGAAGGTGAGAAGCAGCGTTCTGATATGCGCGCCGTCAACGTCGACATCCGTCATTATGATTATTTTGCCGTAGCGACGCTTGGAAAGGTCGAACTCGTCGCTTATGCCCGTGCCGAAAGCCGTTATCATCGTGCGAATTTCGGCGTTTGCGAAAATTTATCAAGACGCGCCTTTTCTACGTTTAAAATCTTGCCGCGCAAGGGAAGTATCGCCTGAAAACGACGGTCGCGCCCCTGCTTTGCGCTGCCGCCCGCGCTGTCGCCCTCGACTAGGTAAATCTCGGTTTCGTCAGGGTTCTTCGCGCTGCAATCCGCAAGTTTTCCGGGAAGACTCGACACTTCAAGAGCGTTCTTGCGCCTTGTAAGCTCTCTCGCCTTTCTTGCGGCTTCTCTCGCGCGGGAGGCGGTTATCGCCTTTTCCATAATCCTTTTCGTAATAGGCGGATTTTCCTCGAAAAACTCAAAAAGCCCTTCGGTGACAATGGAATCAACTATGCCGCGAATTTCGGAATTGCCCAGTTTCGTCTTTGTCTGCCCTTCAAACTGCGGGTCTTTGATTTTTAGACTTATTACCGCCGTCAAGCCTTCGCGCACGTCCTCGCCGGAGAGGTTGCCGTCCTTATCCTTTAACACGCCGAGTTTGCGCGCAAAATCATTCGCGGAGCGCGTCAATGCCTGCTTAAATCCCGCAAGATGAGTGCCGCCCTCTTCGGTGTTGATATTATTGACGAAACTGTATATGTCCTCTCTGTACGTGTCGTTGTACTGCATAGCGATTTCAACCACGGTATCGTCCTTCACGCCGCTGAAATAAATGGGCGTGGGGTGAAGTTTCTCCTTCTTGCGATTAAGATGCTCCACAAAAGAGGAAATGCCGCCTTCAAAGTGGAAAGTTTCGCTCTTGTCCTCCCTTTTATCGGTAAGGGTTATCGTAATGCCGCGATTGAGGAAAGAAAGCTCGCGCAAGCGATGACGAAGGGTGTCGTAACTGTATGTCGTGACGGTGAAAATCTCAGGGTCGGGACAAAAATGCACCTTCGTCCCTGTGGTTTCCGTATCGCCGATAATTTTCAGCGGACTTGCGGTGTTCCCGCGGCTGAAATCTATCTCGTGAATTTTGCCGTCGCGCTTCACCGTGACCTGCATAGAGGTGGAAAGCGCGTTTACAACGGAAACACCGACGCCGTGCAAGCCGCCGGATACCTTATATCCGCCTTCGCCGAACTTGCCGCCCGCGTGAAGCACGGTTAAGACGACTTCAACGGCGGGTTTACCGCTTTCGTGCATATCGACGGGAATCCCGCGCCCGTTGTCCTCTACCGTTATGCTGTTATCGCTTTCGATAGTAACCTTTATATTATCGCAATACCCTGCGAGAGCCTCGTCTATTGAGTTATCTACGACTTCGTAAACGAGATGATGAAGT
>JAGBKP010000013.1 GCA_017635875.1 Selenomonadaceae bacterium | reverse complement strand
TTTTTATATTAAAATTCTTTTTCTTTCTTTTGGTTCTTTTCTTTCTTTTTCTTATAAGAAAAAGAAAGAAAAGAACGGTTTTTATAACAAATTATAAATTCTGTTAGCATTATCAAAGAATACTAAATTCCAATAATCTTTAGGAATAATCTTTTTCGTAAAAAAGATATAATCCTCTAAATTCGCAAGCGGCCAGTCCGTGCCGAACATCAGGCGATTATACCCGTTAAAAGCTCGAAGTCTGCCGTAAAGTTCGTCTATGAAATATTTTTCTACGTCTAAAAATTCGTCATAATCCGCGATTTTTCCTTCAAGCATACCGGATAAATCCGCCGCGACGTTGGGATTTTTCATCATCACCGCTATAGCGTCGATAAACCACGGCTCGCCTAAATGACAGATTACAAAATTATTCTGCGGAAATTTCGTCGCCGCCTCGTCTATAACAAGCGGATGACTGTATTTTAAAAGCGCATTCGCCGAAGCCGTAAGCCCCGTATGCACCGCTATCGGTTTTTTATAGCGCAAACAGAGTTCGTAAAGGGAAGAGAGCGCGTCGTCGTACACATAAAAAGCATCGTAGCCGGGGTATAGCTTTACGCCTACGCAATTTGCATTTTGAAAGTGCTTTTCGATATGTTTTAGATGATTTTCTTTATCCGCTTTAAATTCTTCGAAACGCTCAACGCCGACACAGTAGAGTAGGGGAGAGGGATAATCCATATCCTCTCTGTTCCCCATTACGACACCAGCGACGATATTTAGCCGCTTATACTCGCTTAAAAGATGTTCCGCACTGTTTTCGTGTCCCGCTTTTTTCGCTATATCGAAAAAATACTGCTCGGTTACGCAAAAATGCAGATGCGCGTCTATGATTTTCATTCGGAAATACGGTCCTCTTTTTCCTCGATTTCTTTTAAAATGTTAGCTATAAATTCGTCTGCGGATACGGTTTTTGAGTCCTTTTCGCCGTATCTTCTGACATTTACGGTATTGTCTTCGATTTCCTTATCGCCGACAACAAGCGCGTAGGGGATTTTTTTCACCTGCGCCTCGCGGATTTTATAGCCTGTTTTTTCGTTTCGGTCGTCTACCTCTACGCGAATATTTTTTTCAAACATCTTCTTTTTAAGCTCGTAAGCGTAATCCGCGTGTTTGTCCGTTATAGGCAAAATCTTAACCTGCACGGGGGAGAGCCAAGTGGGGAACGCGCCGGCGTAATTTTCTATCAAGATACCGATAAAACGCTCAATACTGCCGTATACCACGCGATGAAGCATAATGGGACGATGTTTTTCTCCGTCCTCGCCAACATAGGTGAGGTCGAATTTTTCGGGGAGCATCATATCAAGCTGAATAGTGCCGCATTGCCAAGTGCGCCCGATAGAATCCTCCAAGTGAAAATCTATCTTAGGCCCGTAAAACGCGCCGTCGCCCTCGTTTATGATATATTTCAACCCGCGATTTTCAAGGGCGTTTTGTAGAGCTTGCGTAGATTTTTCCCAAATCTCGTCGGAGCCCATCGAATTTTCGGGACGAGTCGAAAGTTCTGCGGTATATTTCAAATGGAAGGTATTATATACCTCGTCGAAAAGATTTATGGTGCGTTGAATTTCTTCTTCTATCTGATTGGGCGTAACGTAGAGATGCGCGTCGTCCTGCGTAAAGTTGCGTACGCGGAAAAGCCCGTGAAGCGCGCCCGAAAGTTCGTGGCGATGCACTATGCCAAGTTCGCAATACCTAAGCGGAAATTCTCTGTAGCTATGCGGATGAGTGTTATATACAAGCATACCGCCGGGGCAGTTCATCGGTTTTACCGCATAATCCACGTCGTCTATTACGGTAAAATACATATTTTCCTTGTAGTGATCCCAATGCCCGGAACGCTCCCAAAGAGCGCGGTTTAAAATCATCGGCGTTTTTATTTCTTGATAACCGTAGCGACGATGCACTTCGCGCCAGTAATTTATAAGTTCGTTCCTTATAATCATACCGTTCGGGTGGAAGAACGGGAAACCCGGCCCTTCCTCGTGCAAACTGAATATATCGAGTTCCTTGCCGAGTTTTCTGTGGTCGCGTTTTGCGGCTTCTTCAAGCATATGAAGATAATTCTTTAAATCGTCCTCTTTTTCAAAAGCCGTGCCGTATATGCGCTGAAGCATTTTATTCTTCTCGTTGCCGCGCCAATACGCGCCGTTTACGCTCTGAAGTTTTAACGCTTTAACTTTTCCCGTTGAAACGACGTGAGGCCCTGCGCATAAATCTACAAATTCGCCCTGCGTATAAAGGGAAATCGTCGCGTCTTCGGGTAAATCCTCTATAAGCTCTACTTTGTATTTTTCGCCCTTCTCTTGAAACAGTTTTATAGCGTCTGCGCGGGGAAGTTCGCTTCTTACAAGCGGAAGATTTTCCTTTACAATCTTCTTCATTTCCTTTTCAATATCGGATAAGTCGCTCTCCGTAAGCTGACGCTCCATATCTATGTCATAATAGAAACCGTTGTCGATGGCGGGACCAATCGCAAGCATTACGTTTTGGTCTTTATAGAGGCGTTTTATCGCCTGCGCCAAGATATGAGAAGCGGTATGGCGAAGAGCCCATCTGCCGTCCTCGTCATCAAATGTTAAAATTTCAAGTTTGGAGTCTGTTGTAATGGGCGTTGTTAAATCGCAAGTTTTTCTGTCTATCTTTGCCGCTAATGCTTTTTTTGCCAAGCTGTTGCTGAAATTTTTTACGAATTCCAAAACGGAGACGCCTTCTTCTACTTCTTTTACAGCTCCGTCTTTCATAGTAACTTTAACCATACGCCCGTCCTCCAAGTGTTTTTATATGTAAAACTGAAAGCCCTATCTCAAGAAAAGAGACAAGGCTTTTTCATCAAAGTCTTTGGACATTTTAGCATAAGCAAAGGGCTTGTGTCAACTTCAAGGATTTACTTTACCTAAAATGACAAAATATAAAATTGTGTATTTGTCGTCGGAATTATTTTTTCTTAACTTCCGGCAAAAGCATGGTGGAAAGAGCGCATAGAATTGATATAACTAAAACCAGCCCCATAAAACTTTCAAGCCCGTAAATATCGGCAAATTTTCCAAAGAGCGGCATCACCATTCCGCCTATGCTAAACGATAGCCCCAATGTTACGCCGGAAGCAAACCCAACGCTTTTGGCAAGATAGCTTTGACCCAAGACAATATTTGCCGAATACGAGCCGTGCATAGCGAAACTGAGCGGAAAAAGCATAGCGTATAACGCGTATACGTTGCCGGAATATGCGATTACGGCTACGCAGGGAATTAAAATAAACGCGCTTATTCTTATGATTTTAACATAGCCGATTTTATCCCCAAGATTGCCGCCGATAAGCGTAGCTATTATGCCGAATATCGAAAGCGCGGTAAGCGTTGCGCTTGCCGTTGTATGGGTAGTCATAAGGACTTGTATGCAAAACAGCGGCAAAAATCCCGTTATCGCGCGAAAGGACGCGGAGCGAAAGAGAATAACGAGAAAAAGTCTGCTAAACGCTTTCCAGTCGTTCTTTTCGGCAAAGGTTGAATCCGATTTTGCCGTTTCGGTTTTAAACGAAAGTTTCTTGATTTTCGCGCCCGTTATAAGCAGCATTGCGGAAGTGCAAAGGGCGAGTATTCCGAAAAAAGACAGCCCTTTCATACCGAAGGTCGTAAGCAAAAACACCGCTAAAAGAGGACCTATGCCTATGCCGATATTGCCGCCGACTCCGAAAATACTCATAGAACCGCCCCTTGACGCGCCCGAAATTTTATTTACGTTTCTTGCGCCTTCGGGGTGAAAAATAGCGTTGCCTATGCCCATCATAGTGACAAACGCGAAAATAAGCCAATAGTCGCGCAAAAATCCCGTCATTGCAAGGCTCATTCCCGTAATAAAAACGCCAAGCCCCATAAACCATTGACGATTGCTCTTATCCGCAAGATACCCGAAAATCGGTTGAACAACGGAAGACAAAAAAGAGGACGCAAATAAAATTCCCGCTACTTGCGTGTAGTCCATACCGTATTCCGACACAAAAAAAGGAAGTATGGCGGGAAGCGCGCCCATGTTTATATCCGCGCTGGCGTGTCCTATGGCTAAAAGATAGAGATATTTCTTATTCACAACACTTGCTCCCGCTTTTAATCCTTCGGTCTTTCGCCGGTTTTTCCCGTAAACTTATGGTACGCGCCGCCCTTGCGCCTTTGCAACAACTCGCCTAAAAGCTCGTCCGGCGTAAGGTTGTGGAAAGCGAGAAGCACAAGGCAATGATACCATAAATCGCCCATTTCGTAGAGCACTTCTTTTTTGCTCATATTTTTTGAGGCGATAACGGTTTCAACGGCTTCTTCGCCGACTTTTTTAAGGATTTTGTCCTGGCCTTTTTCAAACAGATAATTGGTGTAAGAGCCTTCTACAGGGTTAAGACGCCTGTCTTGAATTACGTTGTATAAGTCGTTTAACACAACGGCAAGGGATTTTTCGGGAAGTTCTTCAACAAGGGCTATATCGTTTTTCTTGCCCAAAATCTTTCTTCCGCTAAAGCAGGAATATGTTCCGGTATGGCAAGCTACGCCGCGCTGGTGCACTTTTACCAAAACAGTGTCGCCGTCGCAGTCGTAGGAAAGTTCCTTCACCTCTTGAACATTGCCGGAGGTTTCTCCTTTTTGCCAAAGTTTTTCGCGGCTTCTGCTGTAAAAATGCGTATATCCCGTTTCTATGGTTTTTTTGAGGGATTCTTCGTTCATATACGCGAGCATTAAGACCTCGCCGTTTTCTTCCTGAACGATAGCCGGTACAAGCCCCTTTTCGTCGAATTTTACTTTGGAAATGTCTGTTTCATTCATTATAAACGCGCCTCCACTTTGCGTTCTCTTAAATAATTCTTAACTTCTTTTATTGTAAATTCCCCGTAATGAAATACGGATGCGGCAAGAGCGGCGTCGGCTTTGCCTATGGTCAAGACTTCGTAAAAATCTTCAAGTTTTCCCGCGCCGCCGGACGCTATCACGGGGACTTCGACTGCCTCCGCTATCGCTTTTGTAAGCGGAATATCAAAACCGTCCTTTGTGCCGTCCGCGTCCATACTCGTAAGAAGTATCTCGCCCGCGCCTAATTTTACCGCTTTTTTTGCCCATTCAACAGCGTCAAGCCCCGTTGGCGTTCTGCCGCCGTTTATATATACTTCCCATTTTTCGCCCGTTCTTTTCGCGTCTAATGCAAGCACAACGCATTGACGGCCGAAACGCTCCGCGCCTGCTGAAAGCAGCGTCGGCTCTTTTACCGCGGCGCTGTTGAGAGAGATTTTGTCCGCGCCGGCTTTAAGCATATTTCGCATATCGTCGGTCGTGCGGATACCGCCGCCCACAGTAAAAGGTATAAATACTTCGCTCGCGCAACTTTTGGCGACGTCTATCATAATGTTTCTTTTGTCGCTTGAGGCGGTGATGTCAAGAAACACCAACTCGTCGGCGCGTTCCGCGTCGTAACGCGCCGCAAGCTCCACGGGGTCGCCCGCGTCCCTTAAACCGACAAAGTTCGTACCCTTAACCACTCTGCCTGCTTTAACGTCAAGGCAGGGAATAATCCGTTTTGTGTGCATTTATTCGCCTCCTTTGCCGACGGCTATGGCTTCTTTTAAGCTTAACGCGCCCGTGTAAATTGATTTTCCCACGATAACTCCTTCAATACCGTCGTTTTCGTATTTTTTAAGCAGATGAATATCTTCTATCGAGCTTACTCCGCCCGACGCTACGACTTTAAGTCCGCTTTTTTTTGCAAGCTGCGCTGTTTCTTTGGCGTTTACGCCCGTAAGAGTGCCGTCTCTTCCTATGTCCGTATATATTACGGTTGTTATTCCCGCCGCTTTCATACGCTTTGCAAGCTCCGACGCCTCTATATCGCCTGAAACGCCCCAGCCTTCGACGGCGACGATTCCGTCTTTTGCGTCTATGCCTGCGACGATTTTATCGCCGCCGTAAATTCTGCAAGCGTCTTTAACAAGCGCGGGATTTTTTACCGCAACCGAGCCTAAAATCACGCGGGAAACGCCCAAGTCCAAAACTTTTTCGATATGTTCTAATGTTCTTATGCCGCCGCCAAGTTCCGCGGGAATATCGACGCTTTTTAAAATCTCCTTAACCGCCGCTAAATTTTTAGGCTCTCCGGCTCTCGCGCCGTCAAGGTCTACAAGGTGCAAAAATCCGCCGCCCTCGCTCTCCCATTTCTTTGCGGCTTCTGCGGGATTATCAAAAAATACGGTTTCCTGCTCAAAATCGCCTTTAAAAAGGCGGACGCATTTGCCGCCTCTAATATCTATCGCGGGAAAAATTATCATAAAATCAGTCCTTTAACAAATGGAATAAATTTCGTCTTATGAAGGGCATTTATTATATTTCAGTTTGTAGACTTATCCTACTTTCTTTTTCTTCTTTCTTTTTTGTAAAAAAGAAAGAAGAAAAAGAAAGTAGCAAAGAAAAAGAAGAAAGAAAAAACTTTAATAAACTCTATTGATTAGTTTTCTTGCTATTGATTTTTATTTTTTTGTTTTGTCTACAGTCTGATTATATTTATTATATTTTATTCAATGTTTTATTTGAATTTCCTGCCAAAATGTTAAAATGCCGTAAATCCGTATTATTTTTTCGTCAGAAAAAATAATTTCATTCGTCAGCATTTCAACAAAGCGTGCGGGAGGAGGGAGATTTAAACT
>JAGBKP010000138.1 GCA_017635875.1 Selenomonadaceae bacterium | reverse complement strand
TTCAAGGCGAAGGGAAGTATGTCGGCGCGCGTCAAGCGTTCGTAAGGCTTGCGGGTTGCAATTTGAATTGTAAATACTGCGATACGGATTTTAAGCCGCAGAAAGTTTGCAAAGTCGAAAAATGCGCGGGGAGCGGAGATATTGTCGAATATGAAAACGATATGGAGATTGATACGCTGATAAAAATTTTAGACGGATATTTAAATAAAACGCCTCATCATTCGGTGAGTTTTACCGGAGGAGAGCCGCTCCTTTCGGCGGAATTTATAAAAGAAGCCGCAAAAAAAATAAGCGCTCCGATATTCCTTGAAACCAACGGAACGCTTTACGACGAACTTTCAAACATTATTGACAGCGTTGATATAATAAGTATGGATTTAAAATTGGAAAGCGGGGCGGGAAAAAATCTTTTTGAAGCGCATAAAAAATTTTTATCCGTCGCGAAAAATAAAGACCTGTATGTTAAAATAATTTTAGCCGAGCAGACAAACAGCGAAGAAATTGAAGAAGCCGCCTCGCTTGCAAAGGACGCGGACAGAGACATTATGTTTGTAATCCAGCCGGTGACGCCATACGGAGGTATGAGCGCGCCGAGTTTAAGAAAAATTTTTGACGCAGAGGAAACGGTTTTGAAATATTTGCGAAACGTTCGGGTGGTGCCGCAGACGCACAGAATGTTGGGGGTACTGTGATTTCCGTAATTGTATGAATATTTGAAAAAAATTTCTAAACATAAAAGGAATTTTTAATATCTATATAGAATAGTATTTTGAGAAACTGTAGACACTTCGTATTGAAAGGTGCGATACTTATGATAAAACTTACAAAGTTTAATTCAGAAGCTCAAAAAAAAGGCGAATTTGTTTTAAACGCCGAAATAATAGAAACGGTTGAAGAAACGCCCGATACCGTAATCACGCTTATAAACGGAAAAAAACTGATTGTGGACGAATCTATGGAAGACGTCGTGCGTCAAGTTATGAAGTACAGAAGGGCATTAAAACAATTCTAGCAAAAAATTTGCTTTATTTAAAATATCTGTTATAATGTAGTAGATTATTTTTCGGAGGTACCAGTATGGCTGACGATGATGAAAAGGATGTTGACGAGGCTCCGGAGCCAAAGAGCAAGAAGTCTCCAATAATACTTGTAGTTGTGCTTGTAATAGTTACGCTTGCGCTTTCCGTTGCGATAGCGTTCTTTGTTACGACAAAACTCATGAGCGAGGCCGCCATAGAGCAGGCGAATTCTCCTGCGGCCGTTCATCACGACCCCGGCGTCTTTAAGCAATTAGGCGACGAAAAAGAAGGCATTTTGGTAAATGTCGGTGGGCAAAAGGCGGGCAAATTCCTAAAAACCAAAATCATTTTGGAGCTTAATCCGGGCAAGAAGGACGTTATAGCGGAGGGCGTAGTGCTTCCCGTAGCGGAGACAAAGATACAAGATTGCGTTTTGCAGGTTTTAAGGTCGTCTAAATTAGACGAGTTTGACGCTATGAAGCAAGACGAATTGAAGAAAAAAATCAAGGATGAGGTAAACGGAATTTTAGGCGAAGGAACGGTTTACGACGTATACATCACGAGTTTCTTGTTGCAGTGATGGAGAAACGGTTGAAAGGGGGGTGACGATTGGCAGAGGACGTCTTATCTCAATCCGAGATAGATAAACTGCTGTCCGCACTCTCAGAAGGCACGGTTTCGGCGGAAGAAGTCAAAGCTGAAGAAACGCAAAAAAAGGTAAAAACCTATGATTTTAAACGCCCGGATAAATTCTCAAAAGATCAGATACGAACGCTTTATATGCTTCATGAAAGTTTTGCGCGTCTTTTAAATACGTATCTTTCAACGCATCTTCGCACTATGGTTGCGATAGAAGTCGCTTCCGTAGAGCAGCTTACGTATCAAGAATTTGTCCAATCGCTGTCTAACCCCAGCGTTATAAGCGTCTTGACTGTTCCGCCTTTAAAGGGCAATATTTTATTCGAGGTAAATACCGAAATCGCGTTTGCGTATATAGACCGCGTTTTAGGCGGTACAGGCGAAAACAGCGTAAAAGTGAGGGTCTTGACGGATATAGAAGAAGCCGTTGTCAGAAGGTTCATAGAAACGGCGGTGGGTCATTTAAAAGACGCGTGGGCAAACGTTACCGAATTTTATCCAAGCATCGAAACTATGGAATCGAACCCGCAATTCGCGCAAATCGTGCCGCCAAACGATATGGTGGTTATTATAACGGTGCAGTTAAAACTTGGCGAAGTCGAGGGTATGATGAATATATGTATTCCGTATCTTGTGCTTGAGCCTATAATGGGAAAACTCACCACAACCTTTTGGGTGGCGTCCAATACGGCGAAAGACAGCCCGCAACAGATTGAAATTCTTCAAAAGAAGTTGGAAAGAACGCAAGTGCCTTTTGTTGTGGAAATGGGTAGCGTTAATATTTCGATAAACGAATTTTTAACTTTGGGCTTTGGGGATGTTTTGCAACTTGAAACACAAGTAAACGACGATTTGAGATGTCGTATAGGGACAAGGACAAAATTTTTCTGCAGGCCCGGTACATCCGGCAAAAAGATGGCAGTACAAATAACCGGGGTCGTAAACGAAGGAGATGAAATAGCGAATGAGTGATGACGTAATCTCCCAAGAGGAGATTGACGCTCTGATTAACGGCGGGGCGCTTTCCGCCACGGAAGATACGGCAGCAACTGACGACGCAGCGGCTCCTTCGGGCGGCGACAATAATAATTATGACGATGTGCTTTCAGATATAGAAAAAGACGCTTTAGGAGAGATAGGAAATATCTCTATGGGCAGCGCCGCAACGACGCTCTCGGTGCTTTTGGGACATAAAGTATCCATAACGACGCCGACAGTTTCGATAGCGACGATGGATTCCATCAAAGAACAGTATCCAATGCCGTATTTGGTGGTTGAAGTCGGTTATACCATAGGTATAGACGGGAATAATGTGCTCGCCATTCAAGCCCAAGACGCGGCGATTATCGCGGATCTTATGATGGGCGGCGACGGTACAAATCCCGATTCAAATTTAAACGAGATTCATATGAGCGCGGTCGGCGAATCTATGAATCAGATGATGGGAAGCGTTGCAACTTCGCTTTCCACCATGTTTAACAAAAAGATAGATATCTCGCCGCCAAAGGTTACGCTGATAGATTTAGGCAGCGAGGACCAGCTCCCTGATATTGTGGGGCAAAACGATCCCATTTGCAGAACTTCGTTTAGAATGGAAGTAGACGGACTCATTGATAGTGAAATTATGCAGATTCTTCCTATCGAAGTCGCAAAAGAGATGGTTGAGGCGATTATGGGAGGCGGCGCGGCAGAACCGGAGCCTGAACCTGCTCCCGCACCCGCGCCACCGCCGCCTGCTCCTGCGCCAACTCCTG
>JAGBKP010000137.1 GCA_017635875.1 Selenomonadaceae bacterium | reverse complement strand
GTCGCCTTCCTCCAAAAGTTTCAGATAAATATACACGCCGTCGGCGTGGTTGTCTACGGTCAAAATCTCTTTTTCAAGCCCGCGCGCTTCAAAATCGCGGGCGCGGCGGATAATCGTATCCATAGCGAGTCTCGCTTCCGCAGGCGTTACGTCCTCGTCCATCATAGCGTTTCCGCGTCCCGAGTACACGAGATGATAAAAACAGACGCGGTTTATATTTTCGCGCTCAATAAAATCAAAAATATTGTCAAGTTCTTCAATATTGTGATGATTTATGGTAAAGCGAAGCCCCACGCGCTGACCTACGGCAACGCAGTTTTCAATGCCCGCCATCGCCTTTTCGTACGCGCCCGCCACGCCTCTAAACTTATCGTTTACATCTTTTAAACCGTCAAGGGACACGCCGACGTAACCCACGCCAATATCTTTTATGCGCCGCGCGACTTCTCTTGTAATAAGCGTTCCGTTGGTGGAAAGAGTGGGGCGCACGTTCTTTTTCGCGGCAAATTCGGCGAGTTCGTAAAAATCTTCCCGAATAAGCGGCTCGCCGCCGGAAAAGAGAAGTACGGGGACGTTAAAATCCGATAAATCCGTTATAAATTTCTTAGCCTCGTCCGTCGTAAGTTCGCCCGCGTACTTTTTTTCGTTTGATTCCATATAACAGTGGCGGCATTTTAAATTGCAAGTTTTGGTGGAGTTCCATACGACCACGGGTCCCATTCCCTCACCCGCGCCGTTTTTCATAGAGTGCGCGCTTTTAGTGTACCTAAGCGCGTCGCCAAAATAATTTCTCGCAAAAATCAGCTTTGTTACGCTAATCAAGTAATCCTCTCCTACACGCATATTTATAGCCCTGCCAAAAAGCAGGGCAAGTCGTATTTATTTCGTATACACTTCGACACGAAAAACTTTTCTCCTGCATAGAGAAAAATAAAGCCGAATATTTCCCCTGAATCTGAAAATAAGCTAGTAATGCGCTATATAAAAAAACTATAGCGGAAAAGTATTTATTTATAAGGATTTTTCGGTTACGTTTTCTCGTGAAACGCGATATAATCGGTATGTTACAAAAAAATATAAATTTTATTTTCCATAGTTTTTTTTAATGTAAAATGCCCTTCAAATATTCTAACAATTAGCTTTTCGAGTTTTCTTTCAGATAATTTTCATTTTTGAATGTGAAACTGTACGCAATTCGGAAATGAAAAACACAAATTTATGGGGAGGGCAAAATGAAAAAGATAGCGAGAAGTAAATTGGGATTTGTAAGAAAAATGGAAAAAGAAGCGCTTGTGGGGCTTTTAGGCGTATCTTTTATGATGCTTACCACAGGTTTTACAGGTAAAAACGTGCAGAACGTAGTCGTAGAGGTGGACGGCAGAATTGTCGAGGCTCATACGGCGAACTTCTCGCCGGAAAATATATTTGCTAATATCGGCGTTGAACTAAAGGAAAACGATGAATATATCGTTGTAAAAAACGAAAACGACGTTAAAATCCGCGTTCTTCGCGCGCTTCCCGTAAGCGTTCGCGTTGAAAACGCGGGCGCGACTTATTATAAAACGACGGCGACAAACGTTTACGACTTCTTAAAGGCGAACGGTTACGATATGAGAAAGTACGAAGCGAACGTCGCGCTTGACAGCAATATAACGGCAAATCTTGAAATCGTTTTAGAGGATAAAGAGGCGAAAATCGCAAGAGCCAAAGCCGCCGAAGAAGAAGCGAAAAGAATGCAGGTTGAAACTTCAAGAGGCGCGGAAACATACGTTGATGCGTTCACAATGGAAGCGAGCGCGTATCTTCCGAGCGACGGAAACGGCGACGGAATTACCGCGCTTGGTATTCCCGCGACTTACGGCGTTGCGGCGGTAGACCCGAGAGTTATTCCTCTCGGCACCAGACTTTATATAGAAGGTTACGGCGAAGCGATAGCGGCGGACACCGGCGGCGCGATACGCGGCGGCAAAATAGATTTGTGTATGGAAAGTTACGGCGAAGCGATGAATTTCGGCAGACGCAACGTTACGGTATATGTGCTTAAATAAAAAAGAGGGCGTTCGAACGAACGCCTCAGACTGTAGACAAAACGGGTTTTCCTCATCTTTCGAGGAAAACCC
>JAGBKP010000012.1 GCA_017635875.1 Selenomonadaceae bacterium | reverse complement strand
TTTAATATAAAAATATAAAAGTGTAATGTTTAAATTTAGATTTTAAGCTGATAAAGTTTTCTTTCTCTCTTTTTTCTTTGTTACTTTCTTTTTTCTCTCTTTCTTTTTCAAAAGAAAGAGAGAAAAAAGAAAGTAAGGTTTTTAGAGATGCCCTATATTCATTCAAACGCTTTTTTTGCAATTTGTTCCGCTTCGTTTACGGCTTGCGAGGCGGTAGTTGCCTTGATTGTCGCATCCTCCAGAGCGGTTTTTGCGTCTCTTTCCGACAGCAGCGTTTCTTTTGCGGCGTTTTTTGCGGTTTTGCCCGCCGTCTCAAGGCGACTTGTTAAGGCGTGCGTCTCGCTAAATACAATTTCTATTTGTTTTGCCGCGCTTGCTATCGTTTCAAGTTCTTTGGTTAAGTTATGAGTTGAAGGTTCCGCGATTTTCGGCGCGAATTTTTCAACGCTCTTTAATCCTTCGTTTGCGCCCTTTGCTACGGTGTCCGCCAATTTTCTTATATCTTCCGCGATTTTGGCGAATTTTGACTTTTCGTCCTTTCCTTTAGCCGCCTCAAGTGCCGCGCTAAATGCCATAAGACTGATTTCGCTCGCGCTGTCCGCGATTTTTTGCAGAGCGTCGTTCATCGCTTTTGAGTCGCTTTTGAAAGTAGCTTCATATTCTTCTTTATCTTGCTTGAACTTTTGGGCGGAATTTTCCGTTTCGTCTTTGAAAGCTTTGAGAGCGTCGTCAGCAATTTTAACGAGAGCAATTATATCTGATTTTAACTTATTTTGCAAGTCCGAAATACTTACAAAATCACCGCTCAAATTTTCTATCTCCTCCGAAACGCTTTTTACGCCGGATAATTTCTCATCGGTTGAAGTTGCCGCTTTGTTAAGAATTTCGGATAAACTTTCTAAAGTTTCTTTCGTGATTTCCAATTTTTCCGATATATCTTTTAACAGCGCGCGCAAATTTTGGCTTTCCGTCTCCATCGTCATAAGACGACTTTTAACGCTGCCCGCCATTTTCCCAAAAGCAAAGGAGAGCCTGCCCATTTCGTCCGAGCCTTCTTTTAAATCTGTAACGCTGTCAAGATTTCCTTCTCCGATTGCTTCCGTCTGAGCTTCTATGTTCATAAACGAATTCTTTATATCTTTATAAAGCAATTTGCACAAGACGAAGGAAATGATAAGCATAAGGATAAAAGCGACGATTATGATGTATTTGGTCGTGTTGGCGGCGGATATCGCTTCGTTATAGTCAATGAGTTTGATGTATTTTAATTTTGTTGTATCGGATTTATAAACCACGGCGAGCATATTTTTGTTGTTGAATGATATTTTGCTGACGCCGTCGCTTTTTTGCCCGACTAACGAAAGATTGTCGAGGTTTCCTTTATTAAGTTTGTTGAAGAGATTTGCGGAATTTTCGGAATCGAAGATGACGTTATCGTCAATATCCAGGACAATCAGATTTTTTTCGTCGCTTGACATTTTGACTAAAGTTGAAAAATCTACCGTACCTCCGACGACTCCGAGGCTTTCGCCGTAAAAATTCACCGCGGAATAAAAGCCGATTTTAGGTTTTCCGTCGAGCCCTTGAAAAGGCGCGCTAACAATCATTAAATTCGAGCCGCCCGCCGCAGAGGCGTCTTTATACCATATCGTGTTTCGCGGGTCAAAAGCGTTTTCTCTGGGATTTTTCGGAGTTTCGACAAATTCGCCGTCGTTTCTCCCGAACATCACTTGCGAAAATTCCTCGTTATCCTTCCCGAATTGCCTTAAAGTATGGCTTATATCGTAAGCGTCGCCCATTAGCGACGTATCTTTAGAAAGCAATTTTATTTTGCCTTTAATAGCGCGTTCGATGGATAAAATAGAATTGTCCCTAAGGGCAAGCTCGGCGCGTATCTCGTTTCCTTTGCTTGTTACGGCGTTTTCGGTGATACGAGAAATTAAGACGCTGCCGACAATTAAGAAAAATAACGCAAGCGAACCTGTAAAGCAAAGTATTATTTTTTTTTCGAGGCTTATCTCTTTAAGGTGCGACAATTTAAAATTTTTCAAGAGGTCAAAGATTTTTTTCAAAATATTCTCTCCCAGACGTATATCCAAAAATTTCTCTCTACAGTATAAAAAAAAACTTACTCTTTTTCAAGTGAAAGTTATGTGTTATTATATTAAAAAAATATTGCGGAGGAAATTATGCGATACAAATGGTTTAAAACACATACCGAAGTCTATGAGGAGTTATTGGAAGAGGAGGAAGAAGAAAAAAAACGAAAATACAACGCTCTTATAAACGAAACGGAAACGATAGACCCTGCGTCGCCTCAAGGCATAAGGAAAAGAATAGCGTCAAGAAACGAATTGTTCGGTTCAATTATCGCGCTCGTTGTGTTTTTATACGGCGTTTTTACGGTAGATGTGCCGATTATTTATATCGGCCTGGCTTTTCTTCTCTTTGAAGGAAGATTTTTAACTAAACTTTTGCCAAAAGAAAAAGGCGAGTTTTCGGAAAGAATTATGTATATTCTCAGTTTGTTCTTATTCTTCGGCGCGTTTATAATAGCTTTTTCGTAGATTTTCAAATCATTTTCAAAAAAATTTGACAAGGCTGAAATTTCATAGTATAATCAAACTTGTTTTTGGGGTTATAGCTCAGTTGGTCAGAGTGTCTCGTTGACATCGAGGAGGTCACAGGTTCGAGCCCTGTTAACCCCACCATTACAGAATTTTATGCGCTTTTGCGCTTTTTTTTATAAATAAATTTATGCTTAAAATTAAAAAATCCCCCCAAGAATGGGGGATTTTTTTTACGCGAACAACGTTTTTCTAAGCTCTAAATCCTTTATGTCTTTGCCGATTTGATTTTTCTTTAACCTGTATTCGATTAGTTTTTGCTGTTCAACGGCTTTTTCGTCTTTTTTAGAGGTTTGTTGTACTTTTATTTCCTGCGCCGAAACTTGAATATCAAAATATTCCTGCTCGGCCTTTAGACGCTCGATAACCTTATCTATTACCTGCGGACTTTGAAGTTCTTTGATAAGTTTCTTAACGCTGTTTTCCGGCAAATGCAATTCTCCGACGGAAGAATATGCGCCCAAGATAGCGGACAGCGCGATGCCGAGCGAGCCGCCGACAAGCATTTCTGTGGTAGAATCCGTATCAACGCTTTGAGTAGCTACGGGTTTAGTTGCCTTAGCAGCCGCTTTCGTCGCAGACTTAACAGCTTTAACGGGTTTTGCATCCGTCTTTTTTGCCGCATGGGGTTTTGCTTTGCGCTTTGTTGCTCGTTCGGCCGCAAACTTATCTATGGACTCTTTTGTAATTTGATAACCTAACTTTTTCGACACATAGGTTGCGTCCAAGGTTTTGTCTTTAACGCGCCTACGCACTGTAACTTCGCCGATACCAAGGATTTTTGCCGCTTCTTTGATGTTGTACGTTTGTTTGTCTTCCATAATCACTTCTCCTTTCTGATATATCTGTATTTTAACTGTTCAAAGGTTAGTTGTCAATTATTATAAACGTAAAAACGAAAAAAAGACAAAAAAGCGACGAGGAAAATCGGATATAGTATTGACAATATATATATTTAGGCAATATAATATATTAACAATGTAACTAGGAGGTGATTTTATGCCTGCTGTGAGTACCAACATTAAAATCGATGCCGACATAAAATCTCAAGCTCAAGAACTCTTTGAAAGATTAGGAATGAATTTGAGCACGGCAATCAATGTTTTTTTGCGTCAAGCAGTAAGAGAACAAGCAATCCCGTTTCATATCAAGGATACTTTCTATTCCGAAACAAATATAAATTACCTAAAAAAAATAACGGCTGAAATTGATTCCGGGAAAGCTATGCTTGAAAAACACGAACTTATAGAGGACGCGCTATGAATTTGCTGTGGTATGGCAACGCTTGGCAAGAGTACTGCGAATGGCAAAATGAAGACAAAAAGAAACTTAAACGATTAAACGAACTTATCAAAAGCGTTTGCAGAGACCCTTTTAACGAGATAGGCAAGCCAGAGCCGCTAAAATGGGATATGAGCCATTGGTGGAGCCGGCGAATAGACGACAGTCATCGGCTTGTATATAGACAACTTGACGAAAATACGGTCGTAATAGCTTCTTGTAAAAATCATTACGAATAATATTTATAATATCCCCTCATCCTCAAGCAGTTTCGCGACCTTTTTATGCGAAAAACAAGCCTCTTTTATAAAATCCCTCAAATACTCGTTGAAAATACCTTCCTTATGTATAAACTCTCGTAAAGTTTCAATATTTGAATGTATATCAACATCAAATTCAATGCGTCGGATAAGTTTGGACAATGTTTTTCTCGTTTCTGCGTCAAAAAGCGATTTAATCTCCCGCACGGGATAGACTGACTTATAGGCGCGGCAAATATAAAAGGGCGGCTCTTCTTCGAGCTGCTCTTTTTCGCTATCGGTATGAACTTTAGCGAAAAATACTTCTTTGTAAAACGAAGCCGTCATAAGTCTTTCAAAATCGCCTTTAGTATATCCGCGCCGCACGATAAATTCGGAGCGTCCCTCTAAAATCAGCTTATCAAGCCAAGGTTTAAAGAGAAGATTTGAAAAGGAGGTGAGCATATAGCCCGTTTGCGTAAGAAAAGAGCCAAGCCCGGAGGCGATGTCTTGCGGATTAAAGTTTTCGTCTAAAAGCCCGTTACCCAGTATAATATCAAAACTTTCCGCGCTGAACGGAAGCCTTTCTTCGTTATACGCCGCCTGTAAATAAGAAATTTTATCCGAAAACTTCTCTTTGTTCGTTTCGATTTTATATTCGTCGGAGCCGCAAAAAGTAATTTTAGCCATGGGGAAGAGGTTTAAAAGCTCTTTTAAGTACACATCGGATTCTATGACAAGAATTGACTTTACGGGATAGGAAAAATCCAAAAATTCAAGAAGCCTATGCGGCATTACGTATTTCATACTGTACTAACCTTCTTATACTTCGGGGGAAAGCATATTTGAGTATTCGTTTATAAAAACTCTTTGATACTTCTTATAAATGGGGTCGAGGGGTTTTTCTTTGGGGCAGTGAATACACCAAAAAGCGTCCGTTTGATTGGGAATAACCGTTTTAAGACCCGCTTTTTTTGTTTCCAAGCAATATGAAGTGTCGTAGAGATGAAAACCCGTGAATAAATCTTCGCGCCAAGGTATAGAGTATTGGGAAGCGAGAAAAAGCCCGTCGCACGCCTCTACTTCTTCATATTCGCCCACAGGTTGCCTGCAGACGGAATCGACGACGGATTCCGGCTCGCAGGCGTGAAGCACCCGCCCGTAAGTACGCAGTCCGTCCCACCATACGCCGCTTACAGGAAGATTTTTACAACCGATAACGCCGACAAGTCCGACGGAAGAATCCGAAAACAGTTTTAAAAGGTCGCTCATAATGTTTTTGTTCACTATAAGCGTATCTTGATGCAAATAAATCTTATATTTTGCGTCCGTCTGCCCCATACCCCTGTTATATCCTTCGCACATGGAGCGCGCGTCAAAAATGGGGATTATTTCTGTTTTAAAATTTTCAGGAACTATTAACGAACGAATATATAGTTCACATTCATCGAAAAGTTCGCGGTTGTTTACGCAGACGATAAAAGCGAATGCGTTGCTGTTTGCCATAGCATAGCCTTCTTTGATAAGTTTTTAACGCTATTATATATTAAGTAAATCATAGACGCAAGCAATAAAAAAGACGAGGAAAAACCTCGCCTTTTTTTGACTTATCCTTCTTTCTTTTCTTTCTCTCTCTTTTTTGAAAAAAAGAGCAGAGAAAGAAAAGAAAGAGAGAGAAAAACTTTATCAGCTTTAAATCATAGCTCAAACACTACACTTTTATATTTTTATATTAAAATTCTTTTTCTTTCTTTTGCTTCTTTTCTTTCTTTTTCTTATAAGAAAAAGAAAGAAAAGAAGGGTTTTAGAAGTTACCTATACTTTTTTCTTTAACACGACCGCGCTTCTTGCGGGAATGTAGAGTTTGAGCCATTCTTTATTTTCTCTCTCGTAGAGCGGATCGAAGTTGGTATAGTGAGGAACGCTGTCGTCCGCAAGTCCGTTTCCGCCGAACTGCACCGCATCGGAGTTAAGCACGACGTCGTATTCGCCTTTTGGAACCAAGAAGCCGTAGTCCGTAAACGAGCGGTTCGGCGAGAAGTTGAAGACGAATATCACGTCGCCGCGCATATATGCAAGCACTTGATCGCCGTCGTTATGCCAAATCTCGACAACGGGAACATCGGGGAAATTGTCTATGGATTTAAGGACGTTAAGCATTTCGCGGTCGAAATCGCCGAGGAAGTGATAGCAGAGATTTTTGTCGTCCACAAGATGCCATTGACGGCGGGCGTATTTGTAGCTCCAGCCGTTGCCCTCTCTTGGGAAGTCTATCCATTCGGGGTGACCGAACTCGTTGCCCATAAAGTTCAGATAGCCGCCGTTCATCGTGGAGGAAGTGAGTAGGCGTATCATCTTATGAAGCGCGATACCGCGGTCAACCGTGCCGTTGCGGTCATTCTTGCTGAAGTGCCAGTACATATCCGCGTCGATAAGGCGGAAGATAATCGTCTTGTCGCCCACCAACGCTTGGTCGTGGCTTTCCGCGTAGGAAATGGTTTTTTCGTCCGAGCGGCGGTTCGTCACTTCCCAGAAGAGCGCGCTCATCATCCAATCCTCGTCGCTCTTTTCTTTTATTATCTTTATCCAATAATCGGGAATGTTCATCGCGAGGCGATAGTCAAACCCGAAGCCGCCGTCCTCGAATTTCGCCGCAAGCCCCGGCATACCGCTGACTTCTTCGGCGATAGTTATGGCGGAGGGTTTTACTTCGTGTATGAGAAGGTTGGCAAGCGTCAAGTAGCATATAGCGTTGTCGTCCTGTCCGCCGTTGAAGTAATCGTTATAGCTCGTGTACGCAGTGCCCATTCCGTGATCGTAGTAGAGCATAGAGGTGATGCCGTCGAAACGGAAGCCGTCGAAGTGGAACTCTTCAAGCCAATAGCGGCAGTTGGAGAGGAGGAAGTGCATAACGTCGTCTTTGCCGTAGTCAAAGCAGAGCGAATCCCAAAGTTTATGCTCGTGACGGTCGCCGGGATAGAAGAACTGATTCGGGTCGCCGGCGAAGTTTCCGAGACCTTCGACTTCGTTCTTAACGGCGTGGGAGTGTACTAAATCCATTATAACGCCGATGCCCTGCTTATGCGCCGTGTTGATGAGGTCTTTTAATTCTTCGGGGGTGCCGAAACGGGAACTCGGAGCGAAGAATGAGCTTACGTGATAGCCGAAACTTCCGTAATAGGGATGCTCTTGAATAGCCATTATCTGTATGCAGTTGTAGCCGTCCTTAATAACGCGGGGGAGGACGTTCTCCTTAAATTCCTTGTAAGTGGAAACGCCTTCCTTGTCGCCGCCCATACCGATATGACACTCGTATATAAGGAGAGGTTTTTTGTTGATTTCAAAATCGTCGTCCTGCCATTCGAACTGTTCGGGATCCCACACCTGCGCGGAGAAAATCTTCGTCTGCTCGTCCTGCACAACGCGACGACACCAAGCGGGGATACGTTCTCCTTCGCCGCCCCACCAATGTATGCGGAGCTTATAGTGCTGACCGTGCTTAAGTTTGTCTTTGGGAAGTTTTATCTCCCAATTTCCCGTACCCATTATTTTTTTTAGGCGATACGCGTCCGTTTCTTTCCAATCGTTAAAATCGCCCACAAGATAAATGCTCATAGCGTTAGGCGCCCATTCCCTGAACACCCAGCCGCTATCCGTTCTGTGAAGCCCGTAATATAAATGCCCTGAAGCAAATTCTTTCAAACTTATCTTCTTATTCTGCGTAAGTCTGTTTACCATCCACTCCGCGTGATCATGCCGCCCGCAGATAGCGTGTTCAAAAGGCTCAAGCCAACCGTCATGCGCCACAATGCCTATATGATCGCCCATCAAAATCTCTCCTTCGTTATTTTTTTTTTAGTTTTTTAAAACCGTACTTTTCTTTTTCTCTTTTTTTATAAAAAAAGAGAAAAAGAAAAGTACCAAAAGAAAAAGAGAAAAAAATTTTAATATAAAACTTAATTTTTAACGACTTTATAAAGTTTGGGCTTGGTAATTATCTTAATGTTAGTTATTTTATTTATTCTATATTTTTGCTGTAAATCCTCTTACTTTTGCAAATTTTTTGAAAATTTTTGCAAGTATTGAGTTTTTAAAAATCAATAAAAAATCGAGAAGTTTGTCGCTTCTCGATTTTTTGGTTGTCAAATGTTAGAAGTCTTTGCGGACTCTGACATCATAGCTATTTGTTTTTTTAATTCTGCAATTTCCATATCCTTTTTAGAAATAATACTGCTCATTTCCTTTCTTAACTGTTCTCGTCCGCGCTTTTCTCCCCTGATTTCCCGCTCCAATAAATCCATTTCATAGCCCATAAAATCAAGCCTCGCTTTCTCGTTATTTTTTATGACCCTAACTGCATTATTCATTTCTCTGGTATATTCATCGGCCGTTACACCCGTTTCCACATAACTTAAAAAATTCTTTAACTCACTGCTTATATCGTTGTCCGCGCCCTTGGTGCTTAAGATAATTTTATTTGTTTCGCTGCCTAAAAGCAGTGACGTTTCTTCCTTACACCTCTCTTGAAAAGTGTAAATATGTTTTCTTAACTTAAAAGGAGCAAATGGACAGATAAAAATAATTTCCATCGTTTTGCTGAATACAAAGTTATTTTGTATGGTGCTTTCTTCCCATTTCTTACGCGCTATCGCTTCATATTCGGTTTTGTCATAACCCTCCATAAGCTCCCTCCTTCTTTTAAATATAGCATATTTTACAAAAAGTTTCAATGATAGTGTAAAACCGCTTAAGAATACCGCAAAAATATACGATAAACATATGAGGAAAATAATCGTAAAAACAGTTTTCGCAAAAAAGGAATGAGCATTATGGCAATGACAGTTCTTAATAATACCGCCGCTATGATGATATTGGGCGAATTAAATAAGAATATATCAAAAGTCGGAAAAGACTTAGCGAAATTAGCGAGCGGACAAAGATTCACCCCGGGGGGGGGGTAGCGTCTGATTATTCCATATCGGAAAAAATGAAGGCGCATATTCGCGCTTTGGGTCAGGATATAAGAAATACTCAAACGGGAACGGCTCTTATAAAAACCGCCGCGGGCGGTATAGACAGTATTGTGGACGAACTTCGCAATTTAAAAGAGCTTGCCCTAAACGCCGCAAACGACCATAATACCGATGCTGACCGTGCCATAATACAAAAAGAGTTTGACAACAGAAAAGCCAATATTGACGATATCGCCTCTTCAACGAATTATAACGGGAAAATTCTGCTCGACGGGAGATATTCGAGAAAAACTATCGACGTTACAACACTAACAACTGATACGATTACGCAAAAAGTTCCGGGGGACGAGCCTGAAAAAATCGCCGTCATAACGGATATTTTGTCGCCTACCAATCCTGAAAATCTTGGCCCCACAAATGCCGTGGTTCATTCGGGGGCTGTCGAGCCCGGCGGTTACGAGGACGTAATTTCCGGAGATTATACCATTACTCGCGACGGAGTATATACCATAGCAAGCGGAACAAACGGCGCCAATATAAATATAACGAGCGGTATTCATAACGTTAAATTTGTTTCTCAAAACGCCGGTGATGTCGCACAAAATATTCATATTACCGGACCTGCCGACGGTAACGCCAATGTGTGGATTGAAAATTTAAAGATTAGAAACAGCGATAGCGCAAATATTATCGAGTTTCAAGGAACAAATAATACTCTTAATATCAAGGGAAACAATTATTTTGATATTACTCGTCAAGGTTACCATAATACCGTCATTCACGTCGGCGACGGTCTGACCGTTGAGGGAGGCTCGAACGGAACGGGAACTCTTACATTCGACCATGCTTATATCGGCGCGCTGATAGGCACGGACGCTAACGAGGAAAGCAACGCTTCCCTAACAATCAACAGCGGAACGTATAAGGCGATAGCCAAAAATTTTTCAATGACCCACCATAATGGACGATTAGGCGCTTTTATCGGTTCCGGATGGTTTGCGAGTATCGGAGATATTACGGTAAACGGCGGTACTTTTATCGACGGATCTCAAGACGACCTCGTTATCGGTTGCGGTAGTGGCGGAAAATGTGGAAATATTACGATAAAAAATGCGACTGTAACGGCAAGTTATAAAATAGGCGACGCCGCTATAGGCGCATCTACAGCCTCATCTACAGTCAATTCGATTTGCGGCGATATTTATGTCGGAAATTCCAATGTTTATTGTAGAGGGTGGAGCGGTTCGGCTATAGGTACCGGCGGAGAAGAGCAGAGTGGTTCCCACCCTGGCGCGAGGATTGCGGGCAATATTACCGTAGAAAATACCATATTGAATATAGAGTCCGATAGAGGCGCGGGAATCGGCACCGGCTCCTACGGACAAGCAGGCAACATAACCGTAAATAATTGCGATTTAACCAATGTTATAAGCAAACGAGGCGAATATATAGGTCGCGGAGTACAAGGCGTGGTAGGCACGGTTACGGTAAACGGCGATGAGATAGATCTTGATTCCGAAGGAAATCAACCCGGAGGAGACGGAAAAGTTATAAGTTACATTACTGTAAGCCCCGCCGATGAAGAAAAAGAAATTTCAACGACTGTAACGACTGTTGAAACAACGACAAAAAAAGTTTATAATCCTCTCGTTATTCATACGGGACCGAAGGCTAATCAAAATTTTAACGTTTATATAAACGATATGCGCGCCAAGGCTCTGAAAGGCAAAATTCCAAACGAAGACGATATAGAGCACATGGCGCATCTTTCGGCGGATAAAGCAAAAGAATATCAAGAAATGCTTGATAAAGCGAAAGATATGTCTATTGACGACGTTAGCGTTACCAACAAAGAAAACGCCAATCTTGCAATAAGAGTTATCGACGGCGCGTTAGACTACGCCCTTGACGAAGCTACGACGGTTGGAGCGTATATTTATAGGCTAAACATAACCGAGGATAACCTGACTACCGCAGAGGAAAATTCTGTGTCGTCCGAAAGCGTTATTCGCGATGCGGATATGGCGAAAGAAATGACGGAGTTTACAAAGCACAACGTTATAATGCAAGCGTCGCAAGCGATGCTCTCGCAGGCAAACAAAAACGCGTCCTCCGTCTTAAATTTGCTGCAATAAAAAAATCGAGAAGTTTGTCGCTTCTCGATTTTTTTACGACCGTTTTTCTTTCACCGTCCGCTCGCCGGCACGGACAGTGTCATAGCCTCCGCCGCGCTTTCGGGGGCTTCTATTGTAAGCCCCGCGGTTTTTGCCAAAATCTCCATTCCGTCCATATCGTAGGGCAGATGGCGATACGTTGTTTCGGGGATTATTATTTGCCCGCCTTGTTTTATCTTGCGGAAAAATTTGAATATTTCCTGTATCGCGCTTTCTATATCAGCGAAACTTTCGGGGGCTCTTAAGTCAAGTATGCCGTAGTCAAAACCGTCGTAAGCGGTTTCAAGCCCCTCTCTGTCCGTCAGCATCGCGCCCTCTGTTTTTCCTTGCAAGGTATCGGAAAATACAAGTATGCTGCCCCTTAAATTCATCTTTTTGATAAGACTCTCTATATTTATATTCCCTTTGGGCTGCATTGGCATTTTGTCGCTGTCGTTAAAGAGAGTCTGTGAAAAGTTCATTTCCAAAAGGTGCATCAGCTTTAAATCCTCTTGCACCGTCTGTTCGTCTTCGTGCAATAGATAGAGATAGCCGCCGCTTGTTTCAAGGTTGGTGGTTTCGGGCAAAATAAGGTTTTCTCGCCCGATTGAGCCAAAGGCGGCGGAATAGAAACTTCTAAGTTGTCGCGTAATCTGAAGTATGGGCGCGGAATCCACTTTTACGGTCTGCGGCAGAATAAATACTTTAATCGCGCCCTTACGCAAGGCGCGGTACGGAGTACGCTTTTTCAGCTTAAAACGCTCCGGGTCTATATAAGCGTTTAACGCACTGTCCGTTTCGTGCTGTCCCCACATTAAGTCCAAAAATTTTCGGGGAAGCCCTCCGCCCATTGGACGACAATTAACCTCTATAAGCACGGGGCCTTTTTCGTCAATCATATATTCGCCGTGGACGGGGCCGTACTTTATCCCTATGGCGTTAAGCGTATCGTAGGCGTAGCGAACAAGCCTTGAATGACCCACGCCAAGCTCCGTGATGTTTTCTGCGTAATTATAAGCGTTTGTGCCGTTCGGAAGGGGGATTTTATCGTAAACCCACATCGAAACCAAACGATGCTCTCCGTTGCACGATACGGTGTTTACGATATATTCCTTGCCGCGAATACGCTCTTGCAGAAGTATTTCGCATTTTTCGCCGACGGCTGTAATCGGCGTAGCCAAAGCCTTTTTAACCGCCGCTCTCATTTCCTCGCGATTGTCGCAAAGAGAAAGCCCCAGCGTCGCTGCGCTTCTTGTGAGCTTGACCACAACGCCTTTTTCTCCGAATTCGTTGTAGCATTTTTCTGCTTCTTCAAGAGAACGTATTACTTTTCCCCTGATATGACGAACGCCCGCTTTCTTTAACGCTTCGTGCATAGCGTCCTTTTGCGTCATAGCTTCAAGGCTCTCTATGGGGTTTCCGGGAAGCCCCAAGTCGTGAGCAAGTCGCACGGTATACGGAACGCCGAACTCGCTGCCCGCGATAATGTGAATAGGGTCAAACTCCTTCACCTGTCGCAAAACTTCATCGTAATTCGGGTTTTCGTCTATCACGGGAATATTCTTCAAAAATTTCGCCCGTATCTGCGCCCGTTCCGCTCTGAAATACTTTGCATCGTCGCCGGGCGCAACGTAACAGCCTTCAACCACGATAGGCTCGTATCCCCGCTTTATAATATCCTCTATATAATTTACCCCGGTAGACATGCACTCTACCACTACAATTCTTTTCTTCATATTTATCATCCTTTTTGTTTGGATTAAAACCTTACTTTCTTTTTTTCTCTCTTTCTTTTATAAAAGAAAGAAAGAAAAAAAGAAAGTAACAAAGAAAAAAAGAGAGAAAGAAAATTTTAATAGAAAACAATAAATAAAGGAAAAACTAATCAATAGAGTTTGATAAAGTTTTTTCTTTCTTCTTTTTCTTTGCTACTTTTTAGAATTTCTTAGCGATTTATCGCTTAGAAATTCTTATACTCTTGAGTGCTTTTTCTTCTTTCTTTTTTTCAAAAAAGAAAGAAGAAAAAGAAAGTAGCAATTTACTTTTTTCTCAGCAACACTATATGAGTGCTGTTCATACCCATTATGTAATCGTATTCGATTTTTGCGGCGATTTTTCTTATGTAAGTTACGTTGTATAAGTCGTCAGCGTCGGTGTCGTTAAGCGGATTGCAGGAATCGCCCAAAGTTCTGAAATCTATCTCTATGCGGTCTTCGTAAGTGTGAATAAGCACGTCGCAATTTTCCGTTATAAGATGGTGCCTTTTGCTGTACGTCGCCATTTCCTCAAGCATAAGCGCAACCAAATTGGCGTTTTTGGGAATTATTCCGTTACTTTCGCAGACTTTCGCCACTTCTTTGGTGACTTTTGAAATGTTTTCAGGGTCGCTTGTCATTGTGAAGTCTTGCGTGTTGAGGGCGAGATTTTCCCTTTGCGTAAGCAGTATTCCGTCATATTTCTTGTTCATTACGAAGCGATTCCAAAGCAAAATCCCAACAAGAAGTATCGCGCTGTTCACGGGGTACGCCCACCACAGACCGTCTAATCCCATGAACGCGCACATAATATAAGCGAGCGGTATAAGCCCGACAATGCCGTCGAAAAGACTTATCGCCATAGCGTAGCGTTTTTCGCCCAACACTTGCAGATAGTACATAAATATGATGGCGAGGCCGCGAATAATAATGCAGAGCGCAAAGACGCGAAGACCGTAGGAAGCGAGGGCAAGTTCCGCAGGCTCTGTGATGTTGTAGATTTTAGCCGCCTCTTCGGGGGCAATCTCAAACCACAGCACAAATACGGAGACTAGGAGAACGCTTGCTTTTAACGCTTGTTTGAGCACGTATTTTATGCCCGAAAAATCCCGTTGACCGTGAAGCACGCCTAAAAGGGGCATAGCCGAGCCTATAATGCCGCCGTATATAACGGATATAATGGAAAGCGCCTGTATGCAGAATGAAAAGGCGACCATTCCCGTCGCACCGCCGTAAAGAGTCGCGAGCGCGTTGCAAGCGGCGAATTTAACGGTAAATCCAAGTTGAGAAGCCGCCGTCGCTCCGCCCGTACCGATTGATTCCGTAAGCACCGGCAAATCCGCCGTTTTCGCTAGGTTAAAGCGAATACTCGCGTCGCTTCTTTTTAGCATAAAGGGAAGGAAAATCAGCCCTACGGCGTAACCCGTGACAGTCGCCCAAGCCGTGCCATCAACGCCCATATTGAAATATCTGATATATACGTAGTCCATAACGAGGTTTACGCCGTTCGCGACGATGGTGAGGGTAGTGGCGAGTTGCGGCGCGCCGCTCGGCGGCAAAATCGTTTAAGGATAGCGCGACTGTTGTAATCAGCACGGGGAAAAAATATTGCAGAAACTTTTTCGCAAGAATGTGATACGAGCGGTTAAAATGAGTTTGTTCCATAAAGTTTTCACCCTGTTAATTGTTTTTATAAAAGAAGAAACGCAAAGACTTGCGAAAGTTTCTGCGTTTCTTTATAAATAGCATGTCAAGTATCTTTTTTTACTTTTTATTTTATATTAAAATTCTTTTTCTTTCTTTTGGTACTTTTCATACAATATCTTAGTGCTTCAGCACTTAGATATTGTATGAAAAGTACGGTTTTTAAATATTTTATTTCGCCTTTTCCCTTTCAAATTGCTCGTCAAGCGTGCGCATAAAATCGTCTTTGGGCATTGGTTTTCCAAAGTAGTAGCCTTGAATCTGGTGGCAACCGAGTTTTTGAATGACTTCAAGCTGTTCTTTCGTCTCAACGCCTTCGACTATTACGTCCATTTTAAGCTCTTCCGATAAATTCATTATGAACTTTAATATGGCGTTGACTCTTTTAGACGACCCTGCTTCCTGCGTGAAACTTATGTCTATTTTTAATACGTCAACGGGAAGATTTTTAAGCATACTGAGTGACGAATGACCGCTTCCAAAGTCGTCAAGCATAACTTCAAAACCATGCGCGCGAAATTCATTTATCATAGCGATAATCTTTTCCGGCTCGTCCATATACGCCGTTTCCATTATCTCAAGTTTTATCATCGACGGCTCAAGCTCGTATTTTTCAACGAGAGATAAGAGATAATCAAGCAAATCGCGATTATAGAAATTGAGATGAGAAACGTTTACAGAAACGGGAATGACTTTGCCGAAACTGTCCCATTCGGCGCGAAGGAATTTTGCCACTTCTTCCCAAACGTATCTGTCAAGACGCACGACAAAGCCGTTTCTCTCAAAAAGTGGCACAAAATCGTTCGGCGGTACTTGACCAAGCGTGGGATGTTCCCATCTGACCAGAGCTTCCGCCGCCGTTATGCGTTTTTCTTTCGTATCGTAAATCGCCTGCATAAAGACTTTGAATTGTTTTTCAACGAGAGCGATTTCCATATCGCGCACAAGCGTCTGCTCTCTTATCACGATTTCTCTTAAACTCTTGTCGTAATAGGCGTAACGCGTGACGTAACTGCCCTTTATCTTGTTTAACGCGATATGCGCGCCGTCGCACATATTGTTTATCGGCACGGTTTTATCGGTGACATTATATATGCCCGCAAAGAAACGAATTTTGTGGTTGATGTTAAGCGTTTCGATATGGCGGTCTAAATCGTACATCACGCGGTCCATATCGAGTTTTTCCGTTTCGATAAATAGGAGAAAATGATCCGCGTCAAAACGCGCCGCGAGAGCGTCTTTGTCAATGGTTTGAAAATACACTCCCGCAGTTGTTAGGACTAAATTGCCCGTATCCATATTAAAGAGGTCGTTTAGCACTTTAAAGCAACTTATGTCAAAATATACCACCGAATACTGTTTATCGGTATTTTTTAAAATTTCCGCGCATTTTTTATAGAAGGAGGCGCGATTTAAAAGCCCCGTCAAGGGATCCATTTCCATAGCCTTCTGAAGCTTTTGAATTTCTAACCCCTGCGCTTCGCCCATAGCCTTTTCCCAAGAGTTGTCGCCGGCGTTTAGCGCGTTTTTAACGCGGTTTAACACGATTTTTTCGTGAAAAGGTTTAGCTAGTATATCCGTCGCGCCGTACTCAAGAGCGGTTTTTTCGTGCGCCTCGTTTCCTTCCGATATGACAAAAAGCGGAATTTTGCCGTTTGCCCCTTGCGTTAAAAGAGGAATAAGCGCAACATCTCCTTCCGTATAAGGCGCGACAACAGCGTCGATATTTCCCTTTGACACGGCGTTAAGCGCGTCTTCCGGAGTTTTTGCGTTCGTTATTTCGTAATTTATAGATAAAATATCGGCTAATTCCTTTTCTTCGCCTAAAATAAGTATAGCCATATAATCCCCCTTTTAAATTGCCGCCTCATATTTAGCGTATTCGTTTTCGGGTATTTTAAGAGCCGCCATAGCCTCTATAGGCGACATCTTCATACTTTCCATAATATTTTTTATGGAGCTTACTCTTTCTTCTTCTTTGCCTTGAAAGTAAAAGGCTACATCTCTGTTATGATGTCCGCGAACGCCTTCGTGAGAGAGGACTAAATCCATAATCTTCAACTGATAATCGGTGAGTTCCGGAGCATCGTCATCATCTATTTCGTAATCTGCCATAATATCGCCTCTTTTCGCTTTTTGTAGCAGGTCTTGCTGAAATAAGCCTTAAAACATTATTTTCGCGTCTGGTATATACCACAAACAAAATATTATTTACCCTGCCTATTGCAATTCTTCGATTTTCGCTTACGCTATGCTTAAAGTCATAATACTCCCAAAGCGTATCGTCAAAAAACACCAAAGCCGCTTCATCGAACGATACTTTATGTTTCCTGATGTTTATTTTTTCTTTGTTCTCGTCCCACTCAAAGTACAAGCCGTTAATTACTTTTTTAATATCCATACTACTCCCGCGGCTTCAACACGCCGTTATTATATGCCGCAAGAAGCGCGTTTAAGTCCTCTATCTCGTCTTTAATCGCCTTGCCCGCGTCCGTATCTCCCACCGTTGTGCGATAGTTTTGAAGCTCTATGGTTTCAGATACCGACTCTATGTCGCCGTTTTCCTTGAGCGCCGCCTTTACGTCCGCTATCTTTTGATGCTCAAGAAGCCTCAGTCCTCTTGAATTAGACACCAGCGTAAAGCCCGATATGCCCGTCTTTTTATGGTACGCGCTGCAAAAGCCGCCGTCTATTACTATGGCTTTTCCGCCCGCCTTCATCGGAGTTTCGCCTTTTTTAACCTTCACGGGAACGTGCCCGTTTATAATATGTCCGCGCTCGGGCGGCAAGCCGAATTCTTCAAGCACTTTAGCGCATATATTTTCGTCGTTTATCAGCTTGAAATACGGGTCGGATGGCTCTTTCCAAGTCTTTTCGTCGGATAAAAACGCCCTTTCAAACGTTTTAAACTCTCGTCCGGCCGTCGGCGAATTTAAACCGCACCAAAGGAAGTACATAAAATCCTGCCCTTTTTGGTCGCGTTTTAAATACGCTTGTCTTGCCCGCATATCCACATAATCAAAGTATTCTTTGCCTTTATAGAGTTTCCCTTCAAATTCTATCTCCCTGAACGAGCCGTCCTCATTCATCGGCACGCAACCGTGGAAAAGAAGATTTCCGTTGTGGCAGGTGTATATGCTCCCCTTTTGGTAGAGATAATCAATATGATTTTGAAGCACAGAGCTTTCGACGAAATACGATTTCAAATCCGCTATAAGCTCCGCCTCTTTCGGCGTTAGCTCGTACGGGTCGTCCGCATTTTCATCAACGGTCGGGAAATACGCGCTCTTTAATTCGTAACGCTTGCCGTCAAGTACGGCGTAGCTTGATTTAAAGTCGATTTTATCGAGAAGCAGACGGCTGTCCATCTGAAAATCGGGATTTCTTCGTATCATTTGCCCTTCGAGTTTAAACATCAGCATAGCCGCCGCTTTTTCTCCGGCTTTTATGGGGTTTGCGTCGGGGTAACTATGCGCCGCGAACGTGATGAAAGGGCGAAGGTTTATGCCGTAGCCGCGCTCTAAAACGTCAGTATTGTTGTATCTTAAAGAATTTCTCACAACCGTTGCGACGCAGACTTCGCTGCCGAGAGCCGCGCCCATCCAAAGTACGTCGTGATTGCCCCATTGAATATCGACGGAAGGGTGTTGCATAAGCCGCTCTATAATCGCGTCGGGGCGATTGCCCCTGTCGAAGAAGTCGCCTACAATGTGGAGCCGCACAACGGCGAGCCGCTTAATGAGCACGGTAAACGCGTATATAAAATCCGGCGCGCTGTCCGTGTTTACGATAGAGTCTAAAAGTTCCTTATGATACACAAACTGCGCGTTGTCAACGTCCGGACGGGTGTGCATAAGTTCTTCTATAACGGATTCGTATTTTGACGGGATAAATTTTAAAATCCGCTCTTTCGGGTATTTATAGCTCATAACCTTCGCGATTTCAAGCATATCCGAGATATTTTGCCGATACCATTCCGGCGTTATGCGTCCTTCTTCTTTAAGTCTTGCTATCTTTTCCCTTGGGTAATATATAAGCGTGCAAAATTCGGCGATTTCCGTTTCCGTGAACCTTCCGCCGAAAACGTACTCCACCTTTTCCCTTATAACGCCGGAGCAGTTGTTCAGTATATGAAAAAAAGAAGCGTATTCGCCGTGCAAATCGCTCATAAAATGTTCCACCGCTTTAGGCAGCTTCAGTTCCGCCCGAAGGTGAATTATCTTTGAATAAACCGCCTCTTTAGAAGGGTATTTTTCCGCCAATAGACGAAGTATCTTGTCAACTCTCTTTTCCAAAAAAAATCACCTCCGAGGTTTTATAACACGGGGTTTAATAACACAGGGCTCTGCCCTGTACCCGCAAGGGGCTCTGCCCCTTGACCCCGGCAGGGAGCATTGCCCCCTGCACCCCATTTTATCTTTTTATTCTTAAAATTTAAATTTCTACACTAAACTTCTTTTTCCTTCATTTTCATTACATTTTTTAGCCCTTGAGCGCTTTCCTTTTCATCACATAATTCCAAACCGTGACAATTGCCGTAGCGAGTATTTTTGAAATCATATAGTAAATTCCCATTAAATCGACGAAAATCCACATACAGAGTTGGTTTAGGAAAAGCCCCGCTATGCTTGAGCCGAAGAACAGCATCTTGTCTTTTTTTGTTCTGCCTTTCGCGTGAAATACGAATACAACGCAAAGATAATAGTTAAAGAGTACGGATATGGTAAAGGAAAGCCCGCTTGCCCAAAGATAGTGCATATTAAAAAATTCGACGAAAGCGTATAAAAGACCGTAGTCAAGGAGAAACGATGCGCCGCCTACGATAGCGAAGCGTATCATTTCAAGAAGTCTTGCGTTCATAACATCACCTCAAAAGCATTATACAAAAAAAAATCGCCGTTTGAAAGAGCAACGGCAGATTATTGTTAAAATAAAAAACGCTTGCATTATGTTTTTATTTATGCTAATATACCTTACGGGGAAACCGAAGCTTCGGCTTCGGAGCAGATAGAGGGGCAAAAGGGAGCGCGTTCGGTTGCGCTCCCTTTTGTTATGCAAAAATAAAAAGGTTTGAGGATTTTTCCTCAAACCTTCAGACTGTAGACAAAACGGGTTTTCCTCGAAAGATGAGGAAAACCCGTTTAATTTTTGTTACCATGAAATTATACAAAATAAGGAATAAAATATAGCTTTTACGTAAACTCTCCCTTCCTTTCTTTTTCCAAAGTGCTAT
>JAGBKP010000136.1 GCA_017635875.1 Selenomonadaceae bacterium | reverse complement strand
TTAAACTTGCTTATAACTTGCTTATAACTTGCTTATATTGCAAAAAGACATTTGCGCTCCTTGCAAAATCAAGGCTTTTTAATTTGCTTGTAACTTGCCTTATTTAATCACTTTACCGTTGATTTGAAATTCTCCCTTTTTGTTAAAGCCTATGCTGTCGCCGTCTGCAATTCCGCCTTTTTTGGTAACGGATTTTGCAATTTCAAGATAGCCCTTCTGTTTATTGGTAAGTCCGCTGTTTCCTAAAGCGTTAGCGATAGCCGTAGTAGGCGGCTGTCCGTTTATCACGTTTTTGGCGAGGTTAAGCCCCGCCCGCTCCAAAAAAGTAAGTTTCGGGCGTTCGTTAAGTTCCGACACCTTGTCTTTCTTCTTAGGGTCAACGCCTATTTCTCTATACTCTCGAAGTTCGATTGTATAGTAAACGTCGCCGGAGCCGTCTTTTTCTCCGACGGAAAAACTCTCAATAAGACATTTAAACTCGACGGAAGTGCCGGAAATGGAAAGCTCGACGGTTTCATTGTTCTTTCGCCATTCCTCTATCGTGTCCGCAACGCCCCAAGGATTCCCACCGTAGCGGGCAAAATCATATTCCTGCGCCGGAAAAAAAGATGAAAGGGAAATGGTTTTAAGTCCCGTTTTCCCTTTCATCAAATATTCTCCCGCGTTTATGATATTGATAGTTTCGTTGTTGTTGCCAACCTTGCATTCGTAAGATTCCATATCGACGGGGAGCACGACTTCTTGACCGTTTGCTGTAAGCGTATAAGAAATTTCGCCCCCCGCCTCGCCTTCGTCAAGCAAATTGTTTATCCGGCTGTTTAAGTAACTCCGCCCGATATTCTGCAAAAGTCCCATACGCTTTTCACCTCCTACAAACCTTTACTTTCTTTTTCTCTTTTCTTTTTTGTAAAAAAGAAAAGAGAAAAAGAAAGTAACAAAGAAAAAGAGAAAAGAAAAAACTTTAATATAATAAAATTGCAGATTAAATCATTACAATTTTTATATTAAAGTTCTTTTTCTTTCTTTTGGTACTTTTCTTTCTTTTTCTTTCAAGAAAAAGAAAGAGAAAGTACGGTTTTAAAAAAATCATCTCACAGCATGAACAACTCTATTGATAGCGTGCGCTTGAAAACGATAAACAAGCTGATTGACAATATCGTTGATGTCGCCCTTTTCCCGGACGATAATTTGCTCCGCAAGTTTCGGTATTTGCACATTTACATTCACGGGAGGTTTTGGCGCGTCCTGTCTTTCGATTATCTTTGAAGAAGGATTTCCCGTAGATTCAGCCTCTCGAATGTTAGAATTGTTCCCGCTATTATAATAATAGCTGTTAAAGGTATTATTCTCGTTATTAAGCGTGTCACCGTTTCTCACCTCGTTCAAAACCCTTAAAAGCGGATTGCTTTCAAAATAATTCTCGCTTTCGTTTAGAGTGTTGAAATTTGCCCCCGCGTTAAATCCTCGATTATATTCTTCGTCAAGACTGGACGAATGAGGAATAATTCGCGTACCTGTGGGAAGGTCTATAATTTCCGGTCCCTGCTCGTGTACCCAAGTAAGCCCGCCTCTCCAAAACATAGTGCCAAGAGCGTTTTCGCCGGGCTTGTTTCTTTCGGAATGTCTTGCCGCGCCCTGCGAGAGTTGCTCGTCAACGCTAAGAGCCGAATAACTTTGAGAGGTTTTTTCAGCCGCTTTTTTACCTCTCTCAAATTCAAGGCGTTTCATCGAGGTTCCCTCGTGTCCCCGAAGTCTGGCTATTGCGTCTTCGGTCGTAGCCACCATATTTTCAACGGTTTCAATAATCGCGCCTACGACCGACATAACAATATCTTTAATGCCTTCCCAAGCCAGTTTCCAATCGCCCGTAGCTACTCCCACAATCACC
>JAGBKP010000135.1 GCA_017635875.1 Selenomonadaceae bacterium | reverse complement strand
TCAACTTTGCCGTCAATAAGCGCGAGTTCGTCGTAAAGAACGCCAAATTCTTTTAAAGAGCCTTTGCTTTTAATGCTGTGACCTATTACGGTCTGCATAGTGTCGTACGGCGCGCCTGTCACGCTTACAAGCTTGTCGCCCGGACGCAAAACTCCGAACAAAACTGTCGCAAGGGCGTGAGTGCCGGAAACAAAATTAGGGCGGACGAGAGCGCGCTCCGCGCGAAAAATTTTTGCGCAGACTTCTTCAAGTTTACTTCTCCCGATGTCGCCGTACGCGTAGCCGGAGCTTATGCCAAAATGAGCCTCCGACACTTTTGCCTCGCGAAAGCTATCAAGAACTTTTAAAGTGTTTTTTTCCGCGATACTCTCTACCCTTTTGAAATACGGTTGGATTTCCTCCGTAACCTCTGATTTTAAACGTAAAAGTTTATCCGAAAAATTCATAACGTACCTCTTTTTTATCAACATAAAAATCCGTTTTCAAACAAAAAATCCTTCGTAATATTTCCACTGTCCCTCTTTTGCATAAGCTTTTCAACGTATTTGCCGATTATGTCGGTTTCAATGTTTATAACGCCGCCGATTTTTTTGTCGCTTAAATTTGTGATTTCCCTCGTGTGAGGAATAAGCGACACCGTAAAATCATTCGCGCCCACGCTCGCAACGGTAAGACTGATTCCGTCAAGAGCGACGGAGCCTTTTTCAACTATATGACGCAAAATTTTATTATCAGCTTTTATCTTCATCAACACGGCGTTTTTATCTTCCGCAAGAGAAACAATCTCCCCCGCGCCGTCTATATGCCCGCTTACAATATGCCCGCCCATTCTTGTAGACGGGGTAAGCGCACGTTCCAAATTTACCGCGTCTTCGGATTTTGCGGCAAAAAGCGAAGTGCGGCGAACGGTTTCGGGCATTATGTCTGCGGTGAAAGTACTCGCGTCAAAAGTTGTCGCCGTCAGACAAATACCGTTTACCGCTATGCTGTCGCCTATGTTTATATCTTCCAAAACTTTTTTTGCGGCTATCGTAATTTTACCGCCGCCGATGTTTTTTATTCTTCCCACTTCTTCGATTATGCCGGTAAACACGCTATCACCCCTGTCTGTCGCCGACGATTAAAATATCTTCGCCTAATCTTGAAACTTCGATATTGGTTAGGAGCGCAGCGTCGTCTAAACTGTCAAAACCTGCGCCAGCAACCGCAAGCCGCGAACTTTTCCCGCCTAAAATCTTTGGCGCGACAAATGCGTACAGCCTGTCGAAAAGATTTTTCTCTATAAACGAATAGAGAACCTCTCCGCCGCCTTCGACCAATATCGAAGTTATTTCTCGCTCGCCCAAAATTTTTAGAAGTTCTTCAATATCCACTCTGTCTTTTCCGCAAACTATAACTTCCGCACCGGCATTCTTTATGTTTTTTATGTTTTCCGACTCGGCGTTTTCAGACACCGCGATTATCGTTTTCGCCTCATTATCGGTTAAAACCTTTGATTTTAGCGAAATTTGTCCATTGCTGTCCAAAATTATGCGAATTGGATTTTTTCCGCCCGCGATTCTTGAGGTTAAACTCGGATTATCCGTAGCGACCGTATTTATGCCCACTATAATGCCGTCAACCGCGTTTCGCAGTTGATGTCCCTTTAATCTTGATTCTTCGCCGGTAATCCATTTGGATTCGCCTGTTTTCGTCGCTATTTTGCCGTCAAGGGTCATAGCCGTTTTTAAGTTTACAAAGGGAATTGCCGTTGTTATCCATTTAAAAAAGGCTTCGTTTAGTTTTTTTGCTTCTTCTTCAAGTATTCCAAGCGTTACTTCTATTCCTGCGGCTTGAAGTTTTTTTACGCCTTTCCCCGCGACTTTGGGATTAGGGTCTGTCATAGCTACAACCGCACGTTCTATTTTGGCGTTTATAAGCGCGTCCGCGCAAGGCCCCGTGCGCCCAAAATGAGCGCACGGCTCCAGCGTAACGTAAATCGTCGCGTCTTTTGCCGCCTCTCCCGCCGCTTTTAACGCGTTAATCTCCGCGTGAGGCTCGCCTGCTTTTTCGTGAAAGCCTTCTCCTACGATTTGCCCGTTTTTTACGATAACCGCGCCCACCATAGGATTAGGAGAGGTGCGCCCCTCTCCTTTTTTAGCTAACTTCAAAGCCTCGTTCATATAATATTCGTCGGTCAAGGACACCTCTCCTTTACAAAAAAATCCCGCTTGCGGAAGCGGGAAGCGTTTTACATTACGCGCCGATATGTTCTTCAAAAATATTCATACAGGAATTTTGAGTTTTTGCCCTCAAAATATCTTCGTAAGATACGCCGGGCAGTCCTTCGCGTTTTAATTTTTCCTGCAATTCTATCTGACAAGCTATCTGTTTTTCGGAAAGACCGATTTCCAATGCCTTAGTTTTAAACTCTGCTTCCGTCATAACATTCTCCTTATACTTCTATTTAAATTTTCAAAATCCTTTACTTTTTTCTTTTCTCTCTTTCTTTTGCCTGTCCTCCCTTGCGGAGGGAAAAAGAAAGAGAGATAAGAAAACTTTATTAAACTCTATTGATTAGTTTTTTAGATATTACATTTTTATTTTTTATTAAAATTCTTTTTACGGCAGCGATTTTAATTTATCAAGCGGCCAGAAAACAACCACGGCTTTCCCCTTTATTAAATCGTAAGGCACAAAACCTACGTCCACAAAGCGGCTGTCCTCTGAGTTGTTGCGATTGTCCCCCATAACGAAAATCGTGCCTTTTGGCACTGTGGCTTTTGCGTATTCGCTTCTGGTTTTTTCCAAAATATAATCTTCCGTCAGGAGTTTGTCGTTTACATAAACGCGTCCGTCTTTTATTTCAACGGTGTCGCCTTCGGTCGCTATCACTCGTTTTATAAAGTCGCGTGATTTATCCCTCGGATAGCGGAAAACCAAAATCTCGCCCTTTTCCGGCGGGCGGAAACGATATATAAACTTATTTACCACCAGCCGCTCTTGTGTTTCAAGCGTCGGGCGCATAGACGGCCCCTCCACGATGTAAAGCTCCACAATAAAAGTGCGAATTAAAAACGCCAGCACAAGGGCGACAGCGATAGAAACTATCCAATCTTTAATTTCTTTCCATACAGAATCCATAAACAAACCTCATATATTAGAAAAATAGGGACTGCAAAGCAGTCCCAGTGAAAATCAGCGTTTCTCGCGAATACGCGCGGCTTTACCGGTGAGGCGACGCAAATAATAAAGTTTTGCGCGGCGCACAATACCGCGTCGTACCACTTGAATTTTTTCAATTCGCGGCGAATGTACCGGGAAAATTCTCTCTACGCCCGTGCCGTAAGAAATGCGGCGAACGGTGAAAGTTTCGCGTACGCCCGAACCCGAACGTGCAATTACAACGCCTTCAAAGACCTGTATACGCTCTCTTGTGCCTTCGACGATTTTTGCGTGAACCTTAACGGTATCGCCGGGGCCAAACTTCGGAATGTCGCTTCTTAACTGTTCTTTTTCGAGCTCTTCGATAATGTTCATAATTTTTCCTCCTCTTAATGGCGTTCACGGCAAACCTAACGCTTGTCCGGCGGAACGTCAAATACCAGGTCAGTATAGCACGATTTAACTTTTATTGCAAATATTTTTTACAAAACATTCGGCAAAAACATCACGGCACATATATAAAATCGGCAATAAATCCCAAATTGTTGTATCGCAGAGTTTTTTTCAATTTTTCCAAAGGAGAGAATACGGGCGCAAAATCAAGCCGCAGTTTAAATCTTTGTGTCGTGTTTCCTTCGTAGCCGAAAATAGGAACTCTTGAGAGCTCGTAAGGATTTTCGTCTTTAGACGCCTTGGCGTACGACACCGTAAAAGCTCCCTCATAGCCTAAATCCTTAAGTATATTGATAATCTCGTTATTGTAATCTCCCTCGGGGTACGCTAAAAACTTTATCGGCTTTTTAAGATGCGCTTCAAGCCAATGTTTAGAGCCTGAAAGTTGCAAACGGGCTTCGTTTTTATCGACTTTTAACAGGTTCAAGTGATCCATCGTATGGCTTTCAATGTTTATAATGCCGCTGCTCTGCATTTCTTTTAATTCGTCCCAAGTGACGTAGTTGGGATAAAGGCTTACATAATCGGTTATTACAAAAATCGTCGCTTTTAAATCATATTTCTTTAAAATCGGGTAAGCGTTTTTATAGTTGTCCAAATAGCCGTCGTCAAAGGTTATAATAACGGATTTTTCGGGAAGGGGAGTGTTGTTTTTAAAAGCGGCGAGCATTTCCTCGGGAGTAATCGCTTTGTAGTCGTTTTCCTTTAAGTATCGCATCTGATCTTCAAAATCGGCGACGCTAACGGTAAGCGCGTTGTTATCGACGTCGTTTATTTGATGATAATTTAATACCGCCACAGAATTTTTTGAGTTTGCAAAAGCTATGAATATAGCCGCAACCAAGAATACGCAACATACGACCGAAATTTTAAATAAGAGTATAAGATTTTTCTTCATTTCACATACACCACACACATTTGCCGAGGTAACTTCCTCGAACTTCTTTTCCTATTTGAAACGACAAACATTTTATCGCCCATAAACACAATCTTTAAGATTCTATAAAATTTTAAAATTTCCTGCTAAATTTTATTTTGAAAATGCCTCAAATGCGACGCGCTATTGACGGCTTTTGGCGTATAAATTTTTTGGCTTTTGGCAGGAATTAAATCAAGTTTTATCTAAATATTATGTAAGCGTTTAAAATTAACCTAGGGAGGAAAATAAATGGAACAATTTTTAGAATTTGTCCAAAGATTAAGAGCAGAGCGGTATGAAATGTTTTTAACTCGTTTGATTAAGGGAAATGTTCCTTGCGGGTTGTTTTGGCCGTTTGCCGCATCTAAAAGATGCGACGAAATTGTTTCTTCTCTTAATAGTTGGAACATTAATCTGGTCGGAGTATATACTCCGGATGAATATGCAGATACGTTTGAGACAAGCGTGAAACCTGTATCGCAACTGAAAAATTCAGGTAACCCCCCCCCCAGTGATGTTTTTGTTAACAGACAGTTGGGCAAACGGTTTCCATAATTTCTTCAAAAAACTCGGTATTAAGACTGTTGGTTTCAGAGATTTAAATATCGCTCGTATGACATACGATGTGTATTTCAACAGATTACAACTGCTTTATGACACTTATAATTCTTTAAACGACGACGAATCTCGCAAAACTTATCTTTCCGATATACTTGGAATAGTTTCGGCAAGATTGGATCTGTTCCGATATACCGACTCGCCGCAATATATGCTGGCAGGTTATCTGCCGAAAAAAGGAGACGTATTTATAGACGGGGGCTCTTTTGACGGAGCAACTGCCGTAGATTTTGCCGCAATGGGCTGCAACGTATATTCGTTTGAGTTAGACGCGGATAATTATGAGAAAGGGAAAAGCAACGCGCAAAAATATAATTTTCAATTGGAAAATTACGGATTGGGAGAAAGAAAACAAACAATCCATTATGAGCCTGCGGCAACCGCAAGCCGCATTGCCGCAGACGGCGCTAAAGAGGCGAAAATTATTGATATTGACACTTATTTACGACAAAAAGAGTTATCCCAAGTCGATTTTATCAAAATGGATATTGAAGGAGCCGAAATGTCAGCTTTAAGAGGCGCCGCCGCAACTATTTTGCGCTATAAACCGAAACTTGCGATATGCACATATCACAAGCTTGAGGATAAATGGACAATACTTTCGTACATACGCTCATTACGTCCGGATTATCAATTTGATTTGCGTCATCACCTGACAGTAGATTACGGTTTTACCGAAGAACAAAATGCCATTTACGAAAAATACGAACTTCCCATGCAGTACCCCGCCGCAGGCGAAGAGGTTCTTTACGCGAGATAAACAACAGCTTCAGACTGCAGACAAAACTCAAAAAATAAAGAGAGAGAAAAATAATCAACAGAGTTTATTAAAATTTTTTCTCTCTCTTTATTTTCTTTGCTCTTTTTTATTTTAGCGAAAATAATTTAAAATTTGTAAAATGAAATATGTTATCCCGGCCGCAATTAGAGGGCCTACAGCTACGCCTTGGAAGAATATAACGCCCGCCATTGTGCCTATTATAAGCGCGGGGATTACATCCGGAGAACTCTTCAAGAGATTTACTCCGCTGCCGCCCGCAATAGCGGCGAATAAACCTGCAGAAACGGCAATTAAACCAATGTGCGTTTTAAAAGCGTCTATCATGGTGTGAATGGTTATTGTGCCATTTGCAATAGGCACTAAAATGGCGGCTGTTAAAATAACTATGCCCCAATTTATACCTTGATTTCCCAAAGTATTAAGCATAAAATCAAAACCCAAAACCTTTAGTATAAGTACAATTCCGGCTGCATAAGCGACGGTCATATTGTGTCCGAAAATGCTCAACAGCAAAATTGCTGCCATAGTAATATACTCTATTTGCAATTAACTCCCCTCCGATTGGTATAATTCGCTGCAAGATTATATATTCCTGCATAATCAATAAAAAGGAACGCGAACAGGACTTTATATTCGCCGTGAATACAAAAATACAAAAAAATCCGCCTTATTTTGGGTGGATTTTTTTTTTAACTTTTGATATTATATGAAAATATTGAAAGAATAAGCGTTTAGGAGAGGATAATTTTGAAAGGCAGGATAATTTTAAAATCCGAGCGTTGCAAGGGTTGCGGTATCTGCGCCGCGTTTTGCCCCAAAGGAGTTTTGGCGATAGATACGCTCGGGAAAATCGAAATAATAAAAGGCGACGAATGTATCGCTTGCGGACAATGCGAACTTCGTTGTCCGGATTACGCTATATTCGTAGAGAAGGAGGGGGCATAATGAAAGCTAGACTTATGCAAGGCAACGAGGCTTGCGCGGAAGGCGCGATAGCCGCGGGCGTTCGCTTTTTCGCGGGCTACCCCATAACGCCGTCTACGGAAATCGCAGAAACTATGGCGCGTATGCTCCCGCTTTGCGGCGGAAAATTTTTGCAGATGGAAGACGAAATCGCAAGTATGGGCGCGATTTTAGGCGCGTCGCTTGCAGGCGTTAAATCTATGGACGCGACAAGCGGCCCGGGATTTTCTCTTAAACAGGAGTTAATCGGTTACGGCGCGGTCGCGGAAATTCCCTGCGTCCTTGTGAATGTGCAACGCGTAGGCCCTTCTACGGGTCAACCCACCGCGCCCTCACAAGGCGACGTTATGCAGGTGCGTTGGGGTACTCACGGAGATCACCCCATTATCGCGCTGTCCCCTTGGAGCGTGCGCGAAACTTACGACGCTACCGTTATGGCGGTGAATTATTCCGAACGTTTCAGAACGCCCGTTATTCTCTTAATGGACGAGATTGTGGGACATTTAAGAGAACGCGTGGAACTTCCCGACAGCGTTGAAATTTACCCGAGAAGACAGCCGAAAAAGACCCGCGCGGAGGGTTATCAACCCTACGAGCCGGACGAGGATTTAGTCCCGAATATCGCGGATTTCGGCAAAGGTTATCATATCCACGTCACAGGGCTTATTCACGACGAAACGGGATTCCCCGTCGGAAGTCCCGAAGTTACCGAAAAATCTATCCGCCGTTTGCACGAAAAAATCGCGCGAGTGGGCGAAGAAATAATCCACACTTACGAATACTGTATGGAGGACGCGGAGTACGCCGTCGTTGCTTTCGGAGGTACGGCGAGAACCGCTTACGAAACAGTACGCCGTATGAGAGAGCAGGGTAAAAAAGTAGGTATGCTTCGCCTTATGACGATATGGCCTTTTGCGGACGCGGCTATAAAGCGAGTCGCGAAAAAAGTAAAGGGAATAGTCGTCGCGGAGTTAAACTACGGGCAAATCGTACACGAAGTGCGCCGCGCTGCGGAAGGCAGATGCGAAGTCGCGCTTTGCGGAAAATACAATATGAAGGCTTTTGAGCCCGAAGAAATAGAAGAAGCGGTAAAAGCGATGATGGAAGGTGGAGCAAACAAATGAGCGAAGAAATAAAGAGAAGCTACGAAAAATATTTCCGCGAACATCGTTTGCCGCATCTCTGGTGTCCCGGTTGCGGCAACGGTATCGCTATGAAAGCCATTGTTATGGCGATAGAAAAACACCCCGAACTTAACAAGGACAATACGGTTATAATATCCGGCATTGGCTGTTCGTCCCGCGCGTCCGGCTATATGGATTTTGACACGCTGCACACGGCGCACGGCCGCGCTCTGCCCTTTGCAACGGGCATAAAATTGGCGCGTCCCGATTTAAAAGTTATCGTAATAACGGGCGACGGCGACTGCACCGCGATAGGCGGCAACCATTTCATTCACACCTGCCGCCGCAACCACGATTTGACGGTTATTCTCTTTAACAACAATATCTACGGTATGACGGGCGGGCAGACTTCGCCGATGACGCCGAAGGGCAAAAAAGCGACTACGACGCCTTACGGCGCGATAGCGCAACCCCTCGACCCTTCCGCTCTTGCAAAGGCGGCGGGAGCGACTTTTGTCGGGCGTTCCACGGCGTATCACGTGCAACATCTCGCAAGCGTTATCGAGCAAGGGCTTAACAATCACGGTTTCGCTTTTGTGGAAGCCATTGTTCAATGCCCGACTTCATACGGCAGGAAGAATAAACTGGGAAGCCCCGCGGATATGATGAAGTGGATGCGGGACAACGCCGTGATGAAAGCCGCTTGGGACAAAATGAGCGACGAGGAAAAGACGGGCGAAAAATTCCCCATAGGCGTGTTCTTGGACACCCGCGCGGAAGAATACGGAGATATGTATAGTAAACTCATCGACAGAATCGGAGGCAAAAATCAATGAAAAAAGAACTGAGATTTTCAGGCTCCGGCGGTCAAGGAGTCATCACGGCGGCGATAATTTACGCCGAAGCCGCCGTTGACGAAGGAAAAGAAGCGGTACAGTCCCAATCTTACGGTCCCGAGGCAAGAGGCGGCGCGTCTAAAGCGGAAGTGATTTTGTCCGATTATAAAATCTATCACCCGCATATAACCTCGCCGGACGTTGTACTCGCTATGACGCAAAAAGCGGCTGATAAATATTATGCGGACTTAAAGGAAAACGGTCTGCTTATAATAGACGAAGACTTAGTGCCGAACGCGCCGAATTTTAAAAATATAGTAAAAATCCCCATCACAAAAATCGCGGCGGAGCAAGTGGGCGCGGCTCTCTACTCCAACATAGTAGCCCTTGGCGCGGTAACGCGGCTTACGGATTTTCTCTCCTTCGACGCGGTGAAAAAAGCCGTTGAAAACAGAGTGCCAAAACACACGATAGACGCGAACGTAAAAGCGTTGCAGCTCGGCTGGGACGCGGCTAAAGTGTGGTAAAAACAAATAAAATCCAACAAAAAAGTTGCTTCAAATCGAAGCAACTTTTTTATCGGATTTTACTTCAAAGCGTCTATCGCTTCTTTGGCGCGAGATACATACATATTTCTGATATTTTGATTTTCTCCCAAGCCCTTTAAATTTACGCTGACGCTGTAACCGGCTTTTTTCAAGATGTTTTTATGCGAATCCGGCTCGTCGCCCGCCATATCGTTGGTAGCGTGATCGCCCGCAACCATCATTATGGGCTGGAGTTTTACTTTTTTAATTCCTTTAGCCTTTAATTTCGGCATAACAGTCTCAAGATTAGGCCAACCTTCCACAGTGTAAACATACACATTATCGTAACCCATTTCGTTAAGTTTCGCCTGTATCACGGAATAGTAGGCGTTGGAAGGTTGCGGCGTGCCATGCGCCATTAAAAGCACCGCTTCGTCTTTTGCGGTCGTCTTTAAATCGGCAGACAAAGCTTTTATGAAATCTTCAACATCGTCTCTCTGTTCTTCTTGACCCTGCCAATAAAGAAGGGAGGTGCCAAGAGACACGCTCTTAAAATCTTTTTTGGCGTTTTCGTACACTCCGCGTTTATAGGCGTATTCTATGCCGGGAATAATGTCAAGCGACACAAGCGCGACTCTTGTATATCCTTCTTTTTTAAGCTGCGCCAAACCTTCTTCGGGCGTTGGGTAAACCTTGCCCTCTTTCTTTTTAATGCGGTCTATGATTATGTGGGAAGTAAAAGACGTTACGACTTTTACGCCGGGATTTGCTTTTTCTATAGCGTTTACAGTCGCATCTATGGTTTTTGCGCGGGTTTCCTTATAGGTGGTGCCAAAACTCATAATTAAAATCGCGTCTTTATTCGCGGCGTTCTTGAATTTTGGATTAGCATAAGAAAGCACGCCTATTTCTGTTGCCGTCATAAGAGCGGGCGTAGCGGTTTTTACTTCGCTATTTAACGAATACGCCGCCTCTGACGTGTTAAACGGCAAAAAAGCCGCCGCGCCCGCAAAAAGCGACGCTATTAAAAATTTTTTTCTGCTGGTCATAAAAATCCTCCTATATATGCATAAAAACCTTACTTTCTTTTTCTCTTTTCTTTTTTGTAAAAAAGAAAAGAGAAAAAGAAAGTAACAAAGAAAAAGAGAAAAGAAAAAACTTTATCAACTTTTTATACAGATTTTACTACATTATTTTCTTTATTTCACAAAATAAAAAAGCCTCCCAAAAGGAGGTTTAAAAAAGACAAAGCAAGCCCTTTAAAAATCCCCTCCCCATCGCTCGTGGGTATTGCGGCGATTGTTAAGCAGGCAGTTCTCCCGGCTCGGTTCATCGCTCCTCCACGCCTTCCCAAACATAAGTTCAGTGGCTGCTTTCGCGTGTGGATTCGCTCCCCTTACGGTGGCGTGACCGCGTCGGCTTATACCGACTTCTCTATTAAGTCAAAGACACCTGCTCCAAAATTAACTGTTATTCTAAAATAACCGTTCTGTCAAGTTCCGTTAAATGTCGGTTTATCGTCGATAATCCGCGATAAACTTTTCCGATGTCGATATTATCGGGACGCGTTTCCATATAGCGCTCAAGCTTTCTCTTTACCCTCTGAAGCGCGTTGTCTATGGATTTAACATGTCGGTCGAGTTCGGAGGCTATCTCTTGATAACTCTTGCCGTCAAGATAACTCATCAATACTTTCCATTCAAGATCGGAAAGTATCTCTTCCATCTTTTTTTCAATATCTATAAATTCTTCTCTGCTTATTACAAGTTCTTCCGGATCCGTTACCTTCGCGCCGGAGAGCACGTCTAACAAAGTTCTGTCCGAATCTTCGTCGTAAATAGGTTTATTTAGCGATATGTACGAATTAAGCGGAATGTGTTTCTGTCTTGTGGCGGTTTTTATTGCGGTTATTATTTGCCTTGTAACGCAAAGTTCCGCAAAGGCCCTAAAAGAGGCGAGTTTGTCGCATCTAAAATCGCGTATC
>JAGBKP010000134.1 GCA_017635875.1 Selenomonadaceae bacterium | reverse complement strand
CCCTTATTTCTGCAGTAAGTCTTTTATGTCTTTCAAGAGTTCGACCACTGCGCGAATAAGTTCGATAAGGGCTAAGGCAAATGCCATTTTCTTGATGGCGTTTGCCTTTTTATTTTTGCGCCCTTTCTTCTTTTTGCGCTTGCTCAATTTTTTCACCTCCGCTTTTATTGCCGTTGGTATTATTATAAAATACCTTTGGACTAAAGTCAAGAAAATTTTTATTGCCATTGGTATTTTTTTATGATATTATTGTAAAAACAGAAAGGAGTTGGCTCTTATGAGTATAGGAGAACGCATAAAAAAAGTGCGTAAGGAATTAAATCTTACGCAACAAGTATTTTCAAATAAAATAAGCACAACACAAAATACAATAGCTAGGTATGAAGCAGGAACAAGAACCCCGCCTAATTCCACACTTAATCTCATTTGTCGCACATTCCGCGTAAATGAAGAATGGCTACGCGCGGGCGTTGGTGAAATGTTTTTGCCGCAAGAGGATTCTAACCTTTTAGATGACCCCAGTCTTGACGAACTCGATAAAGAAATTTTAAGGATTTATATTTCTCTCCCCAAAGAACTTAGGGACTCGTTAAAAGAAATTACAAAACGCTTTGCCGCGCTTTATAATGAAAAGAATAATCCCTCGCCGACAGTGGAAGGAGTGACGAGAGACAGCATAACGAACGAAGAATTAGAACTAATTCGCCAATCCCGTATTCAGAAAAACATAAATATAGACAACAATAGCGGGACTATAAATTTTTAGACGTTTCAAATAAAAAAGCCGCCCGAACGGCAACAAAAATAAGGAGGAATGTAAAATGTCGAACGAAGAAAAAATTTTAGAACTCCTTGGAAGCTTACAGCAGGACGTAACCACAATGAAATCCCGTCTTGATAAACTAGAACAAAGAGGAGAAAATGTACCGCCAAAAAGCAAAATGAGCGAAATGGAAATTGTAAATCGTATGAGCAATTTACTTTCTGCCGAAGAAGCGGACGCTTTCGGAAGATTTATGGATGCCGAAGAAGCGAGGAAAGCGGTTATATGAAAAAAGAAAACATAACGTATTGCCTAGACAGCAACGCCGTAAGCGATATTCTGCGAAAACGCCAAATCGTCGTCGAGCGGTTGAATAACGAGCTTATATCCGGCAATCATATAACTATTTGCTCTATCGTATATTACGAAATAGTGCGCGGCTTAAAATCCGTAGGCGCATATAAAAGGCTTGCCGAATTTCACGAATTATACGATAATCTTCCCTTAAAAGTATTTCTCGACAAAGACGATTTATCCGTCATAGAGCGAGCCACGGATATATATGCAAATCTTCATCGCGGTCAGCAGATAGAAGATAACGACATCTATATAGCCGCTATCGCCATTGAAAATAACTTACCTCTTGTAACGGACAATATAAAGCATTTTGGTCGCATAGAGGGATTAAAAATCGTAAACTGGCGAGAAGAATAAAAAAGCCGCCCGCGTGCGGTTGCGGACAGCTTTCAATAACCCTGAAGGTTCAGAGTGGATAAATGTATTATAGCACCTTCGGGGAATATTTTCCATATTTTTTTGGAGGTGTTTTTTCTATGTCAAAAAGAGCCGCTCTGTATATTCGCGTGTCTTCCGATGAACAAGCAAAACACGGTCTTTCTCTCGGCGAACAAAGAACAGATTTATTAAAATATGCAGAAAATCACGGTTACGCAGTTGTAGATATTTACGCCGATGAAGGAACGACAGCGCGAAAAGCGATAAAACAGCGTAAAGAATTGCAAAGGCTTCTTGCTGATGTAGGTGCGGGACGCATTGATGTTATCGTGATAAAATGCCTAGACCGTTGGTCGCGCAATATCGCAGATTTTTATGAAACACAAAAATTTTTAGACGAACACGAAGTTACGTGGGAATGTACGCAAGAAAAGTACAACACTTCCACCGCTTCCGGCAGATTATATATGAATATTAGAATGTCGATAGCACAGGACGAAAGCGACCGCACAAGCGAGAGGATTAAGTATGTATTTGAAGGGAAGAGAGAAAGAAAAGAGGTTTTAGGCAATCGCATTCCGTTCGGTTATAAGGTGGTAGATAAACACGCCGTTCCCGATGAAAAAAAAGCTCCCGCTGTGCTTTTTATGTTTGAACACATTGTCAATGGTGGTTCGGCGCGTGCTCTTCCGGTAGCAATATGGAAAAAATTTGGCATAAAGATTACATACTCCGTTGTTTACAATTCTCTTCGACACAGAGGATATATCGGGGAACTTTACGGCATTCCCGATTATTGCCCTCCTATTGTGCCGTATGATTTATTTCAGAGTGTTCAGTCGCTTTTGAGCAAGCACCGCAAATTTACGCCGTCCGGCAGGATATATCTTTTTTCCGGATTGTTGGTATGTCCAAGTTGCGGCCGGTTGTTAGCGGCAGGAGGTGGCTCAAAAACTGCAAACGGAAACCGTCGTAATTACACTTATCGTTGCCAATTTCGCAATGCGCACCCCGGTTTAGATTATTGTCAGTTTGGACGTTATGTCTCCGAAAAGAAAATTGAACAGTTTCTTTTAGATAACATTCAAACTCTTTTCGCAAATCATATTCACGATATAGAAATATCGCAAGAGCAACAAAAAAAGAACAATCCCGAAGAACGCTTAAAAGTAGTCAAGGAGCGAATGTTGCGCCTGAAAGATATATATTTAGACGGAATGATTGAAAAGGAGATTTATGAAAAGGAGTATGTTACCTTAAAGCAAAAAGCCTCCGAGTTGACGGTTTTAATAGAGAAAGCCCCTCCTACACATTCACATTGGTGTGAAGTTATCGAAGCCGCAGATTTCAGAAGCAACTACGAAGCACTAACCCGTGAAAACAAACGTCGCTTTTGGCACTCTCTTATTTCCCGCATTACATTCGAGGACACACCAGAGAGCCGTGGCAAAGGTGGGACATTCGTTTTTCACGCTGATTTTTTGTAAATATTTTTTATGCTGTAATGCTTGTTATGCTAATGGATGAACATCTGGATTGGCTTTTATTGCCTTGTCCAAGGTCTTGAATACCAATGGGTTATCGTTACGTTCACTGATTACGAAAGAAACGATTCGCCTGTCGTAAAGGTCAAGGATAGCACTTAGATACAGTTTATGCACTATGGGACCTTCATACCATTTGAATTCCGTCACATCGGTCAACCATTTTTCATTTGGGGCATCGGCATAGAATTTGCGGGAGAGCAGGTTTTCTGCTATGTATTGAGGACTTTTCGCACGTCTGGTGCAGCCGTAGCTACGGTACTTAATGGTGGATTTTATGCTTTTCTTCCAGCATATTCTAAGAATACGCTTGTCATTTACATAAATACCATAGTCATGTTTTAGGTCATCATTTATGCGGCGATATCCTTTGTCCGGATGTTCATTGTGGATTTTTTCCACTAGTTCAGCAATGGCTTTGTTTTCCCGAATTCTGCCGCCGGTTTTACCGGAGGCCCATTTATAATAGGCAGATTTTGATATACTCAGCAATTTGCACAGTCCGTCAATAGGATAATCTTTTTCCTGATGGCAGTCCCGTATAGCCCTGTAGGCGCATATATGCCTTACCTGTCCAAGAAATCCCCCCTCTCCAGTTCGTTCAATTTTTTTAGCAGATCACGCTCCATTTCGGCCATGTAAAGCTGATGTTTCAGTCTCTCAATCTCAATCTGAGCCTTTTCCAGCTCTGTGCGGGGAGTCTGATCTTTCTTGCGCTTACCCCGGCGATCCTCCAGCCCGGCTTCGCCAAGCTCCTCGTAGTGCAACGTCCAAGACCTTGCCTGCTGGTAGCTGATGTTGTATTTCTTGGCCATCTCGCCATAATTTTTCCCTGATGCCAGGGAGTCCTTGGCAATCTGCACCCGTTCCTCCAGGGTAGTTTCCCGTCCTTTGCTCATGTAGCTCCCGCCTCCCGAATGTTTTATGGAACAAAAGTCTCCATAAGCATTATACACCTTCAGCCAATCCCTTAGTTGGCGGGTGCTACGTATCTTGTATTTACAGCAAATATCCATCAGGCTGCCCTCGCCGTTCAGGTAGCTGAGAACGGCTTGTTTCTTGTGTTCTGGCGTATAGACTCGGTTACGCTCATGGGGCAGGAAGGCAGAGGATCCTTCGCTCTCATATTGATGAATCCATCTTTTGATTGTGGATTCGTCTACTTGGAACAAATGGGCCGCTTCGCTTCGACTCATCCTGCCCGCAAGGCATTTCTTGACAACTCTTATTTTCTCTTCCGCTACTGCCTTCTGTTTGTGCGGCATGAAAAACTCCCCCTATGATGACAGTTTTGTTTTTT
>JAGBKP010000011.1 GCA_017635875.1 Selenomonadaceae bacterium | reverse complement strand
GGGGATATCCGAAACAATAGCTCGCTCTTCTTTCATCAGCGCGTTTAATAGCGAGGATTTACCTACGTTCGGTCTGCCTATAATGGCGGTTTTAAGCCCGTCCTTTAAAATTCTGCCCTCCTTATATGTGTAGGTAATATTTTTTATTAAATTGATAATATCAATCACATTATTGGTAAAATCATCGGGATTAAATTCCCCCTCCATCTCGTCGGGAAAATCTATTACTCCCTCAAGCAACGCTATTTCACCCATAACCTTATCTTTTACGCGCTCTATCTCCTCCGATAATTTTCCCGACAACGAGGACAACGCGGAAATTCTCGCGCTCTCGGTTTTAGCGGAAACTATATCCATAACCGCTTCCGCCTGCGTCAAATCTATTCTGCCGTTTAGAAACGCTCTCTTGGTAAATTCGCCTTTTGCCGCAGGTTTCGCTCCGTATTTATAAACGGTTTCCAGCACCCTTTGAAGCGACAAATACCCGCCGTGACACTGAATTTCAACCACGTCTTCGCCCGTATAGCTATGCGGCTTTCTCATCACAAGCAAAATCGCCTCGTCCACTATCTCCTCCCCGTCGACCACCTTACCGTATACCGCGCTATACGTTCTTAAATTTTCTATGTCAACGCCCCTAACAGCCTTAAAACAAGACTTGGCAACATTTACGGCGTTATCTCCGCTAATCCTTACAACGCCTATCCCCGCAGCTCCCCTTGCAGTAGCCACAGCCGCAACAGTTTCCATATTTTCTCCTTTTTATTGTTGAATTTTTGTCCTACTTTCTTTTTCTTCTTTCTTTTTTATAAAAAAGAAAGAAGAAAAAGAAAGTAGCAAAGAAAAAGAAGAAAGAAAAAATTTTAATAAACTCTTTTGATTAGTTTTTCCGCTATTGTTTTTTTGATTTTTGATTTTCCCGCTTGCAAGTTTACTCTGTTTGTGGTATAGTAAAGTCAAGATTAGAACGCGCCAACGGCTGGGGTGTCGAGGGCTTCTTGGGAAGATTCTGATCTCGGATATACTGGCGCGATACGGTCGTTTGAAGACTTGCCTATGGTCGGAATGCCGTTGCTGTTATCAGCAACTTGCGCCGAAGGTACTGGCAGGTCTTTTTTTATGCTTTTTCTTCATCAGGCAAAATATGATTGTAGTATTTGTTGCCGTTTACACCCTATTATAGCACACATTTTCAACCGTTTTCATTTTCCCTCTTGCAAGTTTACTCTGTTTGTGGTATAGTAAAGTCAAGTTTAGGAGACTTCGCTGAGTCGCTTTGGGCGTTTAAGTTCGGGGATTTCGCATCGGACATCGGCGAGGTTTCCGTTTTTTTATAGAAAGTTTTAATTTCTGCTTTATTTTTTCCACGCTCCGTAAGCAACGCAAAAGTATCACCTCTACTATTCAACGCCCCGCCCGCGTTTTCCTGCCCGCCGCATACTGCGGCTTTTTTAGTTTTGCCTTATCGGTACGTCGTCAAACGATAAGCCGTTATTTATTGACGAATATGAAATTTTTTGATATAAAATGAAGTAGGGGGCGATTTTATGAGTCAAGCTACGATAAATCTGCAAATGGATACGAATTTAAAAAATGAAATAGAACGTATTTTTAACGAAATGGGTTTAAATATTACTACGGCTTTTACGATGTTTGCAAAAAAAGTCGCAAGCGAAAAACGTATGCCTTTTGAAATAAATTCCGTCGATTCGTTTTATGAGAAAGCCAATATGAATATTCTAAAATCGAGAATTAACGATATGGATTTGAAAAGAAATACAAGAGAACACGAATTGATTGAGGTATAATATGGTAAAGCTGTGGCACGACGATGCGTGGGAAGAATATTTGAAATGGCAAATTGAAGATAAAAAAACATTAAAACGCATAAATGCGCTTATTCAATCCATAGAACGCAACGGGTATAATTGTATAGGAAAACCCGAGCCGTTAAAAGAGAATTTGTCGGGATTTTGGAGCGCGCGCATTGATGAAAAAAATCGTCTGGTATTTAGAATTAAAGACGATAAATTAGAAATTTCCGCTTGCAAGGGTCATTATGATGACTAATTTTTTCCAAAATAGTTCAATATCCCCACGCGTCTGTATACAATTTGACAAATAATCTCGTAAAGTATATAATACCCACAGTACGCTATGTATCATAGCCAACCATAACAACCATACGAAAGGAGACGCAAAATGTCGCTTGTAATTCTACCCCCCCAAGGGGATATTTACCGGTAAATACGGCTTTTACGGCGACTTTTTGCGTCGTTTCTTTCGCGCGCGATAATATATCCGCATAATTTTTGAATATGCTTAACACACGTATATTCAAAAGTTATGCGGATTTTTTTTATAACAAAGCTAGATGTCTCCCACCTCTAAGGTGGGGGTGTCAATCGAGGGAAGGTGGGAGTTTAAATCTCCCTCCTCCCGCACGCTTTGTTGAAATGCTGACGAATGAAATTATTTTTTCTAACGAAAAAATAATACGGATTTACGGCATTTTAAAAACGAAAGGAGTGTATAATATGCAAAAACGTACAAAAAAACACAACATAAAGCGAAAGATTTTATCCGCGCTGATAACAAGCGCGATTAGCGCGGCGACGCTTAACCCGCTCGCTTTCGCTCTGCCCGTTCAAGAAGAAGATATGACGGCGGGCGTAAATATCGCGACTTCTGCCAATAATTTACAAATGGATATAAGCGGCGCGGCTGATAACAACGTCATAAACTGGAGCAAATTCAATATCGCCCAGAATGAAACAGTAGCTTTCGACGCAAAGAATTATCTCAATTTGATAAACGACCGCGAAATGTCTAAAATTTGGGGTACGCTTAAAGGCGGCGGCTCCATTTATCTTATAAACCCAAACGGCATACTCTTTGGCAAAGGCGCAATCGTTGACGTCGGCACGCTTTACGCTTCCACTCGAGAAATTTCGGAAGATTTACAAACACAGTTTGAAAGTGACGGAACTATCCCCCCCCTTACCAAACGCATCCACGTCCGGCGATATTATCAATATGGGGACGCTTAAAGCCGCGCAGAATATTACGCTTGAAGGCAACAATATCGTAATTGAAAGCAACAAGAACGACAACGGCATACAAGGCATTAACGCTGCGGAAGACGTGTACTTTGTCGTAAACGCAGGCGGCTCCGTTCAAGTCGGCGCAGTCAGCGGCAACGACAAAACCGGCTACACGATTAAGACCGGCGAACACCAAAGCGGAACTATTGATAATATTACCTATTTTAAATTGGTGCGTACTTTAGACGAATTGCAAGCTATTAACGACGATGTTAACGACTATGTTTCCGATAACTATATGTTGGCGGGCGATATAGATGGAAGTACGAGCGCAAATTTTATGCCTATCGGAACGGAGGAAAATCAATTCGCAGGCAGATTTAACGGTCTGAATTACAGTATTAACGGTTTAGTTATAAATAAACCTGATGATTATGCTATTGGCTTGTTTGGCTCTGTCGGAAACGGCGGCATAGTAGAATATGTCAAAAGGAACGGAGGCAGAACAACAGGGGCTGGGAGTGTTGGCGGAATTGTTGGCTCTAGTTTTGGAGGAACAATAAGAAACGTATATAACAAAAGTGAAGTATCAGCTAGCGACGGTGAAGTCGGTGGAATAGTCGGTTATATTCAGGGGGCAGGCTCAATCGAAAATGCTAGTAACGGCGGTGATATATCCGGTAAAGGCGGCTCTTTAGGTGATATAGTCGGACATATAGAAGGAAGTGTCGTTATAGAAGGAAGTGGCATTACAGTTCTAAATGTTATAAACAAAGGTAACGTAACAAGCGAGCCTGATGTTACAACTGAAGTAACAGATATAGGCGGCGTAATCGGATGGGTATCCTTACATAACAATAGTGCAAATACATTTGAAAATCTTAAAAACGAAGGTACCGTAAGCCATGGAAGCAGCGCACAAGGAAGAAGTGAAAATGTAGGCGGAGTATTCGGAACTTTAGGCAGTGATGAAAACGCTCCAAACACTGTTAAAAATGTTAAAAACGAAGCTAATGTGAGCGGTACAAAGTATGTAGGCGGCATAGTCGGAAATTTGGGCTACATCACTATTGAAAATGTTAAAAACGAAGGTACTGTAAATGAGAATGGTGTAGAAAGTGTTGATAAAATAGTTGGATACAAACTTGACGGGAGTATTATCGAAGGCACATACGACAATTCTTGGGAAGCCGTAACAGATATAGCAAGCACAACTTTCGGTCCATATACCCCACTTAACACAACATCACCCTCCGGCGGCGGCAGTTCTTCCGGCGGAAGTACCACTCCGACTTCAACAGACACGGATACTTCAAGCGGTGACGATTCTTCGACCGACACCGATACAACGCCAACCATACCCACAACACCGACCACGCCCACAGTTCCCCTAACTCCTACGACTCCGACAACTCCCACCGCCCCCACAACTCCAACATCTGAAACGACAACTCCCGTTGAAGAAACAACGCCGCAAACTCCCACAGTTGAGCCGACCGTTGCGCCTACGTCCGCAGAAACCGAGCCTGTCGCGCCCATGATAGAGCCGAAAACGGAACCGGTTTCTCCGACGGTTACGCAAACGGCGACAACCACTCTTGAAGAGGTTTTGCAAAGCGTAGGCAAAACGCAGGAAGGCGGCAACACCCCTGCGGAAAATATCACGATGAAGACCTTGACGGAGGCGGAAAACGCGGCGGCAGCCAACGCGCAGACGGTGACAAATTCGCCTGCGATAAATTCGGCGGCGCAAATACCTCAAACGTCAACAGATACCGTTACGACGAAAACGACGATTTCAACTTCCTCGGATTCTTCAACCACTTCGACACCTTCTAAACAAAGCGCGCCTTCCGTTTCGACAACTTCGACGAGAAACACCTCCTCCGCGTCAAGCGACAATAACGCAAGCGCAAACGCTACAATCATAACAGACGACAAATTGTCCATAGTAAACCAAGGAGGAAATATGCCGGCGTCGATGAGCGTTGACGCAGTAGCGGCGCAGGAAAGCAAGAGCGCAAACGCCGCAAATACGGCAGATACGACGCAAAGCGTGGAAACCTCCCAAAACAACGAGGACAAAAAAGAACAGTAAAAATTTTTACCCCCAAGTATAGATTTATCAATAATAAAAAAGGGGGTCAAGGGGGACGAGTTCCCCTTGTGGGGTACGGGGCAAAGCCCTGTGTTATTAGATTTATAAACAATATTAAAGTTTTCTTTCTCTCTTTTCTT
>JAGBKP010000133.1 GCA_017635875.1 Selenomonadaceae bacterium | reverse complement strand
CCGAATATGCGCTTGAAGTCTGCAACGCCGTTTTAGACGTGTGGAAACCCGTAATAGACAGAAAACCGATTATAAACATTCCCGTAACGGTTGAAATGTCTATGCCGCACATATACGCGGCGCAGGTTGCGTACATTTCCGATAACTTAAAATACAGAGACAATGTAATTTTGTCGCTTCACCCTCATAACGACAGAGGATGCGGCGTAGCTGACGCGGAAATGGGGCTTCTTGCCGGCGCGGACAGAATAGAGGGCACTCTTTTTGGCAACGGCGAGCGCACGGGAAATGTGGATATAGTTACCGTTGCGATGAATATGTACACTTTAGGCGTAGATCCAAATCTTGATTTTTCCGATATGCCAAAACTTGTGGAAATGTACGAGCGCGTCACAAGAATGCATGTGCACGACCGTCAGCCTTACGCGGGAAATTTAGTTTTCGCGGCGTTTTCCGGCTCTCATCAAGACGCTATCGCAAAGGGTATGAAGTATCGCGAAGAAACCGACCCGTCCCGTTGGACTGTGCCGTATCTTCCCATTGACCCGCAAGACGTGGGACGCGAATACGAAGGAAGTGTTATTCGCATCAACAGTCAATCCGGCAAAGGCGGCGTAGGATTTATTATGGAGCATCAATACGGTATAGAAATGCCCAAAAAGATGCGCGAAAATTTCGGTTACGCGGTAAAAAGCGTTTCAGACCAAAAGCATAAAGAACTTTTGCCGGACGAAGTTTATCAAATTTTTATAGACGATTATGTAAACGTTACAACGCCTTATGAACTTGTCGATTTTACGCTAAAGAAAGAGCCGGACGGCATCAGAAGCGGCACGGTGGATTTAAAAATCGACGGCGTAAAGAAAACATTTTCCGCAAGGGGCAACGGCAGACTTGACGCGGTGTCTAACGCGTTACAGGAAAATTTAGGCGTTAAATACACAAACTTAACCTACAGCGAACACGCGCTTGAAATAGGTCAAACTTCACGCGCCATAGCCTACATCGGCATAACGGGCGAAAATGGAAAAGTAACATGGGGCGCGGGTATGGATACGGATATAATAACCGCGTCGCTCGCCGCTCTATTTAGCGCGATAAACAGAATGAAAACGGGAAAATAAGCATAAAAAAAACGGCTGTGAAAAACCAAATTTTTCACAGCCGTTTTTTTATTATTTTGCGTTTCTTATCTTATCTATTATAGCTTTGTACTCTTTAGAATAAGACGCTTCCAGTTTTTGCATGGCAGCTTTGATTTTTGCGCGTTCCGCGGGCGCGAGAGTTATTATCTTCGTCCCTTTTCTTACCGCTTCTTTTTTAGCATCCGCTTCATAAGCCGTCCATATCTCGCGTTCGTATTTTGCCGCCTCTTTTGCAGCTTCCCTCACAGCTTTTTGATCTGCCGGAGTAAGTTCCTTTAACGCGGATTTTGATATAACCACAAGCTCGGGTTGACGCATATGTTCCGTAAGCGTCAAATATTTAGCCGCATCGTTATGACGCACGCTTATATACGATGAAAAATTGTTCTCCGCTCCGTCTATCTCTCCCGATATGAGCGCGCCGTAAACTTCGCCGTAAGCAAGAGGAACGGGCGTCGCGCCAAGCGCGTTTGCCATAGCCACCGAAACTTCGGAAGGCTGCACGCGAAGTTTTAAAAGTTTAAAATCTTCAAGGGTCTTTATGGGTTTATTCGTCGTGTAAAAATTTCTCGCTCCCGCGTCAAACCAACAAAGCGCGATAACGTTTTCTTTTTCCGTAAGTTTTAAGAAACCGTCGCCGATCGCTCCATCCAAAACCTTGTGCATATGCGCCGCGCTGTCAAAGATATACGGCATTTGAAGCACTTTAAACTCGTCGAAAGTATTCGCGTAATATGGAATACTTATTCTGCTCATATCTATTGTGCCGAATTCGAGTTGCTTTAAAACGATTTCCTCGTTTGCAAGCTTTGCTCCGGGCTGAACGTTCACAGTCACCCTGCCGTTAGTTTTCGCTTTCACAAGCTGGGCGAATTTTTGCGCCGCCGCTATAGTGGGATATTCCTCCGACTGATTATCCGCGTAATCAAGCACTATCGCCGCATTTGCCGTCGCCGCGACAAATAAAAACATCGTAAACATTAAGAAGAATTTTTTCATAAGTCCACCTCAAAAAATAAGATAAAAACCTTACTTTCTTCTTTTCTCCTTTTCTTTTATCCTCCGCAAGGGAGGACAGGTAAAAGAAAAAGAGAAAAGAAGAAAGCAATAAAGAAGAACAGAGAAAAAGAAAATTTCAATAAAGATAATTTGCAGGGTGCCTTGTTGCACTCTTTATTTTTTTATAAGAAAAAGAAAGAAAAGACGATTTTTATATATTTACCCTCTGCCTATATATTTTTGTTTTAGGCGAAGGGTTACGGTAAATCTTGTGCCTTTGCCTTCTTCGCTTATAACTTCGATTTCGCCCTTGTGCATACGCACGATTTCATCCGCTATGGCAAGCCCCAAGCCGTTGCCGCCCATTTGACGCGAACGCGCCTTATCTACTCGATAAAATCTGTCGAAAATCTTTGGCAAATCCTCTTTCGATATGCCAATACCCGTATCTTCTATAAAGAACGAAACTTTTCCCTGTTTTGCGGGAACAAATCCTATGGTCACCGAGCCGCCTTCCTTGGTGTATTTAATGGCGTTGTCAACCAAAATTGTAATAAGCTGGCGAATTTTTTGTTCGTCGCCTAAAATCTCCGTAGGCGTAAAATCGCCGCGTTCCTTTATAACGATATTCTTTTTTTCCGCTATGGGCGTCATCGTCCTAACGGCTTGACGCAGAAGCGCGGCTATATCAAACCTTACCGCAAGGGTTTTAAGCGCGTTGTTGTCGCTTCTTGCGACCAGCAATAAATCGGCTACAAGGTTTGACATCTTCTTGACTTCGTCTTTCATATCAAGAATTGTCTGCCTTAAAAAATCTGATTTTATTGTCGGGTCGTTTAAGAGCAAATCCGCAGTAGAAAGCACGACGGCAAGCGGCGTCCTAAGTTCGTGGGACGCGTCGGCGGCAAATTGCCTCTGTTTTTCGTAGGCAAGCCGCGCAGGCTTCAACGCTCTTCTTGAGAGGAAAAAACCTATCAGCGTGGAGAAAATGAGAGATATTACCCCTAAAAGTATAAAGGCGTAAGTCGCCTTTGCCATTCCGCTATACATCGCGCTTACGTCTTTTCCCACATAGACCACAATCGCGCCGTTTTCGGATTCGACGGAGGTGAGCATAAGTTCGGTTCGCCTTCTGGTTTCGTCGAATTTACCGAAAACCTTTATTTCGTTTTTTGGCACCAAGCCGTCTTCGATTACTTCCAAAACAAACGGCTCGATTCTGTACGAGCCGCGTGAAAATCTAATGAGCGTTCCGTTGTTGTCAAATACGTAGAAAAAAAGTCTGTCGCTCGCGCTTTTGTAGAGGTTGTTTTCGTCAAAAGTCGCACCCAATCTGGCGTTTTTTTGCGCGCCCATAATGCTTTCGGCTGTTTCTATAAGCTCTCGCTCTTGCTCTGAGGTTATCGCCCATTTCATAACGCCGTGTACACCGAAAATTAAGATGCAGAGAAAAACGCACATAATGGCGGCGTAAAAAAAAGTAAGGGCTTTTATGCCGGAGCGAAACATATCGCCCATTTTCTTAACGCTGCCCTCGCCTTTTTTGAAAAGAGCCGTCATTCCTCTTCAACCTCAAGTTTATAGCCGACGCCGCGCACAGTTTTTATGTGGCTTGCAGAGCCGCTCGCCTCTATCTTTTTGCGTAAAATTTTCATATAGGAATCAATATTGTTGGAGCTTACTTCGGTTTCAAGCCCCCATATACGGTCTAACAAAACTTCCCTAGGAACAACTATGCCGACGTTTTGCGCGAGCAAATCGAATATTTGAAATTCGCGCGGCGAAAGCTGCACTTTGTTTTCCCCGCTCATAAGGACTTTCGCGGTGCGGTTTAATCTAAAGTTCCCGACGGCTATAATATCCTGCTGGATTTTTTGCGTGCTTCTCCTGCTTAAAGCGCGAAGACGCGCCATAAGCTCAGAGAACTCGAACGGTTTTACGAGATAATCGTCCGCGCCCGCGTCAAGCCCCGTCACTCTATCTTCGATGGAATCCTTTGCTGTAAGCATTAAAATAGCTTTTTCGTAATTGCTTTGGCGAAGGCGGGCGCAAGCGTCAATACCCGTTTCGCCCGGCATCATCCAATCTAAAATGAGCACGTCATAATCGCCGTATAAAGCGTATTCATAGACTTCGCTGCCGGTTTTTACCCAATCGACTTTGATATTGTTTTGCACAAGCATATATTCGATAAGTTTCCCAAGTTTTTCATCATCTTCCGCCAACAAAACTTTCATACAACTTCTCCTTTATTTTTTATGAATAATTTTACAAAAATTCATCTCTTCTTCATTATACTTCAAAAATACGATGTTGTATAGTATTTTTTGAATTTTGTATGAAAAAAATCGTCGGAAAATTACCGTAAGCTTTAGACGGTAGATGTTATCAAAAAAACTTCCTCATAATAAATACATTCTCGTTGCTTTCGTATTTATATTCAAGTTCGTCCATATTTTTCTTTACGAGGAAAATGCCAAGCCCGCCTATTCCGCGTTCTTCAATGGGAGCGTTAATATCAGGATCAACTTTTTTCAGCGGGTCGTAGGGCGTACCTTTATCTTTAAAGGTAATCTCAACGCCTTTTTTAGTATTGTCAAGGAGAGCGACTTCCACAATCGCATCGCCGCCATCTTCGCCGTAGGCGTAATTTACGATATTTACGAAAATTTCCTCCACGGAAAGGGCTATCTGCATATTTTCGCCTGCGGACACCTTAAGAGGCGCAATCGTCTCTTCGACAAAATCTTGAACGACTTGCAAATTTTCTAAAGTCGCGGAAAGTTCCAGCGTTTTTACGTTACTTCTTTCCATTTCATTATTCCCCATCCCATTATAAATAACGGACATCATTGTAATATCGTCGGATTGCTCGGCTTTTTTTACGTGAGAGGTAAGAGCTTCCTTTACCTTTACGAGCGTTTCCTTTACGCCTTCATTCTTCACACCCGCGGAATTTAACGTTTTTAGGAGCCGCTCTTCGCCAAAGAGTTCTTCTTCTTCGGAAAGCGCCTCCGTCACCCCGTCTGTATAGAGGAAAATCTTATCGCCGGGCTCAAAATTAATGCTTTGCCCCTTAAAGTTAAGATTATTCATACCGCCCAAAACAAAATTTCTCTCCGTTTTCAGATACGAATATTTATCTTCTTTTGCTCTGTAGATAAGCGGCGGATTATGCCCCGCGTTGACAAATTTGAATTCGCCGGTTTCTAAATTCAGCATACCGACAAAAGCCGTCACGAACATCATCGCGTCGTTGTTCTTTTCAAGTTGGTCGTTGGCTTTTGCCACAAGCTCAGTAAGAGAAATTTTTCCCTTTACGGCAAGGGAGTAATTTTGCAGTATCGTCTTTGAAATAACCATAAAGAGCGCGGCGGGGACGCCTTTTCCCGAAACGTCCGCGATAGTTATCATCAAGTGACGCTTGTCTATCATATAAAAATCGTAGAAATCGCCGCCCACTTCTTTTGCCGCGTGCATAGACGCGTATATGTCAAATTCTTTCCTATCCGGAAACGCGGGGAAAAAATTCGGAAGCATACTTTCTTGTATATTGGTAGCGACGGAAAGCTCGGTTGTGATGCGCTGACGTTCTGCCGTCACTCTTGTTAAATTGTCTATATGCGTCTTTAATTCGTCGGTCATAAAGTTAAAGCTTGCGGCAAGTTCTTCTATTTCGTTTTTGGTTGAGATTTCAAGTTTTTTGTTTAAATTGCCGCTAGCGATTTCCCTTACGCCTTCGTTTAAAATTTTTATGGGGCGCGCAAACCGTTCCGCAAGGTAATTTCCGATAAATGACACAGCGATAAGGAGGAAGAATGTGATTACAAGTATTCCCAAGAAAATGGAATACATAGAATGATTAAGCGTTGTTAAAAAATTTTGCGTGCTTTTTTCGATAAGTTCTTCATTGGCTACGGCGGAAGCCGATATTTCGTCCTTTTCCATAACTATGCCAAAAGACGCGTTTAATGCCCGTAAAGGTCCGTAAGCGAGATAACACGGAGTGTCGTCAACGATAACTTCAGCTATGCCCACTTCTCCTTCGGACATTTTTTTTGCGATATTTCTTAAGTTTTCATCACTGGATTCTAATAGCGTCGCGGCGTTATTCGCCGTTATTTGGAGCGTCCCCTTGCTTTTCGGCGAGAAAAGCACTCTGCCGTCGTTTTTCATTATAAAACCGTAGCCGGTGGAACCTACTTTTGTGGACAAAACTATGGTGTTGATGTTGGAGAGGAACATACCTGCGCCTACAACGCCCGCTATTTTGCCGTTTGCGTCGTAGTACGGCATAGCGCACGTTATGGCGCGATTGTCGCTATATGCGTCTAAATACGGCTCGGTGTATAAAAGGGCGTTCTTTTTAACCGCCTCCTCATACCAAGGACGCTGCCTGAAATCCACGCGGGCGGGAGCATTTTCCCCCGGCAAAAATTTCTTATCGCTCCTCGCGTCAACCATTACGGTGAAACCGTTTTGGCTCGCGACGTAAGTGGCGACCACCATATCGCTGCTCATATAGATGCGGGTGAGCCAGTCGGAAATGTTTGCGGTAAGTCCGATTTCTTCGGCTATTTTCTCATCGTTTTCGTTAAGTCCCGGCGCAAGATGAAGCTGTGTTGAAAGTTTGCCCGCGTTTTCCTTCTTCGGTTCTTCTATGGTTCTGGGCAGATAACGCTCCTTATGCTTTAGCATCTCCGTCATCTGTTCGGAGATCATTCGCACTTTTACGCCAAGATTTGAAAAAGTCATATCTATTTGCGAACTGCGTTCATTCATATGGCGAAGGAGCATCGCTTTAGCTTCTTCGTGCAGAGTAACGCTGCTCTCTTTTGCCGCAGAGCCGCCGATTTCTTCGCCTATATTTACGGCACTTTGACGAATCGCCATTATGCCGTAAACGGAAACGCCCGCCGTTAAGAGAAGCGTCATAAGCGAACAGGATATAATAAGCGACAACGCCTGTTTTTTTATACTCGATTTTTTCAATAAACTTACCTCTGCTTTTTCATATATCACTGTGGTTTTCTATTTTTCATTTACTGTTGTGATTTTTTATATTCTATACGCTTTATGAAATTTCCTTCTAAAAAGTTGCGATTAAAAAATTTCAAAGGGGATAATTGACAACCGCGTTTAAACTAGGCTACAATACCTAAAGCAAATTACAACGATTTAAAGCGAGGCACCAAATGAAAGATATATTGACTTTAGGCATAGAATCAAGCTGCGACGAAACGGCAGCCGCAGTATTGTCGGGAGGAAGGACGCTGCTTTCAAACATAATCTCCACGCAAACTCCCGTGCACAGAAAATACGGCGGAGTAGTGCCTGAAATTGCGTCCAGAAAGCATATAGTAAATATTATGCCGGTTATAGACGAGGCTCTTGCGGCGGCAAACGTTACGCTAAAGGACATAGGTCAAATCGCGGTAACTTACGGCCCCGGTCTTCAAGGCGCGCTTTTAGTGGGGCTTTCCGCCGCAAAGGCTCTCGCTTTTTCACTTGATGTTCCGTTAATCGGCGTAAACCATTTGGAAGGGCATATATTCGCAAATTTTTTAAGCGAAGAAAATTTAGAGCCGCCTTTTATCGCGCTTGTAGTTTCGGGCGGGCATACCTCATTGGTAAAAGTATCCGATTACAATAAATTTTCGCTTATGGGAGAAACGAGAGACGATGCGGCGGGAGAAGCCTTCGATAAAGTTGCGAGAGTTATGGGGCTAAAATATCCGGGAGGCCCCGAGATAGACAAACTCGCTAAAGAGGGAAATCCCTTTGCGATAGATTTCCCGAAGGCGCTCAGAAACGAAGGATATGATTTTAGTTTCAGCGGCTTAAAATCCGCCGTGCTTAACTATTTAAACACGAAAAAATTAAAAAAAGAAGAAGTAAATAACGCGGATGTTGCCGCCTCGTTTCAAGAAGCCGTTATAGAGATTTTAACGGAAAAGGCCATGAGCGCGTTAAATTCGTCGAATTTAAACACTCTGGTATTAGCGGGCGGAGTAGCGGCAAACAGCGCGCTGGGGCAAAAACTTAAAACAGAATCAAAAAAGCGTAATTACCGCTATGTTTCGCCGAAACCTGCGCTTTGCACGGACAATGCGGCGATGATAGCCTGCAGGGGATATTATCAAGCGCAAGCGGGAATTGTCAGCGATTTATACCTAAACGCGGAACCCGGGCTCGTGTTGAAGGATTTGTGAATAAAAAAGAAGTGTTTTAAGAATACCAAAATTTTTCTATTCAATATTGCTATGCTAAATCTAAAGAAGGAGCGACTGTATGAAACCAAAATATATTATAGTTCAAGCCGGCGGAAAAGGGTCGCGAATGGAGACGCTTACCCAAAACAAGCCAAAAGCCCTTGTACCCGTTGAAAATCTTCCTATGATTTTTCATTTGTTTAAAAAATTTCCCGACAAAAAATACCTTATAATCGGCGATTATAAAGAGGATGTGTTAAGACGCTATCTTTCCGTTTTTGCCGACGCGGATTATCGCGTCGTTTCTGCGAACGGCAGAAAAGGAACCGTAGCCGGCATTAAAGACGCGATGTCCTTTATCCCGAGCGGCGAAAGTTTTATGCTTATTTGGTGCGATCTTATATTGGGCGACGACGATATTCCTGATATTGACGCGGACGTCATAGGCATAGCTAAAAACTTCTCTTGTCGTTGGTCATATATGCATACCCCCCCCCCCGTTTTTTGCACGAAGAAATTCCAGGTCGCGGCATAGCCGGTTACTTTATTTTCAAAGATAAAGCGAGTCTTTCCGATTTGCCAGAAGAAGGCGAATTTGTTCGCTATTTAAGGGATAATAACCATAGTTTTGCCGAACATACTTTAAATTATGCGCGAGAATACGGACTATATAGCGAGTGGGCGAAACTTCCCCGTATGCGTTGCCGCCCGTTTAACCGCATTACGGTTAAAGAAGATAAAATCATAAAAGAGGGCATAGACGAGCAGGGCAGGTCTTTGGCTAAAAAAGAAATCGCATGGTATGAAAAAATAAAGGACGCACATTTTAAAAATATACCGCATATATATAAAACAAGCCCGCTTACTATGGAGTTTATCAACGGAAAAAATATCTACGAATATAATCTGTTGCCGCTTTCTGCAAAACAACAAATTTTGGCGGAACTTATTTTATGCTTGAAAGAAGTTCACGCAATTGGCAGCGTTCCTGCGGATAAAGAGAGTTTTTTCGACGCATATATCGGAAAAACTTACAAACGACTTGAAAAAGTACGCAAATTGACGCCGTTTGCAAACGACGAAACCGTGATTATAAACGGCAAACCTTGCCGCAATATTTTCTATTGCAAGGACAAAATAGAAGAATTGGTTTGGCGGTATTGCCCAAAAGAATTTCAATTTATTCACGGCGATCCGACTTTCAGCAATATTTTGTTAAGAAACGATTTTGAGCCTGTCTTAATTGATCCGAGGGGCTATTTTGGCAATATTCAATTTTACGGCGACCCCGCTTATGACTGGGTTAAACTTTATTATTCTCTCTTTTCAAACTACGACCAATTTAACCTAAAACGGTTTAGACTTCAAATCAATGATAATGATGTTACTCTTGACGTCTCGTCCAATGGTTGGGAAGCGTTGGAACCCGATTTTTTCCGTTTGCTGAAAGACGAAGTCACGCCCCTGCAAATGAAACTTTTTCTCGCGCTCACATGGCTTTCGCTTACTACATACGCTTGGGAGGATTACGACTCTATTTGCGGCGCGTTTTATCGCGGTCTGTGGTATTTGGAAGAAGCCCTAGAACTGGAAAATGCCGGCGAATATTCTCTGCAAAATGAAAAAAACGCAGATACGCTTCTTCTTTCGACTTTAGGACATACTTGGATATTGGATTTAGACGGTACGATAGTCAAACATAACGGATATATTGACGGTAGCGACGAATTTTTGCCCGGCGCGTTGGAATTTCTGCAAAATATTCCGCCAAAAGACAAAATTATTTTTATCACATCTCGAAAGGAAAGCGAACGCCCCCACACAGAGCGTTTCTTATCCGCCAATAATGTTCGCTTCGACGCAGTAATATTTGATGCTCCTATGGGCGAGCGCATACTTTTAAACGACGACAAGCCTTCCGGTCTTTCTACGGCTTTGGCTCTAAGGCGCAAACGCGACGAATTTACGCCGATTAGAATTGTTGAAGACGCTAATTTGTAGGAGGGATTTGTCGTGGAAGAATGGATAAATAAATTTGAAACGGAATTGTCAAAAATTCTCGATAAAGAGGATACTCTCTATGTTTTTTGTCCGTATCATATAGGGGATTTGTTGGGCGCTGGAGGATTTGTCGACGCGGCAAAGAAAATGAGGGGAAAATCTCACGCAATAATTTTTGCCTCCGAACGCGTTCAGTCCATGGGGGTATCTTTCCCTGGCGTTGATAAAATTATATATTGGGATCAAGATTTTTTAGATATGCTCGCAAAGTATATCTATACAACCGGACGATATGAAACTCATAATTATATTTACGGACACTTTTATCGAACAAAAGACGGCGTGTGCGTAATGAATTTTGATATAAATTTCATTGAAGGTTTTCGCCCCGTATTTAAACTCTCTCCCACTGCACCTTTTTTATCGCCTACGGTTGCAGAGCCGTCGGAAGAAGAAATGAAAAAAATATATAACGATTTTGTAATTGACAAAAAACATACTGTTATATTAGCCCCATACGCAAAATCACTGCCGGATTTGCCGACTGATTTATGGGTAAATTTGGTCAAAAGTATGCAGGAAAAAGGCTTTATTGTTTATACAAATGTTGCTCCGCAAGGCGAAACGCCTATCGCTGGGACTAAACCGTTTTCAGCGTCTCTTACCGCGCTTTTTGCGCTTTCGGATAAAATACGAGCGGTTATAGGTTATAGAAGCGGCTTGTTTGACTACTTGGCTTTTTCAAATGCAAAGATTCTTTGTATTTCGCCGTTTCCTGGTCCTATTCCAGTTTGGATTTTTAGTTTGCCGTTGCTTTACCCTAACAGCGACAGTCATATGTTCTATTACGCCGAAGAATTTATTAAACCCATTAGTGAATATTTCTGTAATAGCGGCGTAGAAGCGGTGCTGAAAATTTCACATCCTAAAATAACGGAACCCATCTATTTCTCAAAAGACGAGCTTATACAAGCGATTATGTCAAATATCTGATATATTTTAGGAAGGAGTTTCTGTATGAAAAATTTTGTTCAACTTATTCAAAAAGTCCATAATATGAATTTTATGGCGCTGTCGCAAAAGTTGGTACACGAAAAAATTCCTGTCACTTTTCTCACTTATTCGGTGACGGACGACTGTATCAATTTTGCTCAAAACTATAAAAATCAAGGATTAAACATTCCACATATAATTACGGTTACCCCCCCCCCCCCCAGAGGTAAACAATACCGACTTTAAAATTATAAATATAAATGAAATAAACGAAAGTCACTTGAAATCGGAATATATTCTACCCAGAACCCTTATAGACTACAAATTTGCGAAAAAATTTTTCCCGAAAGCTAAAATTTTTTTGATGTGGGTATCTCCTCAAGTAAATTACGATGCGTTTATGAATCATTTGACGGAGTTGCAAGAGGTATACGAATCGCTGATTGATGAAGACTCTAAAAAAGCTTTTTGCGGTTATTGGCTCGCCAATGTTTCGTGTCTGTTAAGCGAGGCGGTCCACGCAAATACGTCGCAGTATATTTGCCACGGTTTTATTCCGAAAGCGGGCGATGTTTTTATTGATTGCGGAACGTGCGATGGCAGCACGGCTTTGCGTTTTTCAAAGATGGGCTGCAAAGTATACGGTTTTGAAATGGATAAGAAAAATTTTGAAATCGCGAAAAAACTTTCCGATGAAAACGGTTTTTCGGTCGAAAATCTGGGTCTTGGCTCGTTTAAGCACGATATGCGATACTCTCACGTCGAAGGCAATATCGGAGCGAGCAGATTAGACACCGCAGGCAGTGAAACGACAAAAATTATCACTTTAGACTCCTATATTGCCGAGAATAAAATACCTCATGTTGATTTTATTAAAATGGACGTAGAAGGAGCGGAGCTTGATATTTTAAAAGGAGCGACAACAACAATCGCACGCTGCAAACCCATTCTTGCATTAAGCGCGTACCACAAAATCGATGATTTTTGGACGCTTATGAATTTTGTGAAATCCATTCGTCCGGATTATGAATTTGCTCTCAGACATTACGCTTCAAGTCGCGAAGACGTGCCGTTCCTTTTTGACGAAAATACGGAAACTTTCTTGGATTCTTTCGGTATGGACGTTACGTTGCCTGGATACACCGAATGTGTTCTATTCGCGCGTTAATTTAGAATACATTATCACAGCTAAAAATAAAGGGACTGTCGCATATAATCGTGCGCCAATCCCTCAGACTGCAGACAAAACAAAAAAATAAAAAAGCAATAAAAGAAAAATAATCTACAGAGTTTAGGGGCTGTGAAAAAACTAAAAAGTTACAGAACAAGATAAAACGCCGGCGAGATTTTGCCGGCGTTTTCAGACTGTAGACAAAACGGGTTTTCCTCGAAAGATG
>JAGBKP010000132.1 GCA_017635875.1 Selenomonadaceae bacterium | reverse complement strand
GTTTTCTTTCTCTCTTTTTTCTTTGTTACTTTCTTTTTTCTCTCTTTCTTTTTCAAAAGAAAGAGAGAAAAAAGAAAGTAAGGTTTTTAGAGATGCCCTTAAAACCCCGTACGCTTAAACATCTTATCGAGTTCGCCGGTGGAAAATTTTAAAATGGTGGGTCTGCCGTGCGGGCAGGTATAGGGATAATCCGTTTTTGAAAGTTCGTCCAAAAGCATTTCCATTTGTTTTAGGTTTAGTTCGTCCCCCGCCTTTATCGCGCCTCTGCACGCGGTTATGGCGAGAGCTTCTTTTCTTATGCTTGCCGCCGTAACTTCGGGCTTTTCAAGTACGCCCACCAAAATTTCCCTCAACGCGTCCTCCGCTTCTCCGATTGGAACATCCGCAGGAATTTCCGTAAGCCGAAAGACTGTTTTTCCGCTTGGCACTAACGTAAATCCAAGTTTAGCGAAAATTTCCGAATTTTTTTCCACAATTTCGGCTTCTCGCGGAGTAAAATTAAGCATAATATGAACCAAAAGCTGTTGAATGGGGATATTTTCCGCCGCGTTTGAAAGTCTGTCAAAAAGTATTCGCTCGTGCGCCGCGTGTTGGTCTACGATATATAAGCCGTGAGCGTCCTTTGCGATTATGTAGCATCTGTCCACCTGCCCTATGGGGATAACGGCAAGTTCGCGTTTATCGGCAGAGGCGGCGGGAACGTTGCCGTAAACTCTTTCGTTTGCAGTTGAAAATTCGGTGTCCGTCGGCTCCGTTGCTTCGTTTGTTGTTTCGGCTTTGGTTTCGACGATTTCTCGCTTTAAATATTCGATTGGCCTATTTTCGCCGTGTTCGTTATTTTGAGCTTTTTTTGCGTCGTTAAAAGTTTCTAATTTAGGATAATCTTTAACAAAAAGCATCGAATTTTCAATATGCCGTTCGGTATTTTCCGCAGTCGCGGCGATTTTGCTTAATCCCCTGCTTGCCTCTTGTATCGCGTCCGTTACCGCGTGATAAACCGAGTGGAAAATTTTGCTTTCGTCTTCAAATTTCAGCTCCGTTTTCTGCGGATGAACGTTTACGTCAACGGAATTTAGCGGTAAAGTTATGACAACGACAGCAAGCGGATAGCCGCTCTTTGGAATAAGAGCGCGATACGCGTTATCTATCGCTCTCGCTATGGCGCGGTTTTCTATTACCCGACCGTTTACGATGAAAGTTTGCCAAGCGCGGCTGCTCCTTAAAACCGTAGGCTTTGTTACAAATCCTCTTATGCTTACTTCGTCTTCCGAAAAATAGAGGGGCAAACTTGCCGCCGCAACGTCCGCGCCGTAAACCGCGCGTATTGTTTCCTTTAAATCGCCTCCGCCCGGTGTGCGTAAAACATCTCTTCCGCCGCTTTTTAATCTGAAAGAAATATCGGGGCGCGCAAGGGCAAGTTTCATCACAATATCGTTTGCGCGGCCTATTTCCGTTCGCGGCGTTTTCAAAAATTTTTTCCGCGCGGGGGTGTTGAAGAATAAATCTTCAACTTTTACGGTAGTTCCCACTCTGCCGCCCGCTTCCGTTATCGTCGGGGGTTTGCCGCCCACTATTTCAACCGCCGTTGCAAAATCTTCGCCGTCTATTCTTGTCAAAAGCGAAAATTTTGACACCGACGCGATGGTGGGAAGCGCCTCGCCGCGAAAGCCCATAGTGGAAAGTCGGCTTAAATCGCTCGCGTCTTTTAATTTGCTTGTGGCGTGGCGTAAAATGGCGGTCTTTGCATCCGTCTTTTGCATACCTGTTCCGTCGTCCGTTACGCGAATAAGCCCTATGCCGCCGCCGTCGATTTCGACTTCTATGGTTTTTGCTTTCGCGTCCATAGCGTTTTCTATAAGCTCTTTCACAACGGAGGCGGGACGCTCGACTACTTCACCCGCCGCTATTTTGTTTATTGTGGCTTCAGGCAAGAGTTCAATCATCTTCCCGTCTCCTTTTTTGCCGTTTCTTGCAATTTAAAGAGTGTGTTCATAGCTTCTATGGGCGTCATTGAAAGACAGTCCAATTTTAATATATCTTCTATAACGCTCGACGTAAACAAATCATTCATAGGCTGAATTTCTTCCTTTTTTTCTTTTTGCGTTGATTTTTTTGTGGGAACTGTTTTTGTTTCGCTTTCAAGTTCCTTTAAAATCGCGCTTGCCCGTTTTATTACATTTTCCGGAAGCCCCGCTAATTTTCCGACGTGTATGCCGTATGATTTATCAGCCGCGCCCGCGACTATCCGCCTAAGGAAAGCGACTTCTCCGCCGCGTTCTTTTACCGCAACGCAGAGATTTTTTATCCCGTTTCCCTCCATATCCGTAAGTTCGTGGTAATGCGTTGCGAACAGGGTTTTTGAATGAATTTTTTCGGAGATGTATTCCGCTACGGCGCGGGCTATGCTCATACCGTCGTAAGTGCTTGTGCCGCGTCCGATTTCGTCTAATATAACAAGGCTTTCCGCCGTGGCGTTTTTTACTATATGTGCGACTTCTTTCATCTCCACCATAAAAGTGCTTTCGCCTGAAGATAAATCGTCGCTTGCGCCTATTCGAGTAAAAATTCTATCGACAGGCGTGATGACGGCGGACGTTGCGGGAACAAAAGAGCCGACTTGCGCCATTAAGACTATAAGCGCGACTTGACGCATATATGTGGATTTTCCCGCCATATTTGGACCCGTTATAAGCAAAAGCTCGGAATCATTATGGTTTAACTTTGTATCGTTCGGCACGAATATCTCGCTTTTTAAAAGCCGTTCAACAAGGGGATGTCTGCCGTCTTTAATCGTGATTTCGCCGTTTACCGAAAGTCTCGGACGCGAATAATTGTATTTATCCGCCGTTTCCGCAAGGGAGGCGATTACGTCAATTTCGGCTATTCCTTTTGCGGCTTCTTGAAGTTTTTCCGTGTTGTCCGCTATTTCTTTCAACAAATCGTTAAAAATACTTTCCTCAAGTTCCGCGGCTTTTCCCTCCGCGCCCAAAATTTTTGTTTCAAACTCTTTTAACTCGCTTGTAACGTATCTTTCCGCGTTTGCAAGCGTCTGTTTTCGCTCGTAATAATCGGGAATTAAATCTTTTCCGCTGTTTCTCACCTCTATGTAATATCCGAACACGCGATTATAGCCGATTTTAAGCGTTCTTATGCCCGTTTTTTCCTTTTCCCGCTCCTCCATTTGTTGTAAAAGAGCCTTGCTGTCTCTTGCCATAAGTCTGTAGGAATCGAGTTCGGCAGATACTCCCTCTTTTACGATGTTTCCCTTTATATTATTGCCCGCCGCTTCGTCAACCGTTTGCCCGATTTTTTCGGCAAGCGCGGAAAAGTCCGCGATTTTTGCGGCGGCGTCAGTTATTATTTGCGATTTTGCGCCGCTGACTGCATTTTTTAACATAGGAATTGACATCAGAGAATTTTTTATCAAAAGCGCTTCTCTTGGTCTTGCCGAGCCGAAAGCCACCCTTGAAATAAGTCGTTCAATATCTCGTATTTCCTTTGCCGCCGCGAAGAAATCTTCTCGCATAGCGTAATTTTTGTAAAATTCCTCAACGGCAAAAAGGCGGTCGTCAATTTTTTTTACGGATTTTAAGGGGCGTTCAAGATAATGCTTTAAAAGGCGACTGCCCATAGGGGTCTTGGTAAAGTCCAAGATATCGTAGAGAGTTCCCGCCTTGCCGCCGTCTTTTAAATTTTTCGTTATCTCCAAATTTCTTAAAGTATAAGTATCTAACTGCAAAAAATTTCCCGTCTCTATAGGCTGTAGGTGAGAAATATTCGCAAAATTGCCCGCCGTATTTTTTAAATATTCCAAAAGCATAGCGACGGCTGTTTTCGCAAGATTGGACGAGGGGATTTCTTCCTTTGCGATATTTTTCAAAAACTCAAAATTTGCATCTTTGCTTATGCGGGTAACGGAAGTATTGGGCTGGCGAAGTCTTAAAAAATCTTCAAATTCAAGCGCAAAATTAAGTTCGCCGCTTATAAGAATTTCTCGCGCTTCCAGAGAGTAAAGCGCGTCAAAGAGGCGCGCGACTTTGTTTTCGCCGTCGTAAATACCGTAGAAACATTCGCCGGTAGATAAATCTGCGCCCGCCAGTGCGATTTCATCGTCGTTTTCGGTTAAGAGGGCGATATAATTATTTTTCGCGTTTATAAGGTCGCTATCGCTAATCATAGTGCCCGGCGTGATAACGCGCGTTACCTCTCTCTTTGTCAGCCCTTTAGCCTTTGGGTCGCCTATCTGCTCCGCTATGGCTACTTTATAACCTTTGTTTATAAGTTTTTCAATGTAGCCTTCCGCCGCGTGATACGGCACGCCGCACATAGGAGGTTTGCTTAAGTCTCCCGAGCGAGACGTAAGCGTAAGGTTAAGCTCCGCCGAAACTTTTTTTGCGTCGTCAAAAAAAAGTTCGTAAAAATCGCCGAGACGAAAAAGAAGCAAAGCGTCGGGATTTTTCGCTTTTGCCGCCAAATACTGCTCCATCATAGGCGTTATTTTATTGTCCGTCATACTACTTCACCTTTTAAAACCCAAGTTTGCGGCTCTTTTATACGAATGTTTACGATATCGCCCGCCTGCTGCCCGCTATGAGGAAACAACACAAGTTTATTGGTATCGCTTCGCCCTTGATACACGCCTTTCGTCTTGCTCTCTCCTTCAACCAATACTTCTAAAACCGTGTCCTTTAACGCGTCGTTGATTTTTCTTCCTATTATGTTCTGCGTTTCCATAAGGCGATTAAGCCTTTCGTGCTTTACGCTTTCTTCCGTTTGCTCCGCTATGTTTGCCGCAGGCGTGCCGCTCCTTTTGGAATATATAAAAGTATACGCCGCGTCCCATTTTGCGATTTTCACAAAATCCAAAAGTTCCGCGAAATCTTCTTCCGTTTCTGTTGGAAAGCCTACGATTAAATCTGTGGTGACGGCGATGTTTGGGATATTTTCCCGTAGTTTTTGAAGTAAGTTCAAATAATGCTCTTTGGTATAATTTCTGTTCATAGCTTTAAGTATGCGGTTGGAGGCGTGTTGCATAGGAAGGTGAATATGGCGCGCGATATGTTTTCCCTTTGCCATTGTTTCTATCAGTTTATCGGATAAATCCTTGGGGTGACTTGTCATAAAGCGTATGCGAGAGACGCCTTGAGCGCTGTCCGCAAGTTTCAGTAAATCCGAAAAATCCGCGCCGTCTTTTGGGGCGTAAGAATTTACGTTCTGCCCCAAAAAAGTAAGCTCTTTTGCGCCGTTTTTTACCGCGTTTTTTACGTCGTTTAAAATATCTTCAACATCTCGGCTTTTTTCGCGACCTCTTACGTAAGGCACAATGCAATACGAGCAAAAATTGTTGCAACCTGTCATAATGGGAACAAAAACCGAAGTCTTATTTACGCTTACGGGAAGCGATTCGATACTGTTAAGTTCGTTTTTTAAAATATGTTTTCGTTCGTTTTTTATGGCGGAAATCGTATTTATAAGTTCGCCGAGCTTTCCCGTGCCTAAAATAAAGTCAATATGCGGGGCGCGTTTAAATAGTTTTTCGCTCTCTTTTTGCGCCATACAGCCCATTACGCCCAAAATAACGCTCGGATTATTCCGCTTAATATTTTTTATCTCGCCTATTTTGCCGTATACTTTTTCTTCCGCCGCCTCTCGTACGCAGCAAGTGTGCAAAAGTATAATATCGGCTTTTGTCATATCGGAGGTTTCCTCGTAATTTTCCCTTAAAAGTGTTTCCCGCACGCTTTCGCCTTCCGCGGCGTTCATTTGACAACCGTAAACCAAAAGATAAAACTTTTCCATAACGCGCTCCGTTTCTGTAATTTTTTTACGATTATAGCACAAAGAAAAGATTATCTCAATTAACAATCGCTTAAAACACAACGCGAAAAAAAAATAAAAAAAGCTTGACAAAACGAAGGGGGGGGGGTGGTACTATGAGGCAAATCCAAAATTTTAGGAGGGAATTCTTAATTATGAATATATCTTTTGATTTGCAGTTATTTAATGATTCGTCTAGTGCGAGTGACTCTAGTGCGAGTGGCCCGAGTGGCGCTAGTACGAGTGACGATACAGGTAGCGGTACGAGTGGCGGTACCACCGTTACCAATGTTACCGTATTGTCCGGCGTGTCGTACAGACCGGGGGACAAAACGTTTACTATCGGCGATGTTTCGCTTTCGGCTTACGTAGACGATTCTAATGGCGATGTAACTTACTTCGGCTTCGACGGTAATTCAAAATTCGGTCTCGGCATAGGTACGGTAAAGGGAAATTGGGCTGTACCGACCGGCGGCATCGTTGGGTTAAACAGTAATGATAGTGAGCAGACGGTGACACGTGTACGTACAGCGGACAACGGGAGCTACTCTTGGGAAATGAATTCGTCTAGAATCAGTTACTTGGGTTTGGGCGGTAATTCCGATGTTAAACTTTACAAAGCGGCAAAAGACACCACTCTATGGTTGGACAAAATGGGCGGTCAGTCTATCAGTTTTGAAAGTGCCGCGACAACTAACTTCGCCCTAGAGGTAAACGACAACAACAATGTAATATTAAACGGCGCAGTAGCCTTCACCGGCGGCAAAGGCAATGTCAGTTTGCTTGGCGGGTCTTCCGTTTCCGCCGGCGCTTACGGCAAATACATGACCGTCTCCGGCGCGGCGGGCGAGGTTATTACGATTGCCGGTGACAGCACGAATGCGAACACGCTAAACCTCAAAGGCGACGACGCCGAAGCTGTGGTTACCGTTAGAGGAACGGGCGCGGTTACCTCGGAAAGCGTGGTCGGCTTTAAAAAGATTACGTATGACGCAAAAAGTACTTCCGGCAACACGACAATCAATCTCGACAATATCAAAAACTCCGCAGTTTCTGTTGTCGGCGGCTCGGGAGCAAATAACATCAGTCTCGGCAGCAACGTAAAAGGTCAGGGCAGCGTCACAATAGACGGCGGCGCTGGCAAAGACTGTATTACTCTCTCCGGCGCGGGCGCGGAAATAGTTGTTATGGAAAGCGTGGCAAGTTCCGGCGATACGATTACGGGATGGAAAGAATCTGCCGGCTATACGGAAAAGGGCAACGCCATAAGCATTAGCGGCGGTATCGACGACTTCTTCGTTAAAGATATTGTGTCCGGCACGGTGTCTGTCGGTCAAGGTACGTTGACTGCCAATAACGACCTTACAACGATTACTTCAAGCGACGCGACTTACGGCGATAAATTCGGCATAAACATAACAACCAAAGACGGCGACACGTACTCCGCTTTGCTTGTAAACGAAAACGAGTTAAAATCCGCCGCAAGCATCAAATTCGACAATTACAGTTACATAATCGCGGATGGCAAGCAAACTCTAAACCTCGGCAACACGAACAAAAAGACCGTGGTGCTTGCAAACACCCTAGATGAAAAGCATTGGGGCGACGAAAACGTATATAAGAACGTTACGGCGATTACGTCTTCCTCTGTCGGCAAGAGCTTAATAATAAACGGTGTAGATAATGCGTCCGTAAGCGTCGTGTCTGCGGGCAAGAATGACTCGATTTGGGGCGGCAACAACGGCATAGCTGATGTGATTTCTGTTAAGAGCGGCAACGACTCGAATGTGTTCTCCGGCTACAACGACGGCGTAGACATTGTTGAAAAATACGAATACGGCACCGACGCGGATAAAGCGAACGCTATCCGTTTCTTGGACGGCATAGGTTACGTTTCCGCCGGGAAACAGAATTTAACCTTCGGAGCGGACGAAAACAACGGCGTTGAGGTTTCGTTGAACGGTACAACGTCCGGCGATAAAGTCGCGTACGGTTTCGGCACGGAAGGCGAAAAGTACGTAGCTATGGTAGACGCGACGGAAAACGGCAAAGGTAGAATAACCTACGGTTCCGACGTAAACGTGTATATCGGTCAAGGCGACAACTCTGTTGTCAAAATCGATTCTACTGTAAAAGAAGTTAAACTCGGCTGGGACGGCG
>JAGBKP010000131.1 GCA_017635875.1 Selenomonadaceae bacterium | reverse complement strand
CGCGCCTTTTTTTACGGCTTCAACCGCAAAATCTTCGCCGTTGAATTTTTCGCCTTTAAGCGCGACAAAAAGCGAGTTTGCCGTGATTTTTCGCGTGTCCGTGGTAATATCCGAAAATTTTTCTACTGCCTTTCCTTCCGCCTTTACGCCTAACGCCTTTTCAATTTCCGCCAATGTAAATTCCGTCATTTTCCGTACTCCTTTAACGCGTCTCTTGCGACTTCGCCGTCGTCGAAATGTATTTTCCCCGTGTTTAATATCTGATAATTTTCGTGACCCTTGCCTAAAATCGCAACTATATCGCCGTCCGTCGCAAGTTCTACGGCTCTATAAATCGCGGTTTTTCTGTCCGTTATTCGCTCGACTGTCTTGTTTCCGATATTTTCCGAAACGCCTGCCATAACGTCGTCCAAAATGCTTTCGGGGTTTTCCGTGCGCGGATTGTCGCTTGTAGCTATAACAATATCCGAGAGTTTCGCCGCTATTTTCCCCATAATCGGTCGCTTTGTCTTATCCCTGTCGCCTCCGCAACCAAAGACGGCGATAACGCGATTTTTTGCGATTTCCCGCGCCGTTTTAAGGGCGTTTTCAACTCCGTCGGGCGTATGGGCGTAGTCAACGATGACGGAAATATTTTTTCCGCCCACCCGCTCAAATCTGCCGTGAACCCTTGTAAAATCCGCGAGAGCTTTTTTTATATTTTCAAGCGGGATATTTTCGGCAAGACACGCGCCAATGGCGGCAAGCGCGTTATACACGTTGAATCTGCCCGTAAGATGAAGTTTTATATCCGCAGTTCCGTAGTCGCCCGTCAGCGTAAAATTCGTGCCTTCAAAGGCAATATCCGCGTTTTTCGCGCAAATGGCGGAATCGCCGTCTATGGAATAAGTTATATGTTTAGTGTTTGCGGCTTTAAGCATATAGTCTCCCGCCGCGTCGTCGATATTTACAACGGCGCATTTGTTAGGCTTTGTTACATTTTCCGAAAGCGATTTAAAGAGTTTAGCTTTCGCCGCGCGATAATTTTCAATGGTCTTGTGAAAATCCAAATGGTCTTGCGTAAGATTGGTAAAAACCGCCGTATCAAATTCTATTCCCGCAACTCGCTGCAGCGCAAGGGCATGGCTTGAAACCTCCATAACGACGTAATCTATATTCGCCTCTTTCATTCTTTCCAAAACGTTTTGAAGTTCCACAATATCGGGCGTTGTGTTGGCGGTGTTTATAATTTCTTCCTCTATCATAATTTGAATAGTGCCGATAAGCCCTACTTTATAGCCGTTTTCCCTTAAAATCCTGCGAATCAAATAACTTGTGGTGGTCTTGCCGTTAGTCCCCGTAATGCCAATCACCCTCATAGATTTTGCTGGATAGTCGTAAAAAAACGGCGCGATAATTTTTAGCGACTCCTCTAAATTCGGGACTTTAATAAGCGTCATACCCTTTGGCGGCGTAAAATCATTTTCGGAAAGCACGGCGACCGCGCCTTTTTTCTGCGCGTCCTCCAAAAAATCGTGACCGTCAAAATTCGCGCCCTTTATAGCGACAAAAAGCGTCCCTTCTTTTACTTTTCGCGAATCTCTCTCAATAGAAGTACAAATCGCGTCCTTGTCGCCGATTATCGCCGCGCCCTCTATTTTTTCCGCTATTTCGTAAACCTTTTTCATAACTTCCTCCAAAACGCTATAGCTTAAAATCTTACTTTCTTTTTCTTTCAAGAAAAAGAAAGAAAAGAACGGTTTTTAGAAATAAAAAATAAGGGCTGTGAAAATATTCACAACCCTCCTTGTTTTTTTATCTTTCACGACCGAAATACACCTTCGTAGGCTCTTCCATTCCAAGTTCTTTAACCGCGATATCTCTAATTCTCTGCGGCGATTTTAAATGAGCGATTTCTATGCGAAGTCTTGCGTTTTCCTGCTCTATCGCCTGCGCCTGTTGTTGCGTGTTTACGAGAACATATCCCCTGCTTGCGCTTATGCCGCTCCTTATCGTAACCGTCATCGCCAAAACCGTAAATAGCAAAAACGCCGTGCGAAACTTTGAACGCATCGGTTTATCCAAAGTACCTCGCATACCTGTTCTGACTATATGCGGTTTTTCTCTTTCCGCAACGTTTTCATATTGCTCTTCAAAATTTTCATCGTATCTTTTTAGCGCGCTCATAAACTCACCTCAATTTTTCGGCAACACGTAAAATCGCGCTCTTTGCCCTACTGTTTACGTTTATCTCCCTATCGCCCGGGCGAATCGGTTTTCCTATAATCTTAACGCTTTTCTTATGATTGCAAACGCAAACGGGAATATCTTTCGGGCAAAGGCAATCCGTTGCAAGTTCCTTAAAAGTATTTTTGCAAACCCTGTCCTCCAGGGAATGAAAAGTAATGACCGCAAGCCTGCCGCCCGAATTTAAAAACTCTGCGGCTGTTTTAAAACTCTGTTCCAAAATGTTAAGCTCGTCGTTGACTTCGATCCGCACCGCTTGAAAAATCCGTTTCGCGCTGTGTCCTTCCGTATTTTTTCGCACTTCTTTCGGAATGGCGCGGTCTATTATATTTACAAGTTCGCCGGTGGTTTTTATCGGAGCTTTTTTCCTAAAATCGCAGATAAATTCCGCGACGCGTTTACCCCAGCGTTCTTCGCCGTATTCGTAAAAAATCCGCTCCAAATCTTCTTCGTCGTATTTGTTTACGACGTCGTACGCGGAGAGTTTTTGCTCCTTATCCATACGCATATCGAGAGCGCCGTCGTTTATATATGAAAATCCGCGCTCCGCCGTATCTATCTGATGCGAAGACACGCCCAAATCAAACAAAATTCCGTCGACTTTTTCTATTTTTAAATCGTTTAAAATATTTCTCAGATTTTTAAAATTATCTTTTACAATATTTATTTCAGCGTCCGTATCGGTAAGCCTCTCCCTCGCGGCTTCTATCGCGTCCTCGTCTTGGTCTATTCCTACGAATATTCCGCCTTTGGAAAGTTTTTGGGTTATTTTTGCCGCGTGCCCCGCGCCGCCAAGCGTGCAGTCCACATAAACGCCTACGGGGTTTATGTTAAGCGCGTCAATCGCTTCATCTAAAAGTACCGATATGTGATGAAAATTATTCATACTATATCCCTAAATCCACAAGTTCGCTTACGATTTCCGTAACTTTGGGATTTACCTCGCTGTTATACGCGTCGTAACGCTCTTTGTCCCAAATTTCCGCCCGCGTCATAACGCCTGTCAGTACCACGTCTTTTTTTAAGTCCGCGTAAGTCCTTAAATTTTGAGGTATCAAAAATCTTCCCTGTTTATCGCATTCGACTTTTCTTGCGCCCGAGAAGAAAAAGCGGACAAAAGCGCGGGCTTCCGGTTTAGAGAGCGGCAAAGTCTTTAGTTTATTCGACAAATTTTCCCATTCCTCTTTGCCGTAAACAAAAAGGCAGTTATCAAGCCCTTTCGTAACATAAAAACTCTCGGAAAGTTCTGCTCGAAGTTCGGAAGGAAGCGTAACGCGACCTTTAGCGTCAAGGCTGTGCGAAAATTCTCCCATGAGCATAAACCTTCACCGCCTTTTTGCCACTTTTTGCCACTTTCTTCCACATATCATAATTATAACAAAAAAATCTCCTTTTGCAAGGAGATTTTTTGTTTGTAAAGAAAAGCCGCAGAAGTTAAGCAATTTATGTTTATAGGTTAAGAAAAAATAGGCTTTGTCACACTCCGCCTCCGTCGAACGCGGGAATAAATTCCTCGTTGGCGGCGGCTTTTTCTTGTATGTACGCGTTTTTAAATCCCAGACTTAACGCAAAATCCACTGCGCTTTCATATTCAAAAGTCGTAAGCCGCCTTTGAAGTTCTTCTGGCGCGTTCGCTGTCGGCGTATATTGACTCATAAGCGAGAGATATATGTCGTCGCCGAAATTTTCGTAGAGCCATTTTAAAATTTGCATACTGTCTTTTCTGAGTTTTGGCAAAACAAGGTGACGGATAAGCACGCCGCGCGTCATTACGCCGCCTTTGATTTCAAATTTTCCCTTGGCTTTATACATCGCCTTTATCGCGCTTTTTGCGAATTTCGGATAATCTTTTGCTTTTGAATATTTTTTTGCGATTTCCTCCGAAAAATATTTAAAATCCGGCATAAAAACGTCTATATTCGGCGAAATTTCTTCTATTATCTCCTCTCGCTCGTACCCGCTCGAATTATATACAACGGGAATAATAAAACCGGCGTTTTTGGCGATAACGAGGGCTTTTATTATTTGCGGCAAAAAATGTGTGGGAGTCACCAGATCCAAAGTCGCCGCGCCTTTATTTTGCAAGTCAAGAAAAATTTCCGCCAAACGCTCCGTCGTTATCTCTTTGCCTTTGCCGTTTTCGCTTATCTCAAAGTTTTGACAATACGAACATCGAAGGCTGCAATATGAAAAGAACACCGCGCCCGCGCCGCTTTTTCCCACGATGCAAGGCTCTTCCCAACTATGTATCATCGCCTTTGCTACGCGCAGAGTTTCCCCCGCGCCGCAAAAGCCTACTGTTTTGCGTCTGTCAATTTTGCAAAGTCTTGGGCAAAGGTCGCAGTTTTTTATGTTCATTGTAAAGCCTCGTTTATCGCATTCGAAAAATCCGTTAATTCTCTTTCTTCTGCGGAATTTTCCAAAATTTTAAGAACGCTTTCTTTATACACGCAAATTTCTTCGATAAATCCCAATAAGTAATCGGGGAAAATTTGATTTTCTTCTATGAAATTCCACAAATTTTCGAGATTTTTTTCCCGCTCTATATCGTATTCCACTCGGCGAATAAGTTTTGCAAGATTTTTGCGCGTTTCGCCGTCGTAGAGTTCCTTTAGCGCAAGCACGGAAGAAGTCGAAACGGCGGCTTTGAACATCCATATTTTCGTCAAAAGGTCGTCGTTAAAATTTTCAAATCCTGCGTTTATAAATTCTTTAGCCGTATCTTTGACGCTTAAATCTTTTTCCGTAGGCAAAAACGCGATTTCTTTAAACACGGCGTCGTTCAGCATTTTTACTATTTCGGTTTTGGCGTATAATTTTTCGTCTCGAAAAGGAAACCGCCCCTCTTTAAGTTCGTTTAAAACAGGCGCGTAGCGTATATTTTTAAAAGTCGAAAGCAAATATCCCGTTTCTTTAAGCGCGCGGCTTATGTTCATCAAATCGTCGTAAGAATTTTTCGTATAAGTAAGCAAGGATTCTGCGATGATTATATCGAAAAACCGCTCGTCAAAAATTTTAATATTTTCGTTTAAACTCCAGTTTACGCCTAAATCTCTATATTTTTTATAATTAACCGCTTCTTCACAGTTCGTAAGCGCAAACAACTTTGCGTTAGGGTAAAGTTCTCTTAAGCGCGGCAAATATAAGGAGCTTTCTGTCGTAAGTATATTTAAAGGCAAAAGTCCGCCCGATAAAAATTCCGTCAAGTCCATAAAACCACCTCTTTTTTAGCATAGCATACATAATATTTGAGGGCAACATAAAATATAGGAGGAAATGCGTGTATTTTGTCGAAAAATACCAATAATATATGATAGGAGGAATATTTTTGAAAAAGATTATCGCTATCAACGGCAGCCCCAGAAGAAATTGCAACACCGCGACTCTTTTGGAATGCGCTTTAAACGGCGCAAAGGACGCGGGCGCGGAAACGGAGCTTATTCATCTTTACGGATTAAACTTTAAGGGTTGCATAAGCTGTTTTTACTGCAAACGTAAGGACAAAGAACACGGCAAATGCGCCATGAAGGACGATTTATCGCCCGTTTTGGAGAAGATTAAAACGGCGGACGCGCTTATATTGGGCTCGCCCGTTTATTTTATGAATATGACCTCCGGCGCGATAGCTTTTATGGAACGCCTGCTGTTTTCAAATTATCTCTACAGCGACGAAATTCCCACGGTGTTTCCGAAAAAATTGCCGAACGCTCTAATTTACACTATGAATATGACCGAAGAACACGTAAAACAGTTTGGCATAAAGGAGCGTTTCGCATTCCACGAAGGAGCGTTCGAGCGTTTTCTGCAATATAAGCCGGAAATTCTCTATGCGTGCAACACCTATCAATTCAGCGACTACTCCAAATATGAGTCTTCCATATTCAACGAAGCGGAAAAAGCCGCGTACAGAGAGGAATTTTTCCCAAAACAGAAGGAAGAAGCGTACAACATAGGGAAAAAATTGGTATCTTAAAGGAGAGGGAGGAATGAATCGCAGGGAATTTATTAAAACGGCGGGATTAGGCGTCATCGTTTTGGCGGCGGGAAAGTTTGAAGTATCGGAAGGAAGGAAAAAAACAATGGAAATCAAAGCGGTAAAACTCTACGAGAAAGGATTTATGACGCAGCCCTTCGCTATGGGCTTGGAGGACGGCGAGGACAAGTTTGACAAAAGCGTAAAATATCGCAGTTCCCTTCAAAATTATCTCATAGATATGGGTAACGAGGTTATTTTGGTGGATACGGGTATGCCGATTGAAACGCCCGATATGGCGGTGGACGTGAACGCGCCCATTTATCTCGGCTCTCGCATAGACGATTATATGACGGCGTTTAACAAACTCGGCTATAAAAAAGAGCAGGTTACAAAGATTTTAGTAACGCATAAGCACCCCGACCATACGGGCGAGCTTAGAAGTTTCCCGAACGCGAAGATTTACATTTCCCGCGTCGAAGCGGACGCTATGAAACTTGAGGGCGACAACGTCGTTCGCGTGGACTTTACCGACGGCGCGTACGAAAACTTTGAAAAATGCCAGAAAATCGCGGACGGCGTTTATTATATCTTCGCGCCCGGTCACACCACCGGCAACAGCATCATCATTGTCGAAAACGACGGACTTCACTACATCATTCACGGCGACGTGACCTATACGGACGAGGCTCTCTATCAAAACAAACTCTCCGTCGCGACGGAGGACAAAGTCGCCGCGAGAGATACCTTAAACAAGGTGCGCGCTTTCATTGAAAACCATAAAACCGTATATCTTTCCACCCACACCCAGCTTGGTTACGAAAATTTAGCGGCGAAAAAAGTGGTAAACCTTAACAATATGCCCGCCCCCATTCCTCCCGCGATGAATTACGGCGAACAGAAATTCAGCGGAAAATACGTTTGCTCCGTATGCGGCACCGTTTACGACCCCGCGGTAGGAGACCCCGAACACGGAATACCCGCAGGCACCGCTTTTGAGGATTTGCCCGCGGATTGGAAATGCCCCCGCTGCAAACAGGGTAAAGATAAATTTAACAGAATGTAATTTATGGGGCTTTGCCCCATACCCCAGCAGGGACTCTGTCCCTGCACCCTGCAAGGGGAACGTGTCCCCCTTGACCCCCATATTTATAAATATATAAATATAATTTGTGTTGGGAGAGCGTTATAATGAGCAAAAAAGTTACGGTAATAACCGGAAGTCCGCGTAAAGGCGGCAACAGCGATATTTTGGCGGAAGCGTTTATCGCCGCCGCGGAAAAGAAAGGCTACGAAGTGTCAAGGTTTGACGCCGGACGCGCGAATATAACCTATTGCCATGCTTGCAACAGTTGTTTTAAAACGGGGAAACCCTGCGTATTTGACGACGATTTCAATAAAATCGCCCTATCCGTTAAGGAATCCGACGCGGTTGTATTTGCTATGCCTACTTATTGGTTTAGCCCGCCGTCTAATATTAAAGCGGTGTTAGACCGTTTTTACTCTTTCCTCGCAAGCGGGAAAATGGCGGATATAGCCGGCAAAAAAGCGGCTGTTATAGCTTGTTGTATGAGCGATAGCGAGAGCGTTATGGACGATGTGACCGCTCCCTTTATAAAATCTTTCGCCTTCCTAAAATGGGATTGCGTTGGAGAAGTGAAAGTCACTAAAGTGGGCAACCCCGGCGACGTGAAAAACACGGACGGTTGCGAAAAAGCCGCCGCGTTGGCTGATTTGTTGTGATTAAGAAATAATATTAGCTAACCTCTAAAAACCTTACTTTTCTTTCTTTTTCTTATAAGAAAAAGAAAGAAAAGTAACAAAAGAAAGAGAGAAAAGCAGAAAGTAAGTAAATAAACCACCGGGAGGCATTACTATGACAGACGAAGAAATTATCCGCGCGTTTCACGCTATGTGGGACAATTTTCCCGAACCCGTTACCATTACGCAAAAAAGCCGCGAGATAGTCGCCGTCAATAAAAAAGCGGCGGAACTCGGGCTTACCGCAGGTATAAAATGCTCAAGCATCGGAAAACCCGAAGACCATAAAGGTTGCCTTTGCAATAAGGCGATAGATGAAAAGCAAGGGATTGGCGTATCTTACGAAGCAAATTTCGGCAGAGCTTACGGCTTTTGGATTCCTATAGCGGACAAAACTGAATGGGTCTTGCACTTTAGCGTCGGCAGATTGGTTGAATACGAAAAATTAAACAGATAAGGAGAATTTTTTATGAGTTTACACGGAGCGACAAAAGGCACGAAACTTGAGCCGATTTCGGATATGCTCGCAAAAGGCGAAGCCTGCGGCACTATGATGTATTACGCACTCGCGCGTCTTGCAAAAGAGCAGGGGCTTGAGGACGTATCCGAAAAATTTATCGAAGCGGCAAATCAAGAAGCCGTTCACGCGGGATTTTACGCTACCGCGAACGCTATGTACCCCAAAGATTTTTGGATGCTCGTAAGGGGCATAATGGCGGCGGAATACAGCGGCGAAACCACTATAAAAAATCTTGCGGATAAGTTCCGCGCGGAAGGGCTGACCGAAGCCGCAGACGAAATGGAAATTTTCGCAAAGCAAGAGGGACATCACGGCGAAGTTATGAAGAAGATTTTGGAGGAACACGCCCCCGAAACTTTGAACGACGAAGGAAAAACCATCTATGTGTGCGGTTGCTGCGGCTTTGAATATGTGGGCGATTTAGACGCGGAAGGCGAAGAATATATCTGCCCCATTTGCGGACAGCCGAAAAAAGTGTTTAAACTGAAAGCGTAAGATATTAGAAAAAAGAGATGCGTATGGTTTAAAACCGCGTATCTCTTTTTTATTTAGGGCGTGTTGGTAAACCCCGCCAACGCGCTTTGACGGCTATTTTGCCGCCTGAACTGCGTCAGAAAAAACTCGACGTAGCCTAGCTACGACTTCGTTTTTTCTTCCTTGTCAGACGACAAAATCTCTCGTCACAT
>JAGBKP010000130.1 GCA_017635875.1 Selenomonadaceae bacterium | reverse complement strand
GCGTCGGATATTACGTTTGGCACTAATAACGAGTTCGGTTTCGATTACCTTCGCGACAATATGGTGCTTTACGCTGATCAAATGGTGCAACGCCCCTTAAATTACGCAATCGTCGACGAGGTGGACTCTATCTTAATCGACGAAGCGAGAACGCCGCTTATAATTTCGGGGCCGGGGCAAAAGTCCACGGAAATGTACGTCAAACTTGCAAACATCGTGCGGGATTTCAAAGAGGGCGAGGACTACACCGTAGACGAGAAACAAAAGACCGTCGCGCCTACGGATAAAGCTACTCCGAAGGTAGAAAAGGCTCTCGGGGTAACGAATATCTTCGCGCCTGAAAACATCGAAATTTCCCACGCATTCACGGCGGCTCTTCGCGCAAAGGCGTTGATGCACCGCGATAAGGATTATCTCGTGCGGGATAATGAAATTATCATCATAGACGAATTTACGGGGCGTCTTATGGAAGGGCGCAGGTACTCCGACGGGCTTCATCAGGCGATAGAGGCGAAAGAGGGCGTAACCGTTCAAAGAGAGTCGCAGACGCTGGCGACCATTACGTTCCAGAACTATTTCAGAATGTACGAAAAACTCGCGGGAATGACCGGCACGGCGAAAACCGAAGAGGACGAATTTATCAAGATTTACAACCTCCCCGTCGTGGTTATCCCCACGAATAAGGAAGTGCGCCGCGTGGATTATCCCGACACAATATTTAAAACAAAGCGCGCAAAATATAAAGCCGTCGGAAATGTGGTCAAAGAGATACACGAAAAGGGGCAACCCGTGCTTATCGGCACGACGTCGGTCACTCAGTCCGAAGAATTAAGCTCCATTCTTTTGAAAAAGGGCATACCGCACAATGTACTTAACACGAAATTCCACGAAAAAGAAGCGGAAATCGTAGCAAACGCAGGACAGCGCGGCGCGGTGACTATCGCCACGAATATGGCGGGACGCGGCACGGATATTAAGCTGGGCGAAGGCGTTGAAGAACTCGGAGGACTGTTTATCATCGGTACGGAGCGTCACGAATCGCGGCGCATTGATAATCAGCTGCGCGGTAGAAGCGGCCGTCAAGGCGACCCCGGCGCGTCGAGATTTTATCTTTCGCTTGAGGACGATTTACTCCGCCTTTTCGCGGGCGACCGTATCGGAAAGCTGATGGACACCCTCGGAATGGACGAGGACGAGCCTATCGAACACTCGCTTATCACGCGCTCCATTGAGCAAGCGCAAAAGAAGGTGGAGGCGCGAAACTTCGACATTCGTAAGCACGTCCTTGAATACGACGACGTTATGAATCAGCAACGCGAGATATTGTATAAAGAAAGAAAGAAGATTTTAACCGGCGACAACCTAAAAGAAAACATTATGGGTATGATAAACCATATCATCAAAGAGGAAATGAACGCTTACGCGAGCGAGCAACTCTATCCCGAAGAATGGAATCTTGACGCTCTTATCGAGGATGCGGAGAAGATTTACGCGCCGGAAGGCAAGCTGAAGAAAGAGGCTCTGCAAGAACTCTCCCGCGACGAACTGAAAGAAACTTTGGAAAATATCGCAAAAGAAGGCTACGAGGGCAGGGAAAAACTC
>JAGBKP010000129.1 GCA_017635875.1 Selenomonadaceae bacterium | reverse complement strand
GTTTTCTTTCTCTCTTTTTTCTTTGTTACTTTCTTTTTTCTCTCTTTCTTTTTCAAAAGAAAGAGAGAAAAAAGAAAGTAAGGTTTTTATAGAAACTTTATTTTCCCATTAAATATCTCACGCATTGTTCTGCGGTGCGACCGGAGAAGCCGGTGTGGCTCATTGAGAATTTTCTTGCCTCTGCGAAAAGGTCTTCGTCCGCTATGTTTAAACCTTCGCGTATTGCTATCGCTTTCACTATCTCGAAATATTCGTTTTGCGCGGGGCGGAAGAAGCCGATTTTAAGCCCGAAACGCTCGGAAAGCGAGAGTTTTTCCGTCACGGTGTCCGCGCTGTGCATATCGTTATTGACGGATTCGGGGCGGTCTTCCCAAGTTTCGCGTATAATGTGGCGGCGGTTGCTTGTGGCGTAGATGAGAACGTTTTCCGGACGCACCTCTAAACCGCCTTCTATTATCGCTTTTAAATATTTGTATTCAATTTCAAATTCTTCAAAAGAAAGATCGTCTAAATATAAAATGAAACGGTAGTTACGATTTTTAATTTGAGAAATGGCTTTAGATAAGAATTTAAATTCGTGCTTGTATATTTCAATCATACGCAGGCCGTCTTTTTCATATTTGGTGAGAAGTCCCTTTATCATAGTTGACTTGCCCGTACCCGCATCGCCGTAAAGTAAGGCGTTGTTGGCGGGCTTTTTTTGTAGGAACGCGACGGTGTTTTCTTCTAACCTTTGCTTTTGGCTGTCGTATAACGCAATATCAGTCAGTTGTACCTTGCCGGGATACGTAATCGCGGCAAGCGTTCCGTCGTCGCTGAGACGAAACGCTCTGTTAAGCCCAAGAACGCCTACGCCGTAAACTCTGTAAAAATCCGTCAAAACTTCGTATAAATCCTCTGCGTCCGTCGCTTTATCCATTTCCTTCATTAGACGTATGACTTTTTCGCTTACGCTCATATTTACGATAGCTTCGCTTTTTTGCACCGCGTTATAATTCGTGAGTATCTCAAAAATGGGCGCGGGAAGTTTTTTGTCAAGCGCGGAAAAATCATAATTATAAAGCGCAAATATTTGCTTTAAGTCTAATTTAACAAGCTCGTTTACGCTGCCGTTTAATGCGCCGCGTCTTTCCGCCGCAAGCGTAAAAGGCGTTTCCGTCATAGCTAAAAGATACGCCACATAGCATTTCCATAAATTATTATTGAAACCGTAAACCGTAGCAATATCAAGAAGTTTGTGCGCGGATTTATACACGTCTTCAACAAAATCTTTCTTAAAATTGTTCTTTTTTACCGCTTTTGCTATGCTCTTTAAAATAGTATCGTTTTTTAAATTTTGGTATATAATGAGATTGTTTAAAAGTTTTTGCATAGGTAGAGTTCCTTTCAAATAAATTTTTTATTTTTTTGATAAAGTTTTTTCTTTCTCTTTTTTCTTTGTTACTTTCTTTTTTCTCTTTCTTTTTTTCAAAAAAGAAAGAGAAAAAAGAAAGTAAGGTTTTTATTTTTCCAATCTAATCTTTGCTTTTAAAATTCTTTTTACGGACTGGTTTATGCGGTTTTCGGTGATTTCTCCTTTTTCTGCGGCGTCTAAAATCGCTAGGTACATTTTTTCGGTCATCTTGTAGTCGTGGCAGGAAAGGATTATGTCTACGCCTGCGTTTATGGCGCGAACGGCGCGTTCTTCCTCGTTAAACATCGTTATCGCGCCCATATTGAGGTCGTCCGTTACCACTACGCCGTCGTATTTAAGTTCGCCGCGAAGCAAATCCGTGACTATCGCTTTTGAAAAACCTGCGGGCAATTCGTCAAGCGCGGGATATGTGCCGTGTCCCACCATTATAAAATAATTGTAATCATGGTTTGCGTTTATATAGGGCAGTAAATCGTTTGCCAAAAGCTCCGCTTTTGTCTTGTTGACTACGGCCGTTCCCTTGTGCGTGTCAACGGTCGCGCCTCCAAGCCCGGGGAAGTGTTTGAGCGTTCCTATAAGTCCTCCGTCGTTTATCGCGCGAATTGTTTCGTTGGTAAAGAGCGCGACTGTTTTGCCGTCGGTCGAAAAGGAGCGATTTTTGTTTAACGCAAGGTCTGCCACGGGGGCAAAGTTTACGTTAAATCCTATGGCTTTCATCTCGTCCGCCGTCTTTTTCATAGCGGAATAGGAAACGGACGGGTCGCCTGTTTTTCCTATGTCGCCCGCGGGAGGAGGCGCGGTTAAGCCGTCTTTCATACGGGCGACGAGCCCGCCTTCTTCGTCCAGCGCAAAGAGCATAGGGGCTTTCTTATCCCCTGCCGCTTTTAAGTTTGCGATAAACTTTTTCACCTGCGCGGGATTTTTCATATTGCGGTCAAAGAATATAACGCCGCCTATGTGGTACTGTTGCAGTAAGAAGCGGCTGTCGTCGGTAATATCTTCGCCGTGTACGCCCATCATAACCATTTGCCCGATTTTTTCGGAAAGTTTCATAGAAGAAAGAATTTTTTCCGCTTTATCGTCAATGGTTTCGGTATGCGCCGTAGTAGCGGTTGTTTTCGCGCCCGTCGCTCCGCAGCCTAAACATAGGAGCGACAGCGTTATTATCAATATTATTCGTATCATATTAACTCCTCTTAATCTCCGCCTCGTCAATCAACGCGCCGTCGTCGCGATAACATTTTATATTTGCCGTATCGCCCGCTATTCGCATAACCAAGTAATTGTCCGTTTCCGGTTGCGGGGCTACTACTCTATCAAGCGCGTGATCCGTCCATAGATTCGGGTAGCGCACGTCGCCCGCAACTCCCGTAAGTATGTAATACGGGGCGTTTTCGCCGTGTTTGCCGTTTTTTATCTTTCCGCGATTTCTATACGTATGCAAATGGGCGGTAAAAACTATGTCGATATTATGTTTTTCAAACAGCGGCATAAAGACTTCCCCTGCCTCAGATATTCCCTCTTTCCTTTCGGGGCGGCTTTTTATGCGGTACTGCAACACATCACGGTGCATAAATACTATTTTCCACTTTTTATCGGTCTTAACTGCCTCGTTTTGAAACCATTCGATTTCTTCGTCCAATAATCCTTTTTTAAATCCGTTCACTTCGTCCCATTCCGTCGTAAGGGAAATAAACCTGCACTCGCCCAAATCGTAACAGTAATAATATCTTGGAAACTCCTTGCTGCGGTTGTCCGGCTGCGGAAAATAATTCAAGTAGGCGTTCGGCAGGCGAACTTCCCACTTGTTGTCATAACACTCGTGATTGCCCAATATCGGCGCGGAGGGTATATGCTCCTCCACTCCCGTAAGCGCGCGAAACCACGCCTCCCATTGTGTATGGTCTTCGCCGTTATCAACGAGATCGCCCATATTTACGAAAAAATCCGCGTCGCTGTTGTTTGCGTAAGCGGCTTGCGCGACGTTTTCCCAAGAACTGTAGTCTGCGGACTGACTGTCCGGAAATATCAGCGTCGTAAGTTTATCTTTAGAGGGCGCGTGAAACTTTATCCACTCGCTCTCTCCGCTCGCCGTCACTATGCGGTATTCGTAACTTTTCCCCGCTTTTAAGCCGTTAATCTCCGCCTCGTAGAGGTGCCTTTGCGCGCTGTCGTCCGTAAAAGGCGTATATTTTGCGTCTGATACGGTAACTTCGCCGTTTTCCGCCTTTAACTCAACCTTTGCGTCCTTTAATTCTTCCGCGCCTTCAAAGAGTATTTTCCTCGTATCCGCGCTCTTTCCTATATGCTGGCGAACGAAACGAATTTTTCCGTCGCCCAAGATATTTAGCGTTTCTTTGGCTTCCCTATATATCGGATTTTTACGAAAGCAACCGCTCACAGCTCCCGCCGCAAGAAATGCGCCGCCTATCAAAAATTTTCTTCTCGTTATGTCTTTCATTATATCACCTATAACAAACACAGGGCTCCGCCCCGTACCCCGCAAGGGGAACTTGTTCCCCTTGACCCCTATTTTTATATATTTTAAAAATTTTTTTCTAAAAAATCAAGGATTTACTGTAATTTACGTAGAAATTTATATCTGAGGAGGAATTTTATATGTTTACCGTTAAAAAATTTCTTATATCGTTTCTTATTTTATTTATCGTAACTGTTTCGGTCTTTGCAGAGTGGCGAATCGACGCTAAAGGCGAAGGGCTTCCGTATAATTTTCGCACTATGAAGGATCCTTGGCATATCGAAGTTACAGGAAACGAGCCGAGTCGCGAGAAAATGGGTTATCTTCGCATTTCCGCGAGCGCGCAGCCTGCGGAAAAGGAATTTTTTACGCTTGCCGAAAGACTTCGTCAGCTTGCAAAATCCGGCGCGATATACGTGGTGGATTTACGGCAGGAAACCCACGGTTTTGCGGGCGGCCACGGCGTTTATTTCCACGAAAGGAAAAATCTTGGCAATTTCGGTATGAAAACCTCAGAAGTCCTTGCCGCAGAAAATAACGAAATAAATTTACTGTTAGGAAAACAAACCGAATTTGTCGAAAGCGGCAAAAACGGCACGATAAAGGGCGAAAAAATCACGCTTACGCCTGAAAGCGTAAAAACCGAAGCTATGGCTGCAAAAGCGGCGGGCTTACGCTACGCGCGATTTGCCTGCCCCGATCAAATGTGGCCGGATAACGCCACCATAGACGAATTTTTGCGCTTCGTAAACGCGCTCCCGAAAAATTCGTGGCTACATTTCCACTGTCAAGCGGGTCACGGGCGCACGACCACTTTTCTCGTTATCTCCGAAATTTTGGCAAACCCCAAACTTCCGCTTGAAACTATCGTAAAACGCCAATATCTGTTAGGCGGCTCCGATTTATTGGCAAACGTAGAAGGCGACAGGAAGAAAGACCGCGACAAACGCCATCGCGCCGAGATGATACGAAAATTTTACAAATACGCAAACGAACTTGACGACGGAAAAACCGCTTTAAGCTGGAGCGAATGGGCGAAGAATAATTAAAGGTCGTCTCTAAAAATCTTACTTTCTTTTTTCTCTTTCTTTTTTGCCTGTCCTCCCTTGCGGAGGGAAAAAAAGAAAGAGAAAAAGCACTCAAGAGTATAAGAATTTCTAATCGATAAATCGATAAGAAATTCTAAAAAGTAACAAAGAAAAAAGAGAAAGAAAAAACTTTATCAGCTTAAAATCTAAATTTAAACATTACACTTTTATATTTTTATATTAAAATTCTTTTTCTTTCTTTCTTTTTCTTATAAGAAAAAGAAAGAAAAGAAGTGTTTTTAGAGGTTACCTAAAAACCCCCGCGACAAAAATTCGCGGGGGTTTTTTTCGCACCAAAAAAGCCGCATAAGCGGCTTAATAAACAAATGGCAGGGGTAGCTGGACTCGAACCAACGCATGTCAGATTCAGAATCTGATGCCTTACCAACTTGGCGATACCCCTAAAGCGTGATTATTATAGTACATATTCCTTCGCTTGTCAAGGGGGCCGTTACACTTTTTCAAAATCAATTTTGCCGTGCTTGCAGATAGGGCAAACAAAGTCATCGGGGAGGTCTTCTCCCTCGTATTCGTAGCCGCAAATCTTGCAACGCCAAATCGTTTTTCCCGTTTCTTTTTTCGTTTCGGCTTTTGGTTTTATGTTCGCGTGATAATAGGCGTACGTTGCGGGCGGCGTATCGGAAAGAATTTTCGCTTCTTCGACTTTTGCCGCAAAGAGAGTATGAGAGCCTAGATCAAGTTTTTTTACGACTTCGGCGGAAATATAGGCGCAAGTACCTTCGGTGACGGCAAGCGTTTTATTGACGGCGCGCAGATAATGGGGGAAATTCTCGAATTTGTCGACGGATTTCCCGCTTTGAAAACCGAAGCGTTTGAAAAGCTCGAAATTTGCCGCCTCGCTGATGACGGAAGCGGTGAAAAGCCCCGTCTTATCTATAATATCGTGGGTGTAGTTCGATTTATTTACCGCGACGGTCACCATAAGCGGATCGCTTGAAACTTGTTGCAGCGTGTTTATAATGCAAGCGTTGTCCTTTTTTCCGTCGTTAGCCGAAAGCACGAACAAGCCGTAAGAAATCTTAAAAAGCGCGTTTGCATCCATAAAATCGTCCTCTTTCTTTGTTGTTTACCGAATATTTTCGACAAAAGTATGATAAAACCTTTATAATTCGTAAATTTTTGTCAACAAAAAAGCAACCCGAAAGGGTCGCTTCTTATTGACAAAAATTTAATTTTCAGATATAATTCAGATAAAGATGTTGAGAAAAGCGGCTCAAATCTGACCTCAGAAATGAGGCGATGCTTATGGATCAGATTATTATGATTTTAATCTTGATTTTTCTGATTATTGCCGTGAGCAAAAGATAAGCCGCAAGTGTGCCAGCACAAACGGTTTTTGTAAAATCGAATGAGGTTGAGCCGCTCCCAACATCTTCTTCTTTTCTGTCCACATTATAACGCAGACCCAGATATTTTGCAAGTTAATTTTTTTGAAAACTCCATTTATAGACCACCTTCACCATTAAATATATTTTGAAACAAGCGCAAAAAGATTCCCTTTCGGGTCAAATATTTCTCCTTTCACGCCTGCGCCATATCCGGCCAAAATATCTCGCTCCTTATCGCCGAAGATGAATGACGCGGACAAATCTATGTCAAAATCTTTTGCGGCTTGAAGTATCATACCGCTTTTCGGTTTTCTGCAATTACATTCCGCTTTATATTTAGGAATATTGCTTTTTGGATGATGCGGGCAATAATAAAACGCGTCTATTTTGGTATTTATTTTCTGTAATTCATCGTTAATAAAATTATGCAAGGCTTTCACATCGTCTTCGGTAAAATACCCTCTCGCCACGCCGCTTTGATTTGTCACGATTATCACAAGGTAGCCTTTGTCACGAGCGTATTTTATAGCCTCTTTTGCCCCCGCTATCCATCTGAAATCTTCGGGTTTGTAAAGATACGCCATATCCTCGTTTATCGTGCCGTCCCTATCCAAAAAAACAGCTTTATTCATAGGACACCTCTATAAATGTTTATTTACTTTCTTTTTCTCTTTTCTTTTTTGAAAAAAAGAAAAGAGAAAAAGAAAGTAACAAAGAAAAAGAGAAAAGAAAAAACTTTACTAAACTCTATTGATTAGTTTTGCTATTATTACATTATTTATTTTTTATATTAAAGTTCTTTTTCTTTCTTTTTCTTTCAAGAAAAAGAAAGAAAAGAAAAGTACGGTTTTTAATATTTAAAATAACCGCCTTCGTTAAGCAAAGCGACGTATTCTTTAACGGCCTTGTTAAAATCGTAAAATCCCTTGTCGTAGCCCGCTTTTAAGAGTTTCTCGTTGTCGCTTTGGGTGTAGAACTGATATTTTCCCCTTAAAACTTCGGGGAAATCAATATAAGTTATGCTGCCTTTTCCCATAGCTTTGATGACGGCGGCGGCCGCGTCGTTGTAACTGTGGGCGCGCCCCGTGCCGGCGTTAAAAATGCCGCTGATTTTTGGGTTTTCAAAGCACCACATATTTACGTTCACAATATCTTTAACGTAGACAAAATCGCGCCGCTGTTCTCCGTCTTCGGTAACGCCCGCGCCTTTAAAAAGCCGCGCCTCTCCGTTTTCATTTATCTGATTGTAGAAGTGATAAAAAACCGACGCCATTTTGTTTTTATGATATTCCTGCGGCCCGAATACGTTAAAATACCTAAGCCCCACTATTTGACTGTGAGAACGTGGCAATATATTTTTAACGTAACGGTCGAATATCAGTTTTGAAAAGGCGTAAGGGTTAAGCGCGTTTTCGCATTCGTCCTTTTCGACAAAACCGTTTTCGCCCATTCCGTAAGTAGATGCCGACGATGCGTAGAAAAACGGAATTTCCCTTTCCGTAGCGTAACCCAGTAATAATTTACTGTATTCAAAATTATTTTTCACTATATAATTAACGTTGTATTCCATAGTATCGGAACACGCGCCTTCGTGGAATATAGCGTCGATTTTTGCGTCGTCGTAAACGCCGTCCATTATGTTATGCAGGAAGTCGTGCTTATCGACGTAATCGGCAAATTTTATCCCCAGCAAATTCTTATACTTTTCGCTTTCGCCCAAATTATCGACGATAAGTATGTCGCTCCTGCCCTTCTCGTTAAAAGCCTTCACTATATTAGAGCCGATAAACCCCGCTCCGCCGGTTACTATTATCATATTTGCGCTCCTTTTTTGGTTTGGTTTATTTACTTTCTTCTTTTCTCTCTTTCTTTTATAAAAGAAAGAGAGAAAAGAAGAAAGTAACAAAGAAGAAAAGAGAGAAAGAAAATTTTATTATAAAGTAAGTATTTTACTATATAACACAAATTATAGCATATTTTTTTCAATAGTAAAACTTTTCAATTTAATTTTTCTCCCGTTTAACAACTTTTGCAGGATTTTTGTGTTTTTTTGTCAAAAATATTTGAAAATAATCTTTAAAAACCTTACTTTTCTTTCTTTTTCTTGAATACCCAAAGGGCACAGGCGAAAAAGAAAGAAAAGTAACAAAAGACAGAAAAAGAACTTTAATATAAAAAATAAAATTGTAACGATTAAATCTAAATTTTATGCCTGATAAAGTTTTTTCTTTCTCTTTTCTTTGTTACTTTCTTTGCTCTTTCATTTTTTCCCCGCAAGCGGGACAGGCAAAAAAGAAAGAGAAAAGAAAGTAGGATAAGTCTACAAACTAAAAAACGACCGAAAATCTCGGTCGTTTTTTAGTCTTTTAGCGCCTCCAACAACTCCTCGCGACTGAGCGCGTAAGTGCCGAGTTTGCCGACGACAACGCTTGCGGCAAGGTTAGAGAGATACGCCGCGTCGGTAGGTTTCAGTCCTCCCGCTATCGCCGCAGAAAATACCGCTATTACCGTGTCGCCCGCGCCGGATACGTCGTAAACCTCTCTTGCAGTCGCTCTTATATGCGTCACTGTCGCGTCCGTAACGAGGCTCATACCTTTAGACGAGCGGGTCACTATTATGTTTTTGAGCGTAAATTTCTTCATAGCCGAATACGCCGCCGCTTCAACTTCCGCGTCAACATTTTCAACGCTGTCCAGCGTCACTTCGTTAAGCTCTTTTAAGTTCGGCGTTATAAAATCCGCTCCTTTGTATTTTTCCCATTTAACGCCTTTAGGGTCTACTATCGCGGGAATTCCCGCGTCGTTTGCCGCTTGTACTACAAAAGAGGAAATATCTTCGGTGACAAGCCCTTTGGCGTAATCAGAGATAATAACGGCGTCAACGCCGTCCGCGATTTTTTCTGTCACGTAGTTTTTTATTTTATCCGCAAATTCTTTTTTAGGAGGCTTGGTTTCCTCAAAATCAAGGCGAAGCATCTGCTGATTGGAGCCTATAACGCGAATTTTCGCGGTAGTGGGGGCATTTGTCGCAATAAGCCCCGCTGTGTCCGCGCCAAGTTCTTTAAATTTATTCGCAAGGCTTTTTCCGTGTTCGTCGTCTCCGATAAACCCCGCCATATTGACGTTCACGCCCAAAAGCGCGAGGTTATGCGCCAC
>JAGBKP010000128.1 GCA_017635875.1 Selenomonadaceae bacterium | reverse complement strand
GGTTGCTATTCCTCAATATTTATCGCAAGCCCGCTCTGGATTTATTTCAAAAATCGCGATGCTAAAAAGAAGAGAAAATTAGCTTAAAACCGTACTTTTCTTTCTTTTTCTTATAAGAAAAAGAAAGAAAAGTACCAAAAGAAAGAAAAAGAATTTTAATATAAAAAACAATATTTAAATCAAAAATTTAATTATAATAAAGTTTTCTTTCTCTCTTTTCTTTTTTGTTACTTTTTTCTTTTCTCTCTTTCTTTTTCAAAAGAAAGAGAGAAAATAAAAAAGTAAATAAATAATTTTTAAACCGGAGGGAAATATGGAAAATTCTCGTTTTACGTCTTGGGTGTTTTTTGCGTTTTCTCTCCTTTTTTTGCTTGGAAACGGAGCTATACCCGTAAGCGACCCCGTGGAGGTCAATTACGCGCTTACGGCTAAAGAAATGCTTTTGTCGGGAGATTATATTTCGCCTCGAATTTACGGAGAAGCTTGGTTTGATAAACCGGTATTTTTTTACTGGGAACTTATCGCCGCTTTTAAAATTTTCGGTATAACCGATTACGCCGCAAGATTTTTCCCCGCGATAATGTCGCTTTTAAGTTTATTCTTGATTTATATTTTTTCAGGGATAATTTACGGAAAAAAAGTCGGTATTTATTCCGTTGTAATTTTAGGCACGTCGCTTATTTTTTGGTGCATAAGCAAACTTATTATCACGGATTCAACGCTCTTTTTCTTTATGAATGCTACGCTTGTTTGCTTTTATTTAGCGTACCGTGAAAATAAACCGAAACTTTATTGGCTTGCGTATGTTTTCGCAGGGCTTTCCGTACTCACAAAGGGGCCTATCGGACTTCTTATTCCCGGCGCGATTATAATTTTATTTCTGCTTTGGGAAAAGAATTTAAAAGCGTTTTTAAGCATAAAACTTTTCAGCGGAATTATTATATTTTTGTTTGTCGCCGCGCCTTGGTATATCGCGATGGCAAATATTCACGGCAGCGCGTTTACCGATACTTTTTTGGGCGTGCATAACTACTTGCGAGCAACGGTGTCCGAACATCCTAAATGGAATGTTTGGTATTATTATACGGGCATATTTTTTCTGGGGATTTTTCCTTGGAGTTTTGCGCCGATTGTTGCGATTTATAACAGATGGAAAACGAAAAATTTTGTCTTTACTACGGATCAAAAATTTTTGCTTGTTTGGGCGATTTTTATACCTGCGTTTTTTCAATGTATGGCTACAAAATATCCCACTTATTCTTTTCCCGCCTTCTTTCCTCTTGCGATTTTAATCGCGCTTTTATTAAAGGACAGAGATAAACTTTTTAAAAGAGTCGCGATTTTTGGATTTATTTTATCCGTAATATGTTTGTCTTTTATTACGATAAAGGGAAGCGAAAACGGACACTTTGCGGGAAAACCCATAGGAATGTATTTAAAAGAACACGCAAATAAAGACGACGTTGTTATAAACTTCGGAGACTATAAAGCGTCCATTCCGTATTACAGCGGAAAAACCATGTATCAATTAGATACAAAAGAAAAAATCAAAGAAAGAAAAGAGAGCGGTATTTCTTGGTCAAAAAAACAGGTAATGCCATTTATGAGTTTTGAGGAAATTCCGCAAGATAAACCTCTTTATTTAGTGGTGGAAGAACATAAGGTCAGAGATTTTGGCAAGATGAAAAAAATCGCCGATTGGGAACTTATAATGACTTCTACCGAAAAAGATAAAGTAGTTTGGCTTTATAAGAAAAAGTAAAATTAAGATTTTTTTTAGTAAAGTTTTCTTTCTCTCTTTTCTTCTTTGTTACTTTCTTCTCTTCTCTCTTTCTTTTTCCCCCTCACGGGGACAGGCAAAAGAAAGAGAGAAAAGAAGAAAGTAAATATTAAAATAAAAATCTAACTGAAAGGAGAATGAATTATGATTAGAATTTTTATTCTTGTTTTAATTTCGGTTCTCCTTTTTTTCGCCTTTAGCGGAGCTTTAGAATTTACCGACCCCGTTGAAGGAAACTACGTGCAAACTGCTAAAGAAATGCTCGCATCGGGAGATTAT
>JAGBKP010000127.1 GCA_017635875.1 Selenomonadaceae bacterium | reverse complement strand
TTTCTTTTTTTCTTTTTCTTATAAGAAAAAGAAAAAAAGAAAAGTACCAAAAGAAAAAAAGAAAAAGAATTTTAATATAAAAGTAAAATGAAAATGTAATTTTTGAATTTAGATTTTAATTTTGATAAAGTTTTTTCTTTCTCTTTTTTCTTTGTTACTTTCTTTTTTCTCTTTCTTTTTTTCAAAAAAGAAAGAGAAAAAAGAAAGTAAGGTTTTGATAACCTTTTGGAGAATAAACTATGAGCGTATATACAAAAACGGGCGACAAAGGCGAAACGGGGCTTTACACTGGGGAAAGAGTTAAGAAAAATTCGTTTCGGGTATCCGCTTACGGCGCGGTAGACGAAGGGGCGGCGGCTCTTTCGCTTGCTCGCGCTTTATCCGAAAAGGAAGAAGTAAAAAATAAAATCTTCAAACTTCAAAAGCTTATGCCGCTTTTAATGGCTGATTTAGCGAGTTTAAATCAAGAAAGTCTTATAACAAGCGAGCATATCGCAAGTCTTGAAAAAGAGATGGACGAGATTGAGGGTAAACTTCAGCCGTTAAAATGCTTCATAATCGCGGGAAACACAAGAGCCGGCGGCGCGCTTGATATGGCGCGGACGATTTTAAGACGAGCCGAACGCGAATTTTTGACGCTTAAAGAAAACGAATCCGTACACGAGGCGGATGGCGTATTCTTAAACAGATTGTCTGATTATGTATTTTTGCTTATGCGTATTGAAGAAGAAATTTAAATGAGGGAATTTTATGATAACAGTCAACGGTGAAGAAATTGAGAATAATTTTACGACATTGGGCGATTATTTGCGCTACGCAAATTACAACCCTTTGGGGATAGCCGTGGAAATCAACGAAGAAATCGCGCCGAAAGCGGAATACGAAAATATTACGCTTAAAGACGGAGATAAAATAGAAATCGTAAAGTTTGTAGGCGGAGGTTGAATATTTTACATTATACAAGATATTTTATTTTATATTTTTAAAGAGGCTTTTTTATTATGGAAACAAATACAAATTTTGAAAACGATAAACTTGTTTTAGGCGGGAAAGAATTTTCCTCGCGGTTTATTTTAGGCTCGGGCAAATATTCGCTGAAACTAATCGAATCCGCCGTAAAAGACGCGGGCGCGGAGATTATAACGCTTGCCGTGCGCCGCGCAAATACGCAGGAAAAAGAAAATATTTTGGACTATATCCCAAAAAATGTAACTCTGTTGCCAAATACCAGCGGAGCAAGAAACGCCGACGAAGCAGTACGTATCGCGCGTCTTGCGAGAGAACTCGGTTGCGGCGATTTTGTTAAAATTGAAATAATGAGAGACAGCAAGTATCTTTTGCCGGATAATGCGGAAACCGTGAGAGCGACGGAAATTTTAGCAAAAGAAAATTTTGTCGTGCTTCCCTATATGTATCCGGATTTAAACGTTGCAAGAGATTTAACGAACGCGGGAGCCGCCGCCGTTATGCCGCTCGCCGCGCCTATAGGATCAAATAAAGGGCTTGTTACGAAAGAATTTATACAAATTCTTATAGACGAAATAGATTTGCCGATTATAGTGGACGCTGGAATAGGAAAACCCTCCGAAGCCTGCGAAGCTATGGAAATGGGAGCCGCCGCCATAATGGCAAACACCGCGCTTGCGACTGCGGGAAATTTGCCGATGATGGCGCGCGCTTTTAAACTTGCCATTGAAGCCGGAAGAACAGCGTACACGGCAAAACTCGGCAGGGTTTTAACTCGCGGCGGCTCATCCTCCGACCCGCTTACGGGATTTTTACGGGATTAAAACCGTACTTTCTTTTTTCTCTTTCTTTTTTGTAAAAAAAAAAAGAGAAAAAAGAAAGTAACAAAGAAAAAAGAGAAAGAAAAAACTTTATTAAACTCTATTGATTAGTTTTCTACAATTACATTTTGATATTAAAGTTCTTTTTCTTTCTTTTTCTTTCAAGAAAAAGAAAGAAAAGAAAAGTACGGTTTTTAATTTATCGGAACTCCCATAGCTCTTTTCAGTTGGGATTTGTATAGATTAAAGTTATAAAGAGCCGTTGAGTGGTTGGTTTCGGCGCGGATAAGGCGTTCCTGCGCCGTTGTAACGGATAAAAGGTTGTCTACGCCTTCTTCGTAGCGAACGCTAAATATCTCGTAACTCTCTTTTGCCTGCTCAACGGCTATTTTGGAGGACAAAACGTTTGCTTCCGCCGCTTTCATCTGAGCGTACGCGGAACGAGTTTCAAGGAGCAAGTTCTTTTCAACGTTTACTTTTTGCGCCTCGACGCGTTTTACGTCCGCTTTTGCCGCGTCTACGTTCGCTTTTGTTACGGCGTTGTCAAAGACGCTCCAAGACATATCAAGCCCCGCCGCCCAAGTTTCCGTGCGACCGTCCCGCAAAAACGGGCGATTATCCGTTATGCTCCTCGTGTAGGTCGCGTTTATTTTCGGCTTGTAGCCGGCTTTTGCGGCATCCACCGCGGCTTTTGCGCTTTTTACGTTGTATTCGCTTATGATTTTGTCCGGCCTGTTCTCCATCGCAAAACTTTCCGCTTCTTGAAGCGTGTATGGAAACGGCTCATATTCGAGTTTATCTTTAAGCGTAAAATTCTCGCCTTCTTTCCCGATGAGCCTTGCAAGTTGATATAACGCCTCCTCGTAATTGCCTTTGGCTGAGGTAAGTTCTTGGTTGTAACTTGCGATTTGCACATTCATCTGAAGAACGTCGGATTTTGGGACATCCCCTTCTTCGTATTGAATTTGTATTACGCGCAATTTTTCTTGCGCCGTCTTAGACGCGTTCTCTGCGATTTTCATCAAAGTTTCGCGCTGCAACAAATTATAATACGCTCGCTCCGTCTCGAAACGAATTTGTTGACGATTTTTTTCAACGTTGATTTTCGCCGCTTTTGATTGAAATTCGGCGGATTTTATTCTGCCTTCGATTAGTCCGCCGGTGTAGAGCGGAAACTGCGCCGTAATATTATTCGAAAATTCGTTTGCGTACGGGTCGCTTGTCTTTATGTAACTGTCCGAAAAAATACTGTAACTTCCGGGATTATATGCGGCGCGGTTTGATCTGTAGTACGAGCCTCCGATTTTTTTCGCTCCCGCCGACCAAGATATTTGCAACCCCGCGGCGCGTCGGGCAGCGGATAATTGATATTTCGACTGTTCGTAACTTGCCTTTGCGCCTTCGATGGTTTCGTTTTTTGCAAGCGCAAGAGTGACGCTTTCCTCAAGTCCGATTTCTTCCGCGAAAACACTCGCGGGAAGGAGTATAAACATAATCGCGCTTAATATGATTTTCATTTTTATGTTTCCTCGATTACCCATTGCTGAGCCATTGACTAAGTTTGTAAAAAACCTTCTCTATAGGCGGTTTTTTCTCTATGATTACAGAGCCTTTGCAAAAACTTCCCGGCGCTATCCGTTGATTTCTGCCTATTTGCGATGTCCAAAGATATCCGGACGGCGACGTTTCGTCCTTTATCAGTTCAAAATTTATCTCCATAACCGCGCCTTGCTCCGTTTGGAAAATCATCTGCGCCAGATTGTCGTTACCGAGGCGTTTTGACGCCGCTTGCATAGATACGGGATAAGTCGAAACGGATCGCACCGTTGCAAGCAAATTTCCCGTTTCCGATACGTCCACCCCGTTTGGCGAGAGTTGTATTGTCATTCCGGGTTGCACGCGTTTTCCCTTTTCTACGGGAATATACATAACCCCGATTAAATTGTTGTCCTTTGCGTCGACTCGCATTGTGCAAACTGTCGTACCCACGGACACCACCGCGCCTTCCGCCACCGTTATTTCGTCTATCGTGCCGTCCGCGGAAGCTCTTATATATTCCATAGTTTCTTGGCTATAAAGGCGGGATTCAAATTCGTACACCTTATTTGTGACGTCCCTTCTGTTTGACGCAAGTTCCGGGCCGTATTGCGCCATACGCGTGGAGGCTTTTTCCCTCGCCTCGCTTATATGGGCGATGCGATCTCCTTTCGTCACCTTCATACCCGGCGCGACGTAAAATTTGTCAAGCGTTCCGCCGCTCGGGCTTGAAATTTTTACCACGCCTTGCGCGTCCATAATAAGCCCCATACCTTCTGCTTTCACCGTAAAACTTCCGTATACCGACCAAATAACAACGGAAATCATCAAGACGCATACCGCCACAAGCCCCATCCACGCTATTGGGTTCGTTATCGGGAGCGCGGAATCGAGCTTTTCCGGAGAGCGCATTTTATCAAGAGCCTCTGCGCTAAACAGGCTGCTTTGTTCTCTGTAACGCGCGGAAACGCTCTCGTTTTCCGCAGAGTTGTTATTTTCCGCCGTCATTTTAGTCATCTCCGTTTTGGCGCGTATTTACCCTTAAACCCTCTTCAAGTCCGTCAAAATTGCCGAGCGCGACTCTCTCTCCCTCGTTTATCCCCGAAACTATCTCGACGTATTCGCCGTCGCTTACGCCGAGTTTAACGCTACGCCGGTGAATAATATCGTTTTCGTCAACTATGAACACCTTGTCCATAGCCGTGTCCGTCAGCGCGCTTATCGGAACGGCGAGCAGGTTTTCGCGCTTTTGAAGTTCCATAGTAACCTCCGTATAGGTCATAGGCTCCAATATATGGGCGCGGTTATCGACTTCAAAGACTACCTGCCTCATATCCGCAGGTTCGCTTAAATCCGGCGAAATCCCTATAATTTTGGCAATGACTTTTTGATGGTCGCCTTTGTTCCCAACGCCGTATTTTGTATTGTAAGCCTTGTTTGAGGTTACGTTTTCGTTGAACGTAAGCGTAAAACTTTCCCCCAAGCGTACTTTTTGCGCGTACAAATCCTCGACGTCGATGGAAAATTTTAATCTGGTAAAATCCCCCACCAGCGCGACGGGGACTCCCGCTTGTATACTCGCGCCTTCGTGTTGGTAAATAACCAAAACTTCGCCGTCTATGGGCGAAGTCACCGATAGCCAGTCGCTTTGTATTTGATATTGGGCGAGTTGCGCTTTTGACACTTTTAATTTTTCCTGCGCCGCAAAATAATTGGCTTCGGCCTCTTCGTACTTATCTTTTGAGGTAGCGTTTCTTTCAAGCAGTCGCGCCTGCCGCCGATACATAGAAAGCGCGCGCGACAAGAGCGCCTCTTCTTGGCTTACCGTGCTTGTGGCTTGTTGTATCTTCAGCGGTATCTGTTCGTTTACCATAGTGAGCAAAACCTCGCCCTTACGAACCGCGCTGTTTTTTTCCACGAACCAATGCTTAATCCTTCCGTCTGTCAAGGCGACCGCGTCCGTCATATTGTCGCTTGAAAACCGCACCGACCCCAAGATGACTTTAGGCAAAATATCCCGTCGTTTAGCCTCTCCGCACAAAACCGTGATAGTCCGCTCTTCCATTCGTTTGGCGATTTGTTTAGCATCGCTGTAGTTTAACCAAGCCCCGTAGCAAACAATGGCTATAGCAAAACAAATAATAACGACTACGCCTATATAGAAATATTTTTTCATATCGCAAGGGTACCTTTCATTTCACTAAAACCTTACTTTTTTCTTTTCTCTTTTTATTTGTTATTCACGCCACTTGTCTTTCCACCAATTCTTTAAACAATCCGCCTTTTTTCATTAGTTCGTCGAAAGAGCCGGATTCGGCTATCTCGCCTTTGTTCATCACAATAATTCTGTCGCAGCCGCGAATTGTCGATAATCTGTGGGCTACAACTATTCTTGTGGCGGAAAGTTTGTCCAAACTATTGGTGACTATAGATTGCGAGCGGTTGTCTAAAGCGGAGGTAGCCTCGTCGAAGATTAAAATTTTCGGTTTTCCCACAAGAGCGCGAGCTATCATAATTCTTTGCCTTTGCCCTCCCGATATGTTTGAGCTTCCCTCGCTTATTATTGTTTGCATTCCCATAGGCATCATCGCTATATCTTCCGCTATGCCCGCGTCTTCCGCGGCGCGCCATGCGTCTTCTTGAGACAGGAGCCTTGCGCCCACTATGTTTGTGTATATGTTGTCTGTCATAAGCTCTCCGTTTTGCAAGACAACGCCCATTTGCGACCGCACGGAGGGGAGGTTTAAATCCGCTAAATTTTCTCCGTCAAAGAGCACCGCGCCTTTTTTCGGCTCTTCAAAGCCTAAAAGAAGGCGGACCAGCGTGCTTTTGCCGCTGCCCGACGGGCCTACTATCGCTACGTTTTCACCGGGGTTTATTTTGAAACTTACGTCTTTTATGACGTTTGTCGTCGCGCCTTCGTAGGCGAAAGTCAAATTTTTAACTTCCACCTCGCCCAAAAGCGCGCCGGCCTCTTTTTTGTTTCCGATCGGCTCCGGAACTTCGTTTAATATCGGCCTGAAATTTTCAAGCTGCGGCTGTATTCCGAAATATTGCCCTATCATACCGATAACGCCGCCCAAAACGCCGTTGAAACTCGAATACGCCGCGCTGAACGCTATAAACTGCGCGTAGCTTATGCCCACGACTTTTTGACCGTTCGGCCCCACTTCCTCTATGCCGTAAACGGCTATAAGGTAGAGTATCAAATTTAAAACGAAAGGCTGAATACTGCCTATAATGCTTGTGTAATTGTTCTGCCAGCGAAGTTTCAGCGTCCAGTTGAAATGGTTGCCGTAAGTTTTCGCCCACAGTCTGTAGGCTTCTTCTTCCGCGCCTTGTATGCGAAATTTCGGTAGCCCCGCAAAAATCTGTTGCACCGTGCCCGCGCTTATGTTTGCCGCCTCTATTATCTTTCGTTGAAAGTATAAAACGCGCCTATACACAAAGGCTATAAAAATCGAATAAACAGCCCAAACGCCTATGGCGGCGGCGGTTAATTTCAGGCTGTAATAACACATTAAAAATATGCTCCAAAAGGAGAATACAAAACTAAAGATAGAGCCGATAAATTCGCCCGACGCCAAACTTTTGGCGATGCTTATCCCGCCCATACGGCTGGCCAGTTCTCCTACCGTATACCTTCGGAAAAATTTTGCCGGCAGCGACATAAGCCGCCCCCACATAGCCGCCTCCGCGTTCATCTCGATTTTGGTGGATATTCGCATCACGGCGACGGAACGAACGATTGAAAGCGCGGCGGTGGTAAACGCCGTCACCATCATAACCTGCGTGACGGTAGCCAGCGCCTCTCTGTCGTAAATCGGTATAATGTCTTCAAAGACTGTTTCCGTGATTATCGGCGTAGCGAGCGGAATAAAACCCGCGAAAAGACTCGCCAAAATAATCGCGCGGTAGTCCGTCTTCCAACAGTGGACGAACATAAATTTAATCAAATCCCAAAGTTTTAAGGCTCTGGCGGGAAATCCCGCAAACACCATAAAAGCGTCTTTTGAGATGTTCTGCACCTCTTCGTCGTTTAGGTCAAAGCCTTCCCGTTTGTTAAAGAGATATATGCGGTAATGTTCGGGGTCTTTCGGGATTATGGCGGCAAGTTTTTTTTCGCCGCCCTTCGGAGTATAAAATCCGATCATAACGCCGGAGTCGTGCTTGTGCCAACCGTCTTCTAAAGTGACAAGGCGCATCTGCATATCGCCCTTTTGAATAATGCGGCGCAAAAGGGAAATTTCGTCAAGCCTTACGGCGGATTCGTCGCTAATCTCCACCGCATCGAGGGGCATTTTCAGAGTTTTTGCCACGCATCTTGCCACAAAAACCACGTTTTGGACGTAAGATTTCTTTTGCTCGGAAAAATCCGTTAAAATTTTTTCTTCGCCCAGCAAACTTCTGATACCGCTTTCGATTATAAATTCCTTCTGATGTCTTTTCAGTTCCACGCGCCTTTTTACGCGCTTGTCCTCCGAGCCGAAACGCGTGCCTATCAGCATTGAGAAAATTTGCATAGCGTCGTTAAAGCGTTCGATGATATTTGCGCTCTCCGCAAAAACCGTCCCGTTTTTCCAAGACAAAACGGTATCGTCGCCGTTATCCGCCAACATAGAAAGCCACGAAAGGCTTGCGAGCGCCTTTAGAAAATGTTCCATATTCGGGCGGAGTTTGGCGGCGTTTTCTTCCGTAAACGGTATTTCTTTAAGCGTCGTATCGCTTGCGGCGAAAATTTCTATCTTGATTTCGTTAAATTCGCCGTCTTCCGCGGGAAACGCCGCTAGACCGCTCATCAGTTCCGTCAGAAAGATTTTGCGAAAGGGAAGGTCTTCGCTGTCGGTCGTCGCGTATACCTCGACGGAGCCGTCAACCACTTCGTACGCGGCGTTTTTTATTATCATTCGCGAGCCGGAGGCAAGTTTGATTTCATTCATAAAGTTTCTCCTTCGTTTTCGCGTTCGCGAATAAGCCGCTTGTACGCGCCGCCTTTCTTAATCATATCCCTGTGCGTACCGCGTTCGACTACGTTTCCGTATTCAAGCACGATTATTTCGTCCGCATCCCTTATGGTTGAAAGTCTGTGGGCGACGATTAAGCACGAGCAACCCCTGTGGCGAATGTTTAACAGTATTTGCTTTTCCGTAATGGGGTCGAGCGCGCTTGTCGCCTCGTCAAGCACTAAAACGGAAGGGTTTACCGCGAGGGCGCGAGCGATTTCAAGCCTTTGACGCTGCCCGCCGGAAAAATTAAGACCGCCTTCCGCAACTTTCGCGTCGTAACCGCCTTCAAGCAACATAATATCGTCATGTATGCAAGCGTCTTTTGCGGCGGCGACTATATCGCTTCTCGGTACTGTTTCGTCGAACAGAGCTATATTTTCCGCGATTGTGCCGGATATTAAGAAAATATCCTGGTCTACTGCGGAAAGAGAGGATAAAATAACGCTCCTCGGCAAATCCCTTCGCTTTACGCCGTCAAAAGCGACTTCTCCGCTCCATTCTTCATAAAGCCCCGTAACGATTTTCGCGACGGTGGATTTTCCGCTGCCGGACGCGCCGACTATCGCCGCCCATTCCCCCGGTTTTAATTCCAGATTAAAATTTTTTAAAAGCGGCTCTTCAAGCGGACTGTAGCCGAAACTGATATCTTTTAAAGAGAGCGCGCCCGAAAGTTTTGAACGCCCGTAATTTTTTGCGGGTTTAGTAGGATAATTGAGCGAATCCATCTCGCAAACGCGCACGTCGTTTAGGCGTTGCATTTGCATTTCCGTCGTTTGAAGGGTAGAGCCTAAACCTACAAGGGCGTTTACGGGAGTTTGAAAACTTCCCATTAACTGTTGAAACGCGATGAACATACCTACGGTAAGCAGACCGTCCATAATCGTAAAACCGCCGATAGTCATAATAAGCGCGCCGTTTACGCCGCTTAAAAGCGTTGGAAGCATATTCATAGAGAGCGACCAAAGCGCGGCTTCTTGCGATCCCTTTAGAACTTTTGTTTGGTACCCCGACCATTTTGTGAAAAAATCCGACTCCGTTCCGTTGGCTTTAATGGTTTCTACCATACGCAAGCCGTTTATGGCGACGCCGTAAGCCTTGCCCGCGTCTTGCTGGATACGCATATTTAAATCCGTGAGTTTTCGCCTCATAGCGAAAAACATAACAAACTCCACGGAGCAGAAGAACACGCCTATAAGCGTAAGAGAGACGCTGTATTGCAAAATCAAGAACAAATAAAAAACAGCGACGAATAAATCCAAAAGAGCCGTAGCGACGGGACCGGACAGCACCGACGCTATCGACGCGTTAAAATTGACGCGTTCCGCCACTTCCGCCGCGTAACGCTGATGAAAGAACTGCATCGGAAGTCTTAACAGATGCCAAAAATATGAAGAAGAATCCGCCAATGTGATTTTTCTCTGCCAATTCGTAAGCACCACCGCGCGAAGGAGCGCCATAACGCCCGATATAAGAAAAGCCACCGTCATCGCTATGCAAAACTTCGTCATCCAGTCAAGATGTTTGCGCGTCAAAATGTCGTCCATAAATATTTGATTCATAACGGGAGAGGCAAGCCCGGGGATAATCGCGGCAAGTTCCAAAAGAAGCACGAAAACCGCAGCCCATTTATCCTCCGCGAGTTTTTTGAACATATCCTTAAACACGTTGTATCTTTCGCCTTCGGGTTTAAAGTTTTCGCCCGGCTCTAAATAAAGCGCGATGCCGGTATATGAAGTTCTAAACTCCGAAAGTTTCACCCGTCTTTTCCCGACGGCTGGGTCGTTTAAGTACGCCTTATCGCCCTTAATGCCTTCAAGCACGACGAAGTGGTTAAATTCCCAATGTATAATCAGCGGAAAAATTTTCTCTTCCGTCATAGCGGTCAATATCTCATCCGTAGTGAGGCGGTAACCGTCCGCCTCCAAGCCTCTGGCGCGAGCCGCTTTTATGATGTTGCTGGCCTTCGAGCCGTCGCGGTTTACTCCGCATTCCGCGCGAAGTTTTTCAAGCGGCACCCATAATTTATATTTTGCAAGCACCATAGCAAGACAAGCCGCGCCGCACTCCGTCGCTTCCATCTGCAAGACGGTGGGCACGGATTCTATATTTTTGTCCCCGAATATTCTCATTGTTTTGCTCCGAATTGATAAGTGTTTCATTAGTCTTTTAGATATGTAGTATACTATATGTAGGAGCGAATGTCTACACCGCAAATTTTTTTGCCGAAAAAAAGAAAATCGGTAAAACGTGACCTTTCTGCAAAAATAATATAAAATAGCATTTCAAGCAAAGGTATGATATAATGCGGCAAAGATAAAGAAAAAATGAGGAATGATGAATGGAAACAAGCGTAATACTATTGTCTTTTATCCTCACTGTGACGCAGCTTTTCGACGCCTATTTAAGATATTTGGCTTTTCGGGATGGAATGGATAAAAGAGAACGCAACAGGCTTTGGAGATTCTTTTTTGCGTGGGGACTTCTTGACGGCGCTTTACTTTACTGTTGGCTTTTTCACAGCATGGGGATTGCCGCAGCTCCTTATAAAGCCGTGTTAATGCTCGGATGGATTCCGTATTTGGTTATATTTATGTCCATTCTCCGTGGGCAGGCGGTACAACATATTTTCGTATTCGGAATGTCCGCTGTGTGGGGATTTTTGCAACATAATTGGAGCAGCATTGCCGTTGCGCTTTTTTTGAAGAACAGTCCGGAAGAAGTCGTGCTTATGACGCACGCTTCGCTTTATATTCTGTGGTCTTTCTTGGCGTGGCCGCTGGAGCGTAGATTGTTTTCAAATCTTATACCTTCTAAGGAGTTTTTCGCTTTAAGACCGCTTGGCATATATATTGCTCTTTTGCCGCTGATAATACTTTCGGGGCATCTGCTTTTGCTTGCCGACGGCAGGCTGTGGCACTCTTGGACGGAGAGATTGTCGCGTATTTATCTGCCCTTGGTGTTTTTTTTCTTTTATCGTTATATTTTGATTGCTTCAAAAAAATTCTATTCGGAGCAACGCGCGGACAGAAATAGTCAGCTCTTGCGCGGACAATTATCTTCTTTGGAAGGATACAGTCGGCTTATGCAAAAAAACGACGAGCAGGTATCCGTTTTACGCCGCGATATTGGGTGTAATTATCGCATAATTCGCGATATGCTGGAAAAGGGAGAACTTACAAAAGCTCGCAAAATGGTAACGGCAGAACTCTCCAAACTGAAAAATACACAGATAGTGTCATATTCAAATTCCCGGATGCTAAACATCGCGCTCTCCCTATATATAAGTCGCGCAGAGGAAATGGGATGCTCTGTAAAGGCGCAGGTCGATCTTGCGGATAATCGGCTCACTTCGGAAAACGATCTTTCAATGCTTTTGTCGAACATACTCCTCCGCGCGGCGACGGCTGCCAAAACAAAAAATCACGGCAAAGGCGAGATTATATTCACTTTGCGTATTGCAAAGGGAAAGGGAACTCTGCACTTAATGAATCGGCACGAAGAGCCTTTTCCGCTTGATAAAAACGGTTGGCCTCTAAAGGATGCGGATATAGACGAACACGAACTGGGTATGCTTTCCCTAATCGCCTTCGTAAAAAAATACAGGGCAAAAGCGTCCTTTTGGCAAAAAGACGGCTGGGTGCGTCTGTCCATAAGTTGGGAGGATCGAAGTCTATGATGATGACGTTTTTGTTTGTTTCCGTTGCCGTCACTATGATCCAAACAGCCGGAGCGTATCTTCGGTATTTGCCTTTTTCTTCGGAATTATCGTCGGAGGAAAAAAATCATCTCTGGCAAATCTTGCTTACATGGGCAATTTTTAGCGTTAGTCTGAACTTTGTCATTATATCCGGTTTTGAAATGAATGCGCCTTTATATAAAGTCGTTATGTTCTTTGGTTGGCTGCATTATTTTTTAATTTCCGTAAGTATAATCAAGCGGCCGTTTTCCACTCATAT
>JAGBKP010000126.1 GCA_017635875.1 Selenomonadaceae bacterium | reverse complement strand
TTATTACAGTCAAATGAGGAAAACCGGCAAGTGGAAACCAATGCCGGGTAAGGCAAAGCATTTAAAAGAACTTGATAGTTAAATGTCCCAAAATTATTAAAAATATACTTTTTGGCAGTATTCATAGATGATATTGTTAAAATTTCGGGTTGGACTGAAAATCAAATTCTTGCGTTATAACAAAGCTAGATGTCCCCCACTTCTAAAGTGGGGGTGTCAATCGGAGGAAGGGGAGGAGTTTAAATCTCCCTCCTCCCGCACGCTTTGTTGAAATGCTGACGAATGAAATTATTTTTTCTGACGAAAAAATAATACGGATTTACGGCATTTTAACGACGCTTAAACAACTATTCTCCATTGAATTTACATATTTTTAGTATAAAATACCTCAAAAAATTTTGCGGTTTTCTTGGGAGTGGTAAGTTTGTTTGCAAGAGCTTATGGCGGTACGACTATCGGGGTTGACGGCGTTAAAATAGATGTTGAAGTGGATTCTTCAAACGGACTTCCGGCTTTTGATATTGTGGGACTCCCCGATGCCGCCGTTAAAGAGGCGAAAGAAAGAGTACGCACGGCTATCAGAAATTCGGGGCTGTTGCTTCGACCGGAACGCATTACAATAAATCTTGCGCCCGCAAATTTAAGAAAAGACAGCTCGGGACTAGATCTACCCATCGCTATCGGTCTTTTGGTTGCTTACGGAATAATAGAGCAGGATAGAATAAATTCGTCGATGTTTGCGGCGGAACTTTCGCTTGAAGGGGAACTTCGCGCAGTGACGGGCGTGCTTCCGATGACTGTTATGGCAAGAGAAGCGGGCTTTAAAGAGGTTTTCATATCAAGCGGAAACGCAAACGAGGCTCTTTTGGTTGAAGGAATAAACATTTACGCCCCTAAAACATTAGGCGAACTTGTGGATATTTTGACGGGCAGAAGCGACGCTGTTTTAGCGACGCCAACCAACGTAAACGCCGACGATGCGTTAAATATTGTCGATGATTTTTCAGACGTGCAGGGACAATTTTTCGCAAAACGCGCTCTTGAAATTGCCGCAGCCGGCGGACATAACGCGCTTATGGTAGGCTCTCCGGGATCCGGGAAAACTATGCTTGCTCGGCGTATGGGTTCGATACTCCCCGAACTTACAAAAGAAGAAGCGTTAGAAGTTACCAAGATATACAGCATAGCGGGATTGTTGTCGCAAAACGGAGGACTTATAAAAAAGAGACCGTTTAGAAGTCCGCATCATACGACTTCAACGACGGCTTTAATCGGCGGCGGCTCTATACCGCGCCCGGGCGAAGTGACGCTCGCGCAACACGGAATTTTATTTTTGGACGAACTCCCGGAATTTAATAAACAAACGCTTGAAGTCTTGCGACAACCGCTTGAAGATAGAGTAGTTACAATCTCAAGAGCAAAAGCGACGCTCTCTTTTCCCGCGTCGTTTATACTGTTATCCGCGATGAATCCTTGTCCGTGCGGCTACGCTGGAGAAGAGGATAAAGCGCATATATGCGAATGTACGCCGAACGAGATAAAAAAATACACGCGAAAAATCTCGGGGCCGCTTTTAGACCGCATCGACATACATATACGAGTCCCGAAAGTCGAATATAAGGATTTATCCTCAAGGGAAAAAGCCGAATCCTCCGAAAAAATAAGAAAGAGAGTGACTGAAGCAAGATTTAGACAGATTGAACGACTTCGTCCTTACGGAATATTTTGCAACGCGCAGATGAATCACGCGGTTTTAAGGGATACTTGTCCGCTTGATAATGCGGCGCAGTCGCTCCTTGAAAACGCTTTTAAGGTGATGAATTTATCCGCAAGGTCTTACGACAGAATAATAAAAGTAGCAAGAACAGTAGCTGATTTATCCGGGTCGGATAAAATCGAAAACGCGCATATAGCGGAAGCGATAGGGTTAAGAAACGATATAGGGCTTGATACGAATTAAACGAAAACATAGGAGTGATGAAGTTTATGAATCTTCGCGCCAAAAAAAGGCTGTCGTTTCTTATTGCAAGTTCGTTAGTGTTGACAAATTTTAATTTGGCGCACGCCGAAGACGGTCATTATGGTTGGGATGTTGATAACAATAGCATATATGTTTTTAATGAAGACGCAATAAAAACCAATGCGTCAATTTCAGACGATAATAAAACAGTTGAGATAAAATCTTTTTCTCAATATGATAAAATTTGGAGTTTTTACGGCGGTAGAGGCGAACAGAAGCAAGTTGAAGGATATACTTTAATTTTAAACGGAGTAAGGGAAAGATCCGACTCTACATTTAGAGCATACGGCGGACATTCAAGAGATGGAGTAGCAAATGGTAACACTTTAAAAATATATAATGATGTACTCGCCGATAAGAAAAATATTTTGAGCTATGTTTACGGCGGTGTGTCAGAATATAAGAATGCAGAATTTAATAGCGTAAAAATTGAGGATAGTGAAATTTCCGGAAATGTTTATGGCGGAGTTTCGGACAGAAAAAACGCAAATTCAAATACAGTTGAAATATATAAAACCACCATTGCAAAAACAGTTTACGGAGGACACTCAGCAAGCGAAGCTAACGCGCTTGATAACGATGTAAAAATTATAAAAAGCGATGTAAAAAACATATATGGCGGATATGTAGACGGCTTAAAAAACATCAAAATATGGGGCGCGTCCGACGAAACGAATATTTCTAAAAATAACACGGTAACTCTTGTAGAAAGTTCGGCTGAAAATGTTTACGGCGGTCGCGGAAAAATCGTAAGCGAAAATAAAATATTTTTGAACAATGCGAACATAACAAATAATCTTGCGGGAGCGGATAACGTGTCGCAGACCGTAAGTGGTAACGAACTTATTTTACTTGGCGCGGATAATTACGCAAAGAACATTTTTAATTTTGACACTATACGTTTTGGAGATAATGCTAAACTTTCTTGGACAAAGGACGCTACTCTTTTAAAAGCCGATACTTTTTCAGGCGAAAATGTAAATTTAGACGTTTCAAATATCGCGCTTCCGGGTGATTTTACGGAAGAAAATCTCGGCGAAAAAATGGTTTTATTAGATGTGTCAGGCGGAGTAAATTTATCCGATTTTGTTTTTCAAAACGCCGTTTTTTCGGACGCCGATTCTTTTGATTTAAATAATTTTAAAAATTTTGATATTGATGTAAATTTTACGCCTACACATAGTATTTCTTCGGAAGGAACAACGATAACCGATACGATTAAAGGCAAAGTAGACAATATAGTTTTTAAAAATATTGCGTGGAAAAACTCGACTCCTTTAATTGAAAAAGACGATAATTTTGACTATGAAAATGCGGCGGTAAATACCGCAAATATAAATTTTACAAATGTTGACGGATTAAGCAAAAACGACAAGATGATTTTGGTTGAAAATTTTGGAAATACGAATAATATTGCCGGCGATACATATAAGATAAAAACTACTCTTGAAGGCAAGGGAAAAGCAAAAATCGACGACAATAAAAACCTTATTTTTGTAATAGAAACAGACGCGAAAAAGAATGAGCCGAAAATTGAAATGGAAGAAGTCACAGACGACGATTATAACGAAATTGTCGAAGAAATAAAACCTAAAGAAGAAGTAAAAAAAGAAGAAATTCAGCCGAAGGAAGAAGCAGTCGAAAAAGAAGAAATTGTTTCAAAAGACGATGATAAACAAGAAATAATAAATAACGAAACAAGCAATAAAGAAGAAATTCCTAAAAAAGAGTCGTCGCCTGTATTAAAAGCGCAAGAGCAAACGCATAATACGGTTATGAGTATGGAGGCGGCGATGGTTGCGCTTTCTTCCGCGGGAGATTTTGTGCAAACCGCTATGGAAGGAATTGCGGACGGCGCAAAGAGCAGCGCGGACGGGGTCGCGACTTATGCGGGAATGGGCGGCGGCTCGTCGAAAACCAAAACGGGCAGCAGCGTAAACGCCAATACTTGGAGCGCGATTTTAGCTTTAGGGCAAGAGCGAAAATTAAAGAACGGAACTTTTTCTTACGGCGGATTTTTTGAATACGGCAGAGCAAATTATACGATAGAGCCGAACAACGGTATGAGCGGCGCGTCAAAATATGCGGGCGGCGGAGTTTTTGTGAAATGGCAAAATTTACGCGACGTTTATTTTGAAGGCAGCGTAAGAGCCGGCAAAACGCAAGATTCCGCAAGCGGCATCTTGACTGATTCCTCTCTTAATCGTTACGGTTACGATGTTTCGTCAAACTATATCGGCGCGCATTTTGGCGTTGGTAAAATTTACAAATATAAAAACGACGACGAACTTGATTTATACGGAAAATTTTTCTATACAAGGCGCGGCGGCGTATCTTACGAAGCGGGCGGATTTTACGATTTGGAGGCGGTTACAAGCAAAATTTTAAAAATCGGCGGACGCTACGGAAAAAATAAAGTCGGTTGGAACAGTTTTATAGGCGCGTCTTACGCTTACGAATTTGACGGCGTGGCAAAAGGCAAAGCGGACGGATACGCTATCAGAGAAGCCGAAACGACAGGAGGAACTATAGCTTTTGAAGTCGGACTTCGCTTAATTCCGTCCGCAACGTCAAAGTGGAAATCGGATATTTCTATAAATGCTCACACGGGCAGAAGCAAAGGTTTCGGCGGTCACGTTTCGCTCGCGTATTTGTTTTAACTAAAAAACCTCGCAAAAGCGGGGCTTTTTTTATTGCAGGAAATAGCAATAGCGTATAGAATATGTAGTATGTTGCAATAATCTAAAAATGTAAAAAGGTGATTATATGATAAATTACAGAAAAGGTTTAACGGATCGCCCCGAATATGACGTGGTTGAAAGAGCTTGGAAAATTAAAGTCAACGCGAACGAGTGCAATATGAATTTGCCGCCTTTGGTGGAAGAAAGAGTTATGGCGCGGCTTTCTCATATCGCTTTTAATCGTTATCCAAACGAAGAAGAGGATTTATTAAAGGAAAACATCGCAAAATGTTTCGCGCTGAACAAAAAAAATGTTTTGATTGGCGGCGGCTCAAGCGAGATTATAGAAAAACTTTTCTACGCCTTCGGCGGCGAGGGTAAAAAAATCGTCTACCCAACGCCAAGTTTTTCAATGTATCGTATTTACGCTTATGCGGCGGAAGCTGTCGGCGTTCCCGCGCCGTTAAACGAAGAGTATACTTTTGACGCGGATAAATTTATAGAAACGGTAAACGGTGAAAAAGCAAATCTAGCCGTACTATGCAACCCGAATAACCCCACAGGGGGCGCGGTTGACATTGATATAATCGAAAAAATCGCGCAAAATATCGACTGTCCGTTTTTGGTTGACGAAGCCTATATGGAATTTTACGGCAAAAGCGCGGCGACGCTTTTAAAGAAATATCCGAAACTTTTAATCGCCCGCACTTTTTCAAAAGCGTACGGGCTTGCCGCCGCAAGAGTCGGCTATCTTTTGGGCGACGAGAAAATAATATCCGAAGTAAAAAAAGCCTATATGCCGTACAGTATGAATGTGCTTTCGCTCGTAACGGCGGATGTTGTTTATCAGATGAAAAGCGAATACGAGCCCAGAATCGCTATGATGATAGCGGAGCGAAAGCGCATAGCGGCTGAACTTGCTAAAATCGGCGGCGTTAAAGTTTATCCTTCGGAAACCAATTTTTTGCTGATAAGAGTAGGGGAGGGCGACGCTTTAAACGACGCGCTTGTTCGTCATAATATCGGCGTAAGAAGTTTCGGGAACGCGAAAAACCTTGAAAATTGCTTAAGAATTTCCGTCGGACTTCGCGAAGAAAACGACGAGGTACTTAACACAATAAAACTGTTTTTTGAAGGTCGTGATTAAATGAGAACGGGTAAAATCACAAGAACGACAAAAGAAACCTCCGTTGAAATAAGTATTAACCTTGACGGCGAAGGAAAAAGCGAAATTAAAAGCGGCATAGGATTTTTTGACCATATGCTGACTCTGTTTGCCGCTCACGGACTTTTTGATTTAACGGTAAAATGCGACGGCGACACTTATGTTGACGGACATCACAGCGTTGAAGACATCGGCATCGCGCTTGGCGACGCGATAAAAGCCGCGCTTAAAGACTGCGCGGGAATTAACCGTTACGGCTCATTTTATTTGCCGATGGACGAAACTCTCGCATTCGTCGCGCTGGACATAAGCGGCAGACCATATCTTGTTTGCGATATGGGCGAACTTTCGCCAATGGTAGGCGCGTTTGATACGGAACTGGTGGAAGAATTTTTGCGCGCGTTTGCTACGCATAGCGGTATCACGCTCCATGCAAAAATACTTTACGGCAAAAATTCTCATCACAAAATTGAAGCCATATTTAAAGCATTAGGACACGCTCTTCGCATTGCAGTCGAAAAAGATGCGAGAAACGATAAAATTCCTTCGACTAAGGGTATGTTATAAAAAAAAACGCTATGAAAATTTTACAATTAAAATTTTCATAGCGTTTTTTATTTACTTTGCTTTTTTAAACCCCGACATCTCCAAAATCTTTTCGCAAAGCTCGCCAAACTCTACGCCCATCGCCCGCGCCGCGTCCGGCACAAGGGAAGTTTCCGTCATTCCGGGCACGGAGTTTACTTCTATCACATAGGGGAGATTATCCTTTGAAAGCATAAAATCCACTCTTGCGACTCCGGCGCAACCCGTGACATTAAACGTTTTCTTTGCCAATCTTACGACTTCGTTTGCAACAACTTCAGAAATTCGCGCGGGGATTATGTGACTTGACGCGCCTTTTGTATATTTGCTTTCGTAATCGTATTTTCCGGAAAGCGTGGTAATTTCAATTATGGGGAAAGCGTCGACTTTTTCATCGTTGCCCCAAAGCGCGACGGTGAGTTCTTTTCCGTCTATAAATTCTTCTATCAAAACAGTATTTGAAAGCTTAAAACATTCGTTTACGGCGTTTTCCACATCTTCGGCTTTGTCAACGATATATACGCCTATGCTTGAGCCTTGATCCGTCGCCTTTATCACGACGGGAAGCGAAAATTCTTTGAGGATTTTTTCCGAAAGCGCGGGCTTATTCTGAAAGCGATAATAAATTTTTCCGCGCGGCGTTCTTATGTTTTCGGACACCAAAACCCTTTTTGTCATACCCTTATCCATAGTTAGAGCCGCCGCGAGTACCCCCGACCCAGTATATGGAATGTTCAGCATATCGAGCGTTCCTTGCAAAAGCCCGTCCTCGCCGAATTTTCCGTGAAGTGCGTTAAAGACTATGGCGGGATTTTCCTTTTGTATATCGTCCGCAAAGGTGGGCGGGTTTAATTCCATTTTTAACGCGTTATATCCTTTTTCAATAAGCGCGTTATATATCGCCGTTCCCGTGCGTCTTGAAACTTCCGCCTCCGAAGACGTTCCGCCCATAACAACAACAATTTTATCGTTCATCACAACAACCCCGCAATCTCTTCGCCGACTTTATAAATATCGCCCGCGCCCATTGTAAAAATCATATCGCCCTCTTTTACGATGCTTTTTGCGTATTCGGCGATATTGTTTTTATCTTTTATGTACGTTACTTTTTGATTTGTGTTTTTAACGACTTCTTCCAAAATACTTTCGCCCGTTATTCCTTCGATAGGAGGTTCGCCCGCCGCGTAAATATCCGTTAAAATAAGTTCGTCCGCGGGCAAAAAAGCCGTTCCGAATTCTTCTTTTAAAAGTTTCGTTCTTGAGTATCTGTGCGGTTGAAAAATCGCTATCAAGCGTTTGGGATTTGTTTCTTTGGCGGCTTTTAGAGTGCTTAAAATCTCCGTGGGGTGGTGGGCGTAATCGTCTAAAATCCATACGCCGTTTTTCTTGCCTTTCGTTTCAAAACGACGCTTTGCTCCGTGAAACTGCGTTAAACCTTCGGCGATTTTTTTAGGCTCTATTTTTAATATTTTCCCTACGGCAAAAAGGGCAAGAGCGTTTAAAACGTTGTGTTTTCCGTGCAAGTTTATCGCGGCAGTTATAACTTTTTCTCCGCCGTCAAAAACGTCAAACGTAATTCCGTTTTCGCCCGCCGAAATATTTTTTGCCATAATATCCGCGTCATTTTCTATGCCGTAAGAAACAATGTTCCTGTCGATATTTTTCGCGATATTTTTAAGCTCAAAACTGTCATAGCAAAGGACGGCGTACCCCGTGTCCTTATCCGTATTTTCGATAAACTCCTTAAACGCGGCGCGGATATTGTCCATTGTTCCGTAGTGATCCATATGGTCGTTTTCGACGTTCGTCACAACGGCGATATGCGGGCGAAGTTTCAAAAACGATCCGTCGCTTTCGTCCGCCTCGGAGACCAAATATTCTCCGCTCCCCAAAACGGCGTTCGTATCTAAATCGGGCATAACGCCGCCGACTATCACGGTGGGGCTTTCGCCTATGGCGTTAAGCGCGACGCCTATCATAGAAGTTGTGGTAGTTTTTCCGTGCGCCCCTGCCACCGCTATTCCCTTATATTCGTTTACAAGAGCCGCGTTTATATCAGAGCGGTGAAGTTTGGGGATTTTTAACGCTCCCGCCGCCAGTACTTCGGGGTTATCGAAGGGAATGGCGGAAGACACCACGATAGCGTCTTTTCCGCGAACGTTTTCGCCGTCCTGTTTGTCGTAAATTTTTGCTCCCAAAGCGGCGAGTTTTTCCGTTATATCAGAAGCAGACGTGTCAGACCCCGATACCTCGTAACCAAGTTCCGTCAAAATTTTTGCGAGAGGACTCATTCCTGCGCCGCCTATTCCCACGAAGTGAATTTTTTTTATCGCGCCTAACGCTTTTAATGTTTTCATAGCTTTATTTAATACGCCTCCTATTTTGCAATGCTTAACGCTAATTTAGCAATATCCGTTGCCGCTTGCGGCTTTCCTAAAGATTTCATATTTTCGCCCATAGCGGCTCTTAAACTCTCGTCAAAAATAATTTCTTCAATATTTTTAAGTAAAATTTCAGCGTTTAAATCTTTGTTTAAAATCATCTTTGCCGCGCGTTTCTCCACAAAAGCGCGAGCGTTCGCCTCTTGATGATTGCCGGTTGCGAATGGATACGGTACTAAAATAGCGGGCTTTCCTATCGCCGCGATTTCCGCGAGCGCGATAGCTCCCGCCCGCATAACGACAATATCTGCCATAGAGAGGGCTTCGGGCATATTGTAGAGATACGGGACAATTTTTATATGGGGCAAACTTTCAATATTCGGGACTTTTTCTTTTATACTGTTTAAAATCTCGTCGTAACTGTATTTTCCGGTAACGAGAAGAATCTGCATACGCTTTTTTTCGGCTTCTGTCTTTAAAATATAGACCATAGCCTCGTTTATGCTCTTTGCGCCGCGACTTCCTCCGGTGACCAAAAGCGTCGGTAAATTTTCCGTAAACCCGAAGGTTTTAAGAGCCGCTTTTTTATCGCCCAGCGTCACGCTTTTTCTTATAGGGTTTCCCGTATAGACAGATTTATCGGCGGGAAAGAATCTTTTCGCCGCCTCGTTTCCGAGGGCGATTTTTGTCACCACTTTAGATAAAATTCTGTTGGTAACGCCTGCGACGGCGTTTTGCTCTTGAATAAGCGAGGGCGCGCCCATTAAACTTGCGGTAAAAAGAATAGGTCCGCAAACGTAACCGCCCGTGCCGATAGCGACATTTGGGCGAAAGCTCTCAACGATATTCCCGGCTTTTAACAGCCCTTTAAACGCCATATATCCGCGTCTTAAATTTTCAAGGCTGATTTTTCTCTCAAATCCCAATAAATCCATAGTTTCAAATGGAATGTTCTCCCTTGGGACAATATCTTTTTCAAGCCCCTGTTTTGTGCCGACATATAAAAATTCTGCGGCAGGCTCTAAGTCCCGTATCGCTTCTATAATCGTAAGCGCGGGATAAATATGCCCTCCCGTGCCGCCGCCCGATATTAGTATTTTCAATGTGTTCTCCTTAAAACCCCGTCACTATCCTCTTAAAATCCTTTCCGCGCTCCTCAAAATTTTTATACATATCAAAACTGGCGCAAGCCGGAGAAAGCAAAACCACCTGTGGCGCGGTCGCAATTTCTCTTGCGGTATTTAACGCTTTTTCCATATCGTAACCCGCAGAATATATATTTTTTTCGTCAAATCCCGCGTCAACAGCCGCTGCTTTAAATCGCTCCGCCGCGTCGCCGATGAGTATAAGCGCGTCGCAGCGTTCCTTTGCAAGCGTTATGAAATCCGTTAAATCAGTGCCTTTATCGTCGCCTCCGGCGATTAGGATTATGTGGTCGTCAAAGGTTTCAAGCGCCTTTATGGCTGAATCCGTATTCGTCGCTTTTGAATCGTTGTAATATTTTACGCCGTCTATTTCGCGGACAAACTCAATGCGGTGCTCCACGCCTTTAAATTTATGCAGCGCGGGAATCATTTCTTCTACCGTTACGCCCATTAAATACGCGCTCATAGCCGCTGCCATCGCGTTTTCCACGTTATGTGCGCCCTTTATGCCGAGTTCCTTTATGGTTAAAAGCGGATTTAAACTGCCGTTGTCGGAAATCGTCAAAATATCTCCGGCTAGGAATACGCCGTTGTTAAACTGCTCTCTTCTGCTGAAATAATATACTTTTGCCTTGCTTCTCGCCGCCATTCCTCTTACTCGTTCGTCGTCGTAGTTTAAGACGACAAAATCGTCCGCGGTTTCTTCGGCGAAAACTTTCTCTTTCATAGCCTGATATGCTTCCATAGAGCCGTGACGCTTTAAGTGATCCGGCGTTACGTTTAAAATCGCGGTGACCTTCGGGTGAAAATTATTCGTCGCCTCCATTTGGTAACTTGAAATTTCAGCGGCAATCGCGCCGTTTTCGCCAATTCTTAACGCTTCGTCCACAAGGGGCGTGCCTATATTTCCGCCGACGCCGACTTTTTCGTAATGCGCCTTTAAAAGTTCGCCCAAAAGCGTAGTGGTCGTGGTTTTTCCGTTTGTACCCGTGACCGCCGCTATGGGGCTTTTTGCGAAACTATATGCAAGTTCTATTTCGCTTATTACGGGAATATTTTGTTTGTACGCCGCTTGTACGAGGGGAATTTTTACGGGCACGGCAGGGGAGAGGATAACCAGATTGATGTTTTCGAGCAAATTTTCCGTTTGTTCGCCGAAGATTAAATTTATTCCCGCGTCTTTAAGGGATTTTAAATCGCCTTCGATTTTATCTTCCGTTTTCGCGTCGTTTAAAGTTACGTTTGCGCCAAACTTTTTCGCGACCTTTGCCGCCGCAAAACCGCTTATTCCCGCGCCTATTACAAGTACATTCTTATTTTTCAGTTCCATAATCTTACCTCGCAAGCGTTGACAATATGCCGATTATTCCGGCTACCGCGCCAACCGCCCAAAACACCTTAACAACTTTTGTTTCGTGCCATCCGCCAAGCTCAAAGTGATGATGAATGGGGCTCATACGAAAAACGCGTTTTCCCGTTGTTTGGAAAGAAATCACCTGAATAATGACGGACAGAGCCTCGCATACGAACACAAAACCTATGATGACGAGTAGAAGTTCGGTATGCGTCAAAATTCCCATAGCCGCAAACGCGCCGCCAAGAGCGAGCGAACCTGTATCGCCCATAAAAACTTTCGCGGGGTTTATGTTAAACCGCAAAAAAGCAAGGGACGCGCCAAAAGTTGCAAGAGCGAAAGGCGCGATATGTTCGTTTCCCGTTATAAAGCAAACGACCGCATAAGAAAGCGACGCAATCGCAACAGTCCCTGCCGCGAGTCCGTCAAGTCCGTCGGTTAAGTTCACCGCGTTGGACGCGCCCACTATGGCGAAAAACACCAGCGGATAGTATAAAACGCCTATATCAATTTCTTTAGAGGTAAATGGAATCCAAAGTGTCGTGTCTATATTTAGATACATTCTTGCGACGATAACCGTAATTATGGCTATTATCGTCTGACCGCAGAATTTTTCCCTCGCCTTTAATCCCAAATTTTGTTTTTTTATAACTTTAAGATAATCGTCCCAAAAACCCAGTCCAAAATGTCCAAGAGTTATAAACAGCAAAAGAAACATAGCTGGGGAAGAATACATAGAGGCGCATACACCGGAAAGAACGCCCAAAATTATTATAATCCCGCCCATTGTAGGAGTGCCGCTTTTTTTAGCGTGACTTTTCGGTCCTTCTGCTCGTATGCTCTGTCCGAATTTCAATTCTTTAAGTATCGGCAAGAGTATCGGCCCCGTTAAAAGCGTAACCAACGCCGCCACCATAGCGGCTATAAAATATTCGCTCATCATATATCTCCTCTCTTCTATTTAGATTATACATCAAATTTTCATTTTTTAAAGTTTTTTTTATTTACGGATAAAAGTTATATAAAATTTTTTCATAATATAACCGCTTCGTCAAAGGTTTTCATTCTGTTTATTACGCATAGAGTAGCTTTAACCAAGGCTTCCGTTAAATACGGTATTTTTTTTTCGTTTATCAGATATTTTTCGCCGTTTACACCTATGGAATTAAGCCAATCTTTATTTATTTTTATATCTTCTTTTATATTTGCTTCGCCAAGCGTTCCAGCCAATGTTACGGCGATTTCTTCTATAGCTCCCAAAGCGTGATGCGGCATTGAAAATTCCATAAAACGTTTTTTCATAGTTTCTTTTGCAAGTTTCTTTTGTTTTTCCGAAATATTTTCAGCGCGTGGCGCGGCGCAGCTATTGTTTATTTGCAAATCTTCGCCGCTTTTTTGAAGTTCGATACATTTCGCAAGTATCGACGAGCCGCAAGCCTCGCCTAAATGAAAATCCAAATCCATTACGGGCGTTAATTCAAGTTCTTTCAAGAGATATTTATGCGCCGCCTCTCCCGCCAAATGCGAAGGCAACAGTATTTTTTTTGCATTTGTATTCATACGCGCGGCAATAAGAGCGGCTACGCTAGTATTTAGTCCGTCCAATATAACTTTTACGTTGTGTTTTGCCGCTTCAAGTGTAATTCCCGTTATCGCCGCAAGTTCAAAACCGCCTAGTTTGGTTAAAATATCAAGCGCGTCCGCGTTATTGCAATTATTTATCTCCACGGCTTTTTTTACAATATTTATTTTATGCGTCAATTTTTCGTCCGAGATATTTGTCCCTCGCCCCGTAACTTTTTCTGCGGGCAAATTCAAAAGCGCCGCCGACATAGCCGCGGAAGACGTAGTGTTCGCTATGCCCATTTCTGCGGGAAGAATATATTTTGCGCCGTTTTTTATAGCTGTTTTCGCAAGTTTTCGCCCGTTATCAATGGCAAGGGCGGCTTCTTCTTTTGTCATAGCCGCGCCTTTTGCTATATTCTGCGTTCCTTTTCTTACTGATAAGTTTACTAAATCCGTATGATTATATTTTTCGCGCATACCCAAATCCGCGACGATTATGGGCGCGTTTATAAGAGAAGCGAAAGCGTTTAGAGCCGCGCCTTTATAGTGAAGATAATTTCTTACCATAGTTTTTGTAATAGACGCGGGAAACGCGCTGACATTTTCTTCCGCAACGCCGTGGTCTGCCGCGCATAAAATTATTTGATACATATATATAACCCCCCTCAACCTCAACAAACATAAGCACTCGTTTTCATTTGCCTACAAACTTGCCTACAAAATTATTTTCTCGAAAATCTCTACGGTGCTTCTTTGCATTTCTTTCGTGTCGTGAGTGTAAAGATTTTGCGTTATTGTCGCGTCGGTATGCCCTAAACGCGACGCTGCGTCTTTCGGAATCGCCTCGTTTTCGATTAACTTTGTGGCGTGGGCATGGCGCAGGCTATGAAAATTTAAGCCATATTTTTTCAAAGCCGTTGCAAGAGTAACACGATTTACCGCTTTTCCCTTGCCGTCGGTGCATACCAATAAGCGACGCGTAAAATCTTTCGGAGGGTCTTGCGACTTGTTTATTTGCGCCATTCGCGATATGAGTCAAACGGGGATATTATGCGGATGCCTGTTTTTTTTCAAAAATCTCTGCTTTTCGATGCGCTTCTAATAAATTACGCTCTTCTTCCTTATGATAATTCCTAACGAGAATAATTACACACTATCAAGGCAAATGCAAATATACCAATCCCGCAATCTGCAAAAGAAAAATAAACGGCACACCGTACTTAAATTTCAAATGTAAAGTTTTATGCCGAAAAAGCCACATAGCCGCCATTGCCCCAATACTGCCGCCGATAACGGCAATTATAAGCAAAGTCGCTTCCGGCACACGCCAATGGTGTCTCTTGGCGCAAAATTTGTCCCAACCGTAAATTATCAACGCCACCAGATTGACGGCGGCGAAATATATTGTGTAAAGCGTAAGGGCTTGATTATCCATTATTCTCTCCCCAAAATCTGTCGCAAAATATCTCTGTCATTGTATCGCGTCCCAATATGAGTGCAACGGTTACTTCACATAATGCACACGGGTTTCATCATAGCGATTTTGCTGTGGATTTTTCTGTATTGGATAGCCATAATCTGCGCTGTAAATCCCGAAAATTTTTGCTTTTGCTTCCGAAAATCCATATCGCGATACTTGATTTCAATCCAGTCGTGGCGAACTGTTTCCCGTTCTCCAATGAGTGATAAACAATCTTCTTTGACTTTATACTCTTTGGCGGATTTCTTCACAATTTTCGGGTTGAGCATAGCAAGGTAGGACTCTCCGTCTTTTACGGCAATGATGCGTTTACGCTCCCCAATCATATTGGCGGCAAGCCCTACACAATGATGAGCGTGAGCCTTGAGTGTATCTAACAGGTCAACGGCTATGGCAATGTCCTCTTTGATTGCCTTATCCGACTTTTGTTTGAGAAAAACTTCATCCTTCACAATTTCTCGTACCACGAATTTCACATCCTTGATTTATCAGATTTTCCACATATATATTCGACATTATACGCTTTCGTTCCTTCACAAATAAAAAAACGGCGCTCTATCGAGATAGCGCGCCCCAGACTGTAGACAAAACGGGTTTTCCTCGAAAGATGAGGAAAACCCGTTTAATTTTTGTTACCATGAAATTATACA